>NZ_JBUPWE010000010.1:0-321094 GCF_055502615.1 Pseudoduganella sp. jia 9 | reverse complement strand
CCAACTACTATGACCTCTGCTGAGACCCTGCTACGGCAACGCCGCCGTCCTTTCAGACGTGAGGCAGGGCGTCCCCAGGTAAGGGCCGCACTCCTTCATCACACAACCGCCGCATCTACGCCGCTTCGCCTTGACCACAAGAGCTTCGCGGTCTTGGGCCCGCTCGCCCTGCTTGGCAGCGCCTTCTATGCGATTCGTGTTCCTCGGCTCATGATTTACGCTCCACGCTTCCTTCCCACGGTCGATTACTCTTCCGCAGTTGCGCTTCACTTCGCTCGCTGTGGTCAGCTCGCGGCGGGACTTTCACCCACAGGAGTGCGCCCATGCTGGGCGCACCCGCAAAAAAAAACGCTGCACGAGGCAGCGTTTTTTGCGAGCGGCGCAAACAGCTTAGTTGCGGACCACGCGCTTGTATTCGTTGGTGCGGGTGTCGATTTCGATGGAATCGTCCTGGCTGACGAACAGCGGAACCTGCACGGTGTGGCGCTTCGATTCGATCGCGTTTTCGATCTTGGCTTCCTTCAGCACGTTACCCGAGGTATTGCCCTTGACGGCTGGTTCCGAGTAAACGATCTGGCGCACGATGGTGGTCGGCAGTTCGACGGAAATCGCCTTGCCGTCATAGAACACGGCTTCGCATTCCATGCCGTCTTTCAGGTAATTCAGCGCGTCGCCCAGGTTTTCTTCTTCGATTTCGTACTGGTTGTACTCTTCATCCATGAACACGTACAGCGGATCGGCGAAGTACGAGTAGGTCACCGGCTTCTTGTCGAGGACGACCACGTCGAACTTGTCGTCGCCGCGGAAGACGTTCTCCAGCGGAGCGTTCGTCAGAAGATTCTTCATCTTCCACTTGTAGGTGAAGCCCGTGCGGCTCGAGCCGTTGACGTCGGAACGCAGCACGATGAAGGGCTTTGCGTCAACCATGATGATGTTGCCAACACGAATTTCTTTTGCGGGTTTCATAAGAGAGAGTACCTACTAAAAATGGGTTTCACTAACCGCTCATCATACCATGTTCTCGATACGGCGCCTACCGAGTGGAATCGGCGAATGCGAGCAGATTCGCCGTCAGGTCGCCATTTTCCAACAGCGCATTTTGCCAATTGGCAGAGCGGCATGCCAATTGATCCAGACTGCCGGACAAGCTTTGCCAAAGTACCGGCCATTCCGCATCTTGTTCGACGCCGTTGAATGCCAGCGTGAATCGTTCGAGCGCCGCGGCATTGCCGCCAAACTGCGCGGCGCAATACCGCAAGAGAAAAGCCCGCAGTTTTTTATGGTGCAGGTTTTCGTCCTGCGGATAAATATGCCAGGCAAATGGCCGATTTGCCCATTGCGCCCGCACGAAGGAGTCTTCGCCGCGCACGATATTGACATCGCAGGCCCACAGCAGCCGGTCGTAATCGGCTTGCGGCACGAATGGCAATACGCGCACCGTCAGCATGCCCTGCGTGCGGAAGGCTCCGCTCGCCGGTTCGGCGCCGAGGAAGCCGCGCACCTCATCCTTGACCACCCCCTCCGGCACCAGGCAAACCACTGGCGCACTGCCGCGCTGCCACGCATCGAACAGGCCGGCCACGGGCGCATGCGGATAACAGAACAGGGAAACCTTGCATGCCGCCCGCTCGGCCGCTTCGAGGCCCAGGCCACCGAGGAAGGCGGACAGCGCCGCAGGATCCCGCTGGAACCGGTCGCGCTCGTCGAACAGTTCCGCTTCGCGCAGCAGGCCGCCCGTCTTGCCGGTAAAGCCCGGGAAAAAGAAATGCTTGGTGAGCGGCAGGCGCGGATGCATTGACGGCAGCGTATGGCAACCTTCGACCCATTCCTCGGCCGTCAAGCCTTCCAGGTTCAGCCATACGGGCCGGACCTGCCGTTGCGCCATCGCCGTCACGTAGCCGGGCGGGATATCGACCGCGAAGAATTCAATGACGATGTCTGCCACGTCTTCCGGGTAATACGTGCCTTCCTGGTCGCGCCAGTGGTAAATGGAAACGCCGGCCACCTGCTGGGCTGCAGCCAGCGGATCGACCTGCGGGCAGATGCGCGCGAAGCTGGCGAGGTCGTCGACCCACAGCGTGACGGCGATACCGTGTTCGCGCACCAGTTGCCGCGCGAGCCGCCAGCAGATGCCGATGTCGCCATAGTTGTCGACGACCTTGCAGAACAATGCCAGCGTTTGAAATTGGTTCATGGCGGGGACGGTGACGTGCAAAAAACCGGATTGAGAAGGTGGAACCGAAAAGCGACTTAACAGTAGGCTAGAAACAGCGGGTTAGAAACAGTGGGCTTGAAAACAGCGGGCGTGAACGCGGCCGGCTCCCGAGCTGAAAACAAAAAACCGCACCGAAACGGGCGTTTCGCGTGCGGCTCGATATTCTTGGCGTCCCCACGGGGATTCGAACCCCGGTACTCACCGTGAAAGGGTGATGTCCTAGGCCTCTAGACGATGGGGACCCTGGACTGGCTTGACTGACTGGAAGCATCGCGACATCGTTGAACCGGGGATGAAAACTGGTAAAAACGATTTCCTGCGAAACCTGGCGTCCCCACGGGGATTCGAACCCCGGTACTCACCGTGAAAGGGTGATGTCCTAGGCCTCTAGACGATGGGGACGTCGAAAAGCGTGCGCGCATTATAGCACCGGCCTTATTGCCGTTACAAGGGTGAAACTCGTACTGTCCGGCAACGCGAGTTGCCGTTTTTCGGGGCTGTTACCGGGGATACAGGCTGCGCAGGGCAAACACATAATCCGACTCGGCCGCCATCATCCCTGCCAGCACCAGCAGCGCCGCCGGCGGAATCACGACCACGCAGACAAGCGCCAGCCGCTCCCAGCGCAGGTGCATGAAGATGGCGACGATCAGCGCCGCCTTGGCCGTCATCAGCACAAGGATCAGCGTCCAGCGCAGGAAGCCCTGCAGGTGCAGCACGTCGACAAGGTACGACAGCGCGCTGAGCACGAACAGCAGCCCCCACACCTTCAGGTACAGCCCGACCGGATGTTGCTGCCCTTCCATCGCACCCTCCCTACCACAGGTAGAACAATGCAAAGATGAAGACCCAGACCAGGTCGACGAAGTGCCAGTACAGGCCGGCGATCTCGACGATGCCATAACCCTTGCGTTCATACGCGCCGCGCGCGACCTGCCGCGCAACGAGAGTCAGGTAGATGACACCGGCACTCACGTGCAGCCCGTGGAAGCCGGTGATCATGAAGAAGCTGGCGCCGAACTGGGGCGAGCCCATGGGGTTGCTCCACGGCCGCACCCCTTCGGCGATCAGCTTGCTCCATTCGAATGCCTGCATGCCGACGAACAGCGCACCGAACAGGGCCGTTACCGCCATCAGCGCCGCGCAGCGCTTGCGCTCCCCCCGGTAGGCGTAATTGACGGCCATCGCCATCGTGCCGCTGCTGGAGATCAGCACGAAGGTCATGATGGCGATCAGGATCAGCGGCAGGTGCACCCCGCCGATCGTCAGCGCGAAAACTTCGCTGGGATTCGGCCATGCGGTGGTGGTGGCCATCCGTACCGACATGTAGCCGGTCAGGAACGTGCCGAAGATGAACGTGTCGCTGAGCAGGAAGATCCACATCATCGCCTTGCCCCAGGGGACGTGGAACATGGCACGGTCGCCCGCGAGGTCGGCGGCGAGGCCGGCGAATGTGCCGGCGAACGGGCGGCCGGAATCCGCGGACGGGCCGGCATGTTGAGGCTTCGGCACCGGGGCATCGGCTTGCGCGGACATCGCTCCTCCCGTCAACGTGCCGGAATGCCGAGCGTGGTGCAGATCTCGCGCACCAGTTCCGGTGTCATGCCGAACAGCAGGGCGAATACCGCGCACCACAGCAGCAGCAATGCATGCCAGTAGCGTGCGCACAGCGCCAGGCTTTCGCCGAACCGCAGGCCGTCATCCGGCCGCCGTCGCGCCAGCACCCAAGCGGCAGCGAGCATGCCGCCCGCCACGTGGACGATGTGCAAGCCCGTCAGCATGTAGAAGAACCCGGCGGCCGGCCCCGCGGTGACGACGATCCGCTGCGCGGCCATCGCCTCCCAGGCGCCCAGCTGGCTGGCAACGAATGCCGCGGACAACATCCAGCCGAGCAAGCCGAGCCGGTGCGCGAGCCGCGGCCGGCGCCGTGCCGCCGGCCGCGCCGCCAGCAGCCACGCCGCATCGCCGGCCGCCAGCAGTGCCGTCGACAGCCACAATTGCCACGGCACCGGCGGCAGCAGGCGCCAGTCCTCGTAGCCGATCCGCATCAGGTAGGCCGCGCCGAACAGCGCGAACAGGGTGCAGACGACGCCGATGAACGCCCACAAGCCCACTTCGCGGGTGCCGTAGGGTGCGGGGCCGGAGCCGGGCCAGTATCCGTCCGGCTGGAACGGGCACCGCATATCGCAGAACCACAGCATGCGCATCGTCATGTTCGCTCCCCTCCTTCGATCGGGCTTGCCGGGCCCGGCATTGGCACGCCCCCATGTCCGGCGCCGCCATCGGCTTCGTCGGGCTCGTCGGGACCGACGTTCTGCGGCAGGTAATCACCCTCGGCGCCCTCGGGCCCGCTGCGGCCATAGCCGTACGGTCCGCGGTACACCACCGGCAGGTGCGCGCCCCAGTTGCCGTGGGCGGGGGGTGTCTGCGGCGTGTGCCATTCCAGGCTGCCGGCGCGCCAGGGATTGGCGCCGGCCGGCTGGCCGCGCCGCGCGCTCCAGGCGAGGTTCGCCAGGAACAGCAGTTGCGCGATGCCGACCACCAGCGCCGCCACGGTGATGAAGGCATTCAGCGATTGCGCGGACGGCGGAATGAAGTTGTAGTCATCGTAGGCATAGTAGCGGCGCGGCATGCCGAGCAGGCCCAGGTAGTGCATCGGGAAGAAGATCGCATACGCGCCCAGGAAGGTGATCCAGAAGTGCAGTTGCGCCATGCGTTCGTGGTACATGCGGCCGGTGACTTTCGGATACCAGTGATAGATGCCGCCGAACACTGCCAGCACGGGCGATACCCCCATCACCATGTGGAAGTGGGCGACGACGAAGTACGTGTTCGACAGCGGGATATCGACGCTGACATTGCCGAGGAACAGGCCGGTCAGCCCGCCGATCAGGAAGGTGCTGATGAACCCGAGGGCGAACAGCATCGGCACGGTCAGGTGGATGTCGCCGCGCCACAGCGTCAGCGTCCAGTTGTACACCTTCAGCGCAGTCGGCACGGCGATCACGAGCGTACTGACCGCGAAGAAGAAGCCGAACCACGGATGCATGCCGGACACGTACATGTGGTGCGCCCATACCACGAACGACAGCGCGCCGATGATCACGATCGCCCACACCATCATGCGGTAGCCGAAGATGCACTTGCGCGCATGCACGCTGATCAGGTCGGAAATGATGCCGAACGCGGGCAGCGCCACGATGTACACCTCGGGATGGCCGAAGAACCAGAACAGGTGCTGGAACAGCAGCGGGCTGCCGCCGCTGTAGCCCAGCGGCTGTCCCATCGACACGATGGCCGGCATGAAGAAGCTCGTGCCCAGCACCCGGTCGAGCAGCATCATCACGCCGGACACGAACAGCGCGGGAAACGCCAGCAGCGCCAGGATCGTGGCGATGAAGATGCCCCACACGGTAAGCGGCATGCGCATCAGGGTCATGCCGCGCGTGCGCGCCTGCAGGATCGTCGTCACGTAATTCAGCCCGCCCATGGTGGCCGCCGCGATGAAGACCAGCAGCGACACGAGCATCACGACGATGCCGGCCTCGATGCCCGGCGTGCCCGGCAGGATGGCCTGGGGCGGATACAGCGTCCAGCCCGCGCCCGTTGGCCCGCCCGGCACGAAGAAGCTGGCGACCAGGATCAGCACCGCAAGCAGGTAGAACCAGAAACTGAGCATGTTCAGGTACGGGAACACCATGTCGCGCGCGCCCACCATCAACGGGATCAGGTAGTTGCCGAAGCCGCCCAGGAAGATCGCCGTCAGCAGGTAGATCACCATGATCATGCCGTGCATCGTGATGTACTGGTAGTAGCTGGCCGGGTCGATGAAGTCGAACTTGCCGGGGAAACCCAGCTGCAGCCGCATCAGGTCGGACAGCACGATGCCGATCACGCCCACCACCAGCGCCGTCAGCGTGTACTGGATGGCGATCACCTTGTGGTCCTGGCTCCAGACGTAGCGGCGCAGGAAGCTGGTCGGGGCATGGTCATCCGCCGCCCCGTGGCCGGACTCATCGGCGGCGTCGCCGCCGGCATGGCTTTCCTCGATTTCGTCGGACATCTTGCCTCCGGTCCCGGTCTCGGTGAACAGCTCGGTGCTCGGTTCATTGCGCAACTCATTGCGCAACTCAGTGCGCGACTCAGTGCGCGACTCAGTGTGCGGCGCATTGCGTGGCGCATTGCGCGACCCGGTGCGCGACCCGGTACGCGGCCCGGCGTGCCGCCCGCGGCACGGCTCAGCGCACCGTCTTGATATAGTCGACGACGGCCGCCAGTTCCTCATCCGACAGCGCGGCCGGCGGCATCACGGGCGGGTAGCCGCGCACGATGCTGGCCTGCGGCACATTGATCGCCTGCCGCAGGTAGGCATCGTCCACCTTCACCGTGCCGCCGCCTTCCAGCGCCTCGGTACTGCCGTACAGCCCCTTCCACGACGGCCCCACGCCACGGCTGCCATCCAGGCTGTGGCAGGCGATGCAGCCCTTCTGCTGCGCCAGCAGCCGGCCCACCTTGCCCGGTTCGGCCGGCCCGCCGGGCGCCCCCGCCGGCCCCGAAGCTCCCGCAGATGCGGAAGGGTCGCCGCCGCCGAACGTGGGCTGCCGCGCCAGCCAGTCGGCATAGGCGCGCGGCTCGTCGATGACGACCCAGCTGCGCATGTTCGAATGCCCGACGCCGCACAGCTGTGCACACATCACTTCGTAGCGGCCGGTGCGCTCCGGCGTGAACCAGAACTGCGTGGTCATGCCCGGCACCATGTTCATCCGCGCGCGGAACTGCGGCACGTAGAAGTCGTGCAGCACGTCCTGCGCGCGCAGTTGCGCCAGTGCGGGACGGTTCAGCGGCAGATGCAGTTCCTGGCCCTGCACCAGCACGTCGTCCTGCCCATGCGCATCCTGCGGATCGATGCCGAACGGATTCGCACCGCTGATGAAGCGCGCACCGGCCGCGCCCAGCTTGCCGTCCTGCCCCGGCAAGCGGTAGTGCCATTGCCATTGCCGGCCCATCACCTCGAACACATGCGCACTGGCGGGCGGATCGATGAGCCGTGCGTAGACGGTCAGCCCGGGCGCCAGCAGCCCGATGATGGCGACCGTGGTGACCGCGATCAGCCACCATTCGAGCCGCCGGTTGCCATGTTCGGCCGATGCCCGGTGGCCCTCGCGATGGCGGTAGCGCACCAGCGCAAAGGCAACGAACAGGTGCAGCACGACGAATGCAACGCCGGTGATCACGAACGTCAGCCACAAGGCATCGTCCATCGCATGCCAGTTCGATGCGATCGGCAACTGCTGCCACGGGCTGGCGAAGTGGAACACCACCGCGCCAATGGCGATCAACACCAGCGTTGCTGCCAGCGCGATGGCCATGGCCGCCTCAGCGCCGCCGTTCCAGCATCCGGTAGATCAGCCCCGCCATCACGCCGAACTCGACGTGGCCAAGAACGGTGACCCATCCGCGCATTTCGGCAAACCACGGCAGGACACCCGTGATCACGTAGAAGTTGAACAGGTACAGCAGCAGGCCGAACAGGGCGCCGGCGGTGACGGCCATGACGGCGCTGGAATCGAGATGGAATGGCGCCATGAGTGCGGCAAGCACGAGGCCGAAGAAGGTGCCGAGCAGGTAATGCACGGCGAGCGCGGCGACGAGCACTTCAAGACTGTAGCCGCCCACTTGCAGCACCGGCGAACCCAGCACCATTGCGGCGACCAGGCGCGGCGTGCGCCACGGGTCCGTGCCGATGGCCGCGGCGAACGCCAGCTCCACCAGCATCACGATGCCGCCGGCACCGAAGCCGGCCAGCGCGCCGATTGCCCAGTCTGGCTCGCGCGCCGTCCAGCGATGCGACTGCACGCGCATTCGGTGAAGATAGGCGTGCAGGTGCGAACCCAGACGCAGGCCAAAACCATGCATTTCCATATATGCCTCCCCAATGCGTTCACGACGAGGAACACTTTGAGTGTAGGTCGGAACCGCGCAGGAACAAGGAGAGAATTTCGAACTGCAAGAGGAACTTCGGAACGGACGGACAGACAACAAAAAAGCCGCTCGCGGCGGCTTGATCATCGATACTGCTTTGGCGTCCCCACGGGGATTCGAACCCCGGTACTCACCGTGAAAGGGTGATGTCCTAGGCCTCTAGACGATGGGGACCTTGAACTTCCGATACTGCTGAATTACTGCTGTTGTCTGCCCGGTGGTGGAGGTAAGCGGGATCGAACCGCTGACCTCTTGCATGCCATGCAAGCGCTCTCCCAGCTGAGCTATACCCCCTCTGGTACAGACAATCTACTGCCACTGCTTTACTGCCACTGCCAAAACCGCTGGCGTCCCCACGGGGATTCGAACCCCGGTACTCACCGTGAAAGGGTGATGTCCTAGGCCTCTAGACGATGGGGACCCTGGACTGCTACCACAACATTCTGCCTGCGCCATCTTGGTGGAGGTAAGCGGGATCGAACCGCTGACCTCTTGCATGCCATGCAAGCGCTCTCCCAGCTGAGCTATACCCCCGCTGGCACAGACAAAATAAAAGCCGCTCACGCGACTTTTGTTACCACTGCCGCGACTGGCATTACTACGTGCCGCGACAGTTACAACAAACTTCGACTACCAAACCTTGGCGTCCCCACGGGGATTCGAACCCCGGTACTCACCGTGAAAGGGTGATGTCCTAGGCCTCTAGACGATGGGGACCCGGAACTTCCTTGCTGCTGCTTATTTACAGCTGATTTACTGCTGATTTGCTGCCACAACCACTTCGCCAAACTGGTGGAGGTAAGCGGGATCGAACCGCTGACCTCTTGCATGCCATGCAAGCGCTCTCCCAGCTGAGCTATACCCCCGTTTGCGAAGAGACAGAAGTATAGCAGCGGTTTGAGAAAACGCAAATACCCAGATGAAAGATTTTCAGAGGTATTTGCCGACGCGCGCCAGCACGACATCGCGGCCGAACAGCTGCAGTACGGCATCGATCGCCGGCGTCTGCAACTGGCCGGTAACGATCAGGCGCAGCGGCATCGCCAGTTGCGGCATCTTCAGGCCATTGGCGGCCAGCACTTCCTTGATCATCGCGGCGATCGCTTCCTTGCTCCACTCGACCGTGGCGATGCGCTCGGCGAACAGCGCCAGCGCCGGCTTCACGGCATCGGTGAAATGCTGCGTCATCAGCGCCGCATCCGGCTGCGGGTCGCGGTAGAACAGCATGGCCGCGTCGGCCAGTTCGTTGACGGTATTGTTGCGCTCCTTCAGCAGCGCCAGCACGGTCGGCAACGCCGGAGCACCGTCGAACACGGCGCCCGCTTCCAGCATGCGCGGCTGCGCCAGTTCGGCCAGGCGGGCATTGTCGGCCTGCTTGATCCAGTGGTTGTTCAGCCACGCCAGCTTTTCGTTGTTGAACTGCGCCGGCGAGGCCGTCAGGTGCTCCAGGTTGAACCACTCGCAGAACTGTTCCATCGAGAACACTTCATCGTCGCCATGGCTCCAGCCCAGGCGTGCCAGGTAGTTGAGCATCGCTTCCGGCAGGAAGCCCTGGGCCGGATATTCCATCACGCTGACCGCGCCGTGGCGCTTCGACAGCTTCTGGCCGTCCGAACCGAGGATCATCGGCAGGTGGCCGTACTCCGGCAGCTGGGCGCCGATCGCACGCAGGATGTTGATCTGGCGCGGCGTGTTGTTGACATGGTCGTCGCCGCGCAGCACGTGGGTGATGCGCATGTCCCAGTCATCCACCGCCACGCAGAAGTTGTACGTCGGCGTGCCATCGGTGCGGGCGATGACCAGGTCGTCCAGCTCCTTGTTGGAGATCGTGATCGGGCCCTTCACCACGTCGTTCCACGTCACGTCGCCATCGAGCGGATTCTTGAAGCGCACCACCGGCTTGCGGCCGGCGGGAATGGCCGGCAGCGTCTTGCCTTCCTCGGGGCGCCAGGTGCCGTCATAGCGGGGCTTTTCGCCGGCGGCGCGGAAGCGCTCGCGCATCGCCTCCACTTCTTCCGGCGTACAGTAGCAGTGGTAGGCGGTGCCGGCTTCCAGCATCTGCCCGATTACCTCGCGGTAGCGGTCCATCCGCTGCATCTGGTAGAACGGGCCTTCGTCATGGTCCAGGCCCAGCCATTGCATGCCGTCGATGATCGCCTGCACGGCTTCCGGCGTGGAGCGTTCCAGGTCGGTATCCTCGATGCGCAGCACGAAGGTGCCGCCGAAGTGGCGCGCGTAGGCCCAGGAATACAGTGCCGTGCGGGCGCCGCCCAGGTGGAGGAAGCCGGTCGGGCTGGGCGCAAACCGGGTACGAACCGGGGTATCGACCCGGGTGGCGGAGGAAGTTGCTGGTGCAGTCGTCATTTCGGTCTGAGGCAATAGCTGTAAAGGGCCTATTTTAACTCGCCTCCGCCCGAATCCTGCCCCCACCTCGCTTATACTCGGGCATACCGAGACTCGTGGAGCCAGACCTTGAACCACCGCCTGCCCCTGCTGCCAGCCCTTCCCCTCCTCGTGTTCGCCCTGCCCGCGCTGGCAGCGGGCGAGCCAGGCCTGGCGGCGCGCATCGCCGCCGTCGAATCGGGCCTGCAGCCGGCCATCGCGATCGCCGGCGCGCCGCCCGTGCAGCGCCGCCTTGCCGACGAGATGGCCCGGCTTGGCGTGCCGGGTGCCAGCATCGCGGTGATCCATGCCGGTGCGATCGAATGGGCAAAGGGATATGGCGTGGTGACGCCGGGCGGCGCGGCCGTCACGCCGGGCACGCTGTTCCAGGCCGGCTCGATCAGCAAGCCGGTTGCCGCGCTGGCCACGCTGAAGCTGGTGGAAGGCGGCATCCTGGCGCTGGACGCCAACATCAACGGCTACACGCAATGGTGGAAGCTGCCGAACAACATCGACGATTCCCCGGTCACGCTGCGCCAGCTGCTGTCGCACACGGCCGGCACCACGGTGCACGGCTTCGCCGGCTATGCGGCGGGCACGAAGGTACCGACGCTGGTGCAGCTGCTGAACGGCGCCGCCCCGGCGAATTCGCGCGGCGTGCATGTATCGGCGAAGCCCGGCACCAAGTGGCGCTATTCGGGCGGCGGGTATGAAGTGATCGAGTACGTGATCGGCGAGCGCACCAGGAACGGCTTCGCGCAACTGGCGCAGGAGTCGGTGCTCAAGCCGCTGGCGATGACCGACAGCACGTTCGCGCAACCGCTGCCGCCCGCGCTGCTGGCGCGCGCCGCCCTGCCGCATGACGCGGCCGGCAAGCCGATCGCCGGCGGCCCGCATACCTATCCCGAACTGGCGGCGGCCGGCCTGTGGAGCACGCCGTCGGACCTGGCGAAGCTGGCGATCGAGGTAAAACTGTCGGCGGCGGGCCAGTCGAACAAGGTTCTGTCGCAATCGATGACGCAGCTGATGCTGTCACCGGTGCTGGACAACTTCGGCCTCGGCTGGCGCATCGACGGCACCGGGCAGGCACAGAGCTTCGGCCACGGCGGCGCCAACGCGGGCTACCAGAACCTGCTCGTCGCCTATACGGAGCGGGGCGACGGCGTGGCCGTGATGACCAACGGCGACCGCGGCGGCGAACTCGCCGGCGCCATCGTGCGCGCGGTCGCCAGCGCCTACGCGTGGCCGACGCAGCGTGCCAGGGTGCGCAGCGCGATCGCCACGCCCGCCGCCGCGCTGGCCGCGTTGCCCGGCAGGTACGTGATCGATGGCCTGGGCGACTTCACGATCGCCCGCAGCGGCGACGGCCTGACTGTCGCGCTGCGCGACGGCGCCGCCGAGCCGCTGTACGCGGCGCCGGACGGCAGCTGGTTCGTCACGTCGATGGAGGCGGAACTGCGTTTCGCCGCCAGCAACGAACGGGGACGCGTCATCGCGCCGGGGCTGGATACGGTGTTCGAGAAGGCGAAATAATTCCCGCCAAAAACTTCGATGGCGGCGTTGCGGCTCCTGGCCATGAAGGTCTTGCCAGGCGCTCTTACTTGACGATGACGGTGATGGTCCTGCTCAGTTCAGGACCATAGGATTGCCGTTCGCCATTGGCGAACTGGGCCGTCAGCCGGTAGGTGCCGGCGGGCAGGCGCACCTTGTCCTCGGCCTGGCCGTTCTTCCAGTGCAGGTGCATGGCATCGGCGGGAATCGCCTGCCCTTTCGTGAACGGGGTGCCGTTGACGATCAGGACATGATGGCCGGCATTCGGCACGTCGGCACCGGCCTTCGTGACTTCCTTGCCGACCACGTCGAGCCGCACCACGAACGGACTGCGCACCGTGGCGCCATCCTGGGGTTCGACGAATGAGATGGGCGAGGCCTGCGTGGAGAGGGATTGCGTGGAGGATGGCTGCACGGAAGGCGGCTGCGCCAGCGCCGCAAGCGAGCCGCTCGCCAGCGCGGCCATGATCAGAATCGGCATGCGTTTCATCCATCCTCCCGTTACTGGTTCAGCGGCGCTCCCGTGTATTTCATCACGAGACCCTTGGGCCCGACGGCCCAGCCGGCCATCGGCGACGCGAAGCCGACCGTGTTGAGCGGCGTGCGGTCCAGCACCTCCCAGCTCTTGCCCGCATCGGCAGAATACCCCGATCCCGCCAGGCCCGCCGCCACGAACGCGTTGGGCGCGCCGCGCACCGGCACCACCACCGACATGTAGCCGGCCGGCAGCACCTGCAGCGGCGTCCAGCTGGCGCCGCCATCCTCGGTACGGGCACCATTGACGCCCGCCAGGCTCACTTCCTTGTAGTCGCCACCCGCCGCGATGCCCACCCGGCCATCCCGGAATCCCACCGAGAACAGCCCTCGCGCCGGCGCACCGGCGGCAACCGGCACCGCCGCGGCCTGCCACGTGCGTCCGCCATCGTTCGAACGGAACACGCGCGGATCCTGCGCGCCACCGGTGGCGAACCACGCGTCGCCGCTGCCGGCCACCGTCAGGCAGGTGCCGCTGGCCGCGAACGCACCTTCGCCGGGCAATGCGCGCAGGCCCTCGCCGTCGGCCACCGGCTGCCAGGTGGCACCGCCGTCGCCGGTGACGCGCACCTGGAAGCGGCCGTCCACCGGATCGCCGAACAGGATGCCGCGGCGCGCATCCCAGAACGCGATCGCATCCCAGAAGCCGCGCGGATCGGGATTGGTGATGGCCAGTTGCCAGGTAACGCCGCCGTCGGCAGTCCGGTAGATGCGCGATGCGTCACCGGGGCCGGCGCTCATCGCGATCGCCGTATCGGCGTCGACCGCGTGGATGTCGCGGAAATCGAGCTTCTCCGCGCCCGGCACGGCCAGCACGCTCCAGGTCTTGCCATCGACGGTGCGCAGCACGGTACCCTTCGCGCCGCTGGCCCACGCCACGGTGGAACTCACGACCGACAGGCCGCGCAGTTCCGCCTGCGTGCCGCTGGCCTGCGGCTGCCAGGCGTCCTGCCGGGCACCGTCCTGCTGAGGATCGGCCAGGGACAGCCCCGGCGCGGCGACAGCCAGGACGGCGAGCGCGATGGATCGGATCGCCATCCCCGGATCAGTCGTTCTTCACGACGATGGTCGGGAACTTGCTGGTCATGTCCTTGGCCTTTTCCGCCACGCGGATCGCGACCTTGCGGGCGATCTCGCGGTAGATGCCGGCCACCGCGCCGTCCGGGTCGGCCACCACCGTGGGCTTGCCGGAATCGGTCTGCTCGCGGATCGACATCTTCAGCGGCAGCTTGCCCAGGAAGTCGACCTTGAAGTCCTGGGTCATCTTCTCGCCGCCGCCGGCACCGAAGATCTCCTCGACGTGGCCGCAATTCGAGCAGATGTGCGTGCTCATGTTCTCCACCACGCCCAGGATCGGGATGCCGACCTTCTCGAACATCTTCAGGCCCTTGCGTGCATCGAGCAGCGCGATGTCCTGCGGCGTCGTGACGATGACGGCACCGGTCACGGGCACCTTCTGCGACAGCGTCAGCTGGATGTCGCCGGTGCCTGGCGGCATGTCGATGACGAGATAGTCGAGATCGCGCCAGTTGGTCTGGTCCAGCAACTGCTGCAGCGCCTGCGTGACCATCGGGCCGCGCCACACCATCGGCTCGTCCGGATCGATCAGGAAGCCGATCGACGAGACCTGCACGCCGTGGCCTTCCATCGGCTCCATCGACTTGCCGTCCTTCGTGACGGGGCGGCCCGACACGCCCAGCATCATCGGCTGCGACGGACCATAGATGTCCGCATCCAGCACGCCGACCGTGGCGCCTTCGGCAGCCAGCGCCAGTGCCAGGTTGACGGCCGTGGTCGACTTGCCGACCCCGCCCTTGCCCGAGGCAACCGCGATGATGTTCTTGACATTGGGCAGCGGCTTCAGGCCGCGCTGCACCGTGTGGGCAATGATCTTGCTGTAGACATTCAGGTTGACCGGCAGCCCGAAGCCTTGCAATGCCGCCAGCACGCTGGCGCGGATCGGCTCGATCTGGCTTTTCGCCGGGTAGCCCAGCTCGATGTCCAGGCCGATCTGGCCATTTTCGACTTTCAGGTTGCGGACCGATTTGGTCGCGATGAAATCCTTCGTGGTATTCGGATCGACCACCTTGGACAAGGCTGCCTTGACGTCTTCGACTGTGATGCTCATGTAAATCTCCGTGTTTGAAGCGGAAGTCTAGCGCAAATCGGCCGGGGGCATGAGCCTACGCAACGCCGCACACCGCCGCATGGGCTGGTAAAATGGCCCTTTTATATCACTTCTTCGCGCTGACCATGACTCGCAAGCTGTTCGTCACCACCGCCCTGCCCTACGCAAACGCCGCCTTCCATATCGGCCACATGATGGAATATATCCAGGCCGACATCTGGGTCCGTTTCCAGCGAATGCAGCGCGACAGCGTGGATGGTGAAAACCGGCCGCGCGAAGTGCATTTCGTCGGCGCCGACGATACGCACGGCACGCCGATCATGATCGCCGCCGAAAAGGAAGGCATCACGCCGCAGGAATTCGTGGCGAAAATCGCCGCCGGCCGGGCCCAGTACCTGGACGGTTTCCATATTGCCTTCGACAACTGGTACTCCACCGATTCGCCGGAAAACGTCGAACTGTCGCAGGGTATCTACCGCAAGCTGCGCGACACTGGCCTGATCCAGACGAAAACCGTCGACCGCTTCTTCGACCCGGTGAAAGGCATGTTCCTGGCCGACCGCAATATCAAGGGCGAATGCCCGAAATGCGGCGCGAAGGACCAGTATGGCGACAATTGCGAAGTGTGCGGCGCCGCCTACCAGCCGACCGACCTGGTGAATCCATATTCCGTGTTCACCAATGCCACGCCGGTGCTGAAGCCATCCGAACAATATTTCTTCAAGTTGTCCGATCCGCGCTGCTTTGAATTCCTGCGCGACTGGCTGAACACGCCGGGCCGCTTGCAGCCGGAAATGGTCAACAAGGTATCGGAATGGCTGGGCGAAGCCGGCGAAAAGCTGGCCGACTGGGATATCTCGCGCGACGCGCCCTATTTCGGCATCCCGATTCCCGATGCGCCGGGCAAGTTCTTCTATGTGTGGCTGGATGCGCCGGTCGGCTACCTGGCTTCGCTGAAGAATTACTTCGGCAAGCAGGGCATCGATTACGACACTTTCCTGCGCGATCCGGCCACCGAGCAGATCCACTTCATCGGCAAGGATATCGTGTCGTTCCACCTGCTGTTCTGGCCGGCGATGCTGAAATTCGCCGATCACCCGGTGATCGACAACCTGAAGGTCAATGTGCACGGCCACCTGACGGTCAACAATGAAAAAATGTCCAAGTCGCGCGGCACCGGCATTTCGCCGCTGCGCTACCTGAACCTGGGCATGAACCCGGAATGGCTGCGTTACTACATCGCCTTCAAGCTCAATTCCAAGGTGGAAGACCTGGACTTCACGGGCGATGATTTCGTTGCCCGCGTAAACTCCGACCTGATCGGCAAATACGTCAACATCGCCAGCCGCTGCGCCGGTTTCATCGCCAAGAAATTCGATGGCAAGCTGGCCAGCCAGCTGTCCGATACTTCGCTGGGCTGGATCGAGCGGGCGCTGACCAATGCCGAAGGCCACGTGCGCGCCGACGCGATCGCGCTCAACTACGAGAACCGCGAGTTCGGCAAGGCGCTGCGCGACATCATGGAAATCGCCGACGTGACGAACCAGTACGTGGACGAGAACAAGCCATGGGTGCTGGCCAAGGACGAAACGAAGCTGGCCGAGCTGCACGAAGTCTGCACCACGGCGCTGATCCTGTTCCGCCAGTTGACGATCCTGCTGTCGCCGGTGCTGCCGGGCGTGGCCGCGAACGTCAAGGCATTCCTGAACGATGAGGTCCTGAGCTGGGCCGACACGGGGCTGCACGCGGCTTCGTCGGCCATGCTGGGCCGCACGATCGGTGCCTACAGCCACCTGATGACCCGCGTGGATGCGAAGATGATCGACGAGCTGTTCGATGCGCCGAAGCCGGCCGCAGCGCCCGCCGCCACTCCGGCGGCCGCTGCAGGCATTCCGTCCGCCGACACCGCTGGCTCCATCGAAGCGCTGGCGCCTGAAATCAAGATCGACGATTTCGCGAAAATCGATCTGCGCATCGCGAAGATCGTCAATTGCGAACACGTCGAGGGTTCCGATAAATTGCTGCGCCTGACACTGGACGTGGGCGAAGGCCGCCACCGCAATGTTTTCTCCGGCATCAAGTCGATGTACCAGCCGGCCGACCTGGTCGGTAAATTGACGGTGCTGGTGGCAAACCTGGCACCCCGCAAGATGAAATTCGGCATTTCCGAAGGCATGGTATTGGCCGCGTCCGCCGCGGACGAGAAAGCCGCTCCCGGTATTTATATCCTCAATCCATGGCCGGGCGCCGAACCGGGCATGCGCATCCGATAAAAAGGAATTGATTCGCCGATGAAATTCGTCGTCCGGACTGCCTCTGGCACCGACGCACCGATAATTGCCGGCCTCACGCGCCATGCGTGGGCCGGTAAAGTCAGCGTCACCTCCAGCGGCCACCGTGAAACCGCCGTCCTCGTCGCAGAACATCTGCGGCAAGGCGGCGGTTTTATTTTGTTGAACGAGAACGACCCGATCGGTTCCGTGCGCTGGCTGCCGCACGATACGGAGCTGGATTGCTGGGAGATATTAAGGATGGGTATCTTGCCGGGGTATCGCGGCAATAACCTGTCCCAGCATTTACTGGAGGCGGTGATTCACCACGGCATTGAAAGCGGCATCGGCGAACTGCGTCTCGCCGTGCGCAGCGATCAACGCAAGCTGGTGGATTTCTATTCCGCCTTTGAATTCGAGCTTGCAGAAGAGCTCGAATATTCGCACGCCAACCCGCTGGAACCCGCCCCGCTCGTCATGCGCCGCACGTTGCGATAGCCGTTGCCTGTTTCACACACAGTCGTCGAATTTTGCCGAGTACGTGCCAACATTTGGCGCGATCCAACCAGTTTCTTGCATGGGCCGCGGCAAAAAGCACCGATTTCAACAGCGTCTCGACAATGTTTCCGCACTTCGGGGTCAGACCCCGTCTTTTGGAAATTTTTTATCAGGAAATAAAAAAAGCCGGCGTTCACGGCCGGCTGTCTGGTTGCTGGGTTTGCTCAGCAATGGGTTTTGGCGGTTTTGGCGGTGCCGACTGGTCGCATGCCGTCAGGCATGTCATCAATAGGAATTGCGCCGCGGCGATGATAACGAGTTTCTTGTACATGGTGCCTCCGCATTCGTGGGGACGGCGCCAAGATAACAGGTCCATAACATGCCCGGCGCACTCATGATGTGCGGCGCGATGACACGACAATACCGCCGACGATGAGCAGGAACGCAATGCCGTGATACATATGCGGCGCCTCGCCGAGAAATGCGGAAGACATCAGTGCGGCAAACAGCGGTGTCAGATTGCTGAAGAATGCGGCGATCGCCGGCCCCGCCTCCTGCACGCCCGCGCCCCAGCAGCGAAAAGCAATGATTGCCGGCCCGATGGCGACGTAGATCAGCGCGGCAATCAATATGCCATTCCAGTGGATGACGGGATCCATGAATGCCCATTCGCCCGCCGCGAATAATCCCGACCATGCGACGCCGAACCCTACCTGCGCCAGCAGGAACGATGCCCAGTTACTCTTCAGTTCAGCCGGTTCGGCGGTTCGCGTCAGCAGCCAGCTATATAAGGACCACGCAATCGTCGCCAGGATCATGAACAGATCCCCGGCAACGAGGCGCAATTCCAGTAAATGGTTCCATTCGCCGCGCGCCAATACCACCAGCACGCCGCCGATCGACAGCGCGGCGCCGATCATCTGCTTGCGCGATACGCCGGCACCGAAAAACAGCCAGCCGGTCGCCATCATCCACACCGGCATGCCGGCTGCAACCAGCGTCACATTGATCGGCGTGCTGCTTTGCAGCGCCAGGTACTGCAGCGCGTTGTACATGCCGACACCCAGGAGGCCCAGCACGGCATAGCGCCGCCAGTGCCGCCACAAGCCGCTGTCGCGGCGAAATACCGGCCCCGCCAGTGGCAGCAGGATCAGCAATGCGAGCAGCCAGCGCAGGAAATTCAGCGTCATCGGCGGCACCAGGTCGTGCACCAGGCGGCCAACGATGGCATTGCCTGCCCATAGCAGGGGCGCGAGGGTCAGGAGGCCGGCGGTGCGGAGTGTCAGGCGCGAATTCATTGCAGGAAAGAATAACCGATCCGGCAAGACGTTGCAGCGAGGCCAGAAATGCACGACAGAACGGCCGGAAATTCCCTTGAGCATGCCGCAGCGCGGTAGAATAGCCGCTGGTTTTCACCCTTCTTTCACGATATGAAACTCCTGTTCAAACAACACCGCGGTTACGAGTCCGATCACACCCAGTTCATCAAGGCTCTCAAGGATAAGAATCCGGCCATCGAAGCCGGCCAGCAGCAAGGCCGCTCGCTGCTGTGGGACAAGGAACCGACTTCGCTGGACGAGCAATCGCGCCAGCGCGATTCCCGCATCGCACAACAGCCTTACGTCTACCAGAACAAGCTCTGATCCTCCGGGACGGCACACATGCTGCCACAGGACGCGGTGGACGACGCGCAGAGCGTTGCCACCGCGGATGCACCGGACGCCCCGAACGGGGCAGTATCGGCTGACATCAGCGCCGCGGCGGATGCCGATGGCGCCGCTTTCGCGCGCCTGTACGGTGAGCCGCTGCTGAAGCTGCCGAACGACCTGTACATCCCGCCCGACGCGCTGGAAATCTTCCTCGAAGCGTTCGAAGGTCCGCTGGACCTGCTGCTGTACCTGATCCGCCGCCAGAACTTCAATATCCTGGACATCCCGATGGCCCAGGTCACGCTGCAATACCTGAAGTACGTCGATCAGATCCGCCTGTCCAACCTGGAACTGGCCGCCGAGTACCTGCTGATGGCCGCGATGCTCATCGAGATCAAGTCGCGCATGCTGCTGCCGCAGCGCCCGCACGACATCGAGATCGAAGCCGAGGATCCCCGTGCCGAACTGGTGCGCCGCCTGCTCGAATACGAGCAGATCAAGCTGGCCGCCTACGACCTGAACACATTGCCGCAGGTCGACCGCGATTTCGTGCGTACGCAGATCTTCATCGAGCAGAGCCTGGTGCCGGCATGGCCCGACGTCAGCGCGGTGGACCTGCAGGCAGCCTGGCGCGGCCTGATGAAGCGGGCGACACTGAAGCAGCACCACAGGATTTCCCGCGAAGAGCTGTCGGTGCGCGAGCACATGACGATTATCCTGCGGCGCCTGCAATCGCATCGCTTTGTCGAATTCGCCGACCTATTCGATGCCGCGGCCGGGGTGCCGGTCCTGGTGGTGAACTTCGTGGCGATGCTCGAACTGGCGAAAGAAACCCTGATCGAGATTACCCAGGCCGAACCGTTTGCGCCGATCTACGTGCGTCTCGCGTATTCTCCGGCATGATGCGGCGCAAATGCGCGGCCCGATTTTTCGTCTGAACCAAGAACAATATTATGAAAATCATTTCCTCCATCGAAGAACTGCGTGACCAGCTCTCGGGCCAGTTGCGTACCGCGTTCGTGCCCACGATGGGCAACCTGCACGAAGGACACCTGTCGCTGATGCGGCTGGCGCGCAAGCATGGCGATCCCGTCGTGGCATCGATCTTCGTGAACCGCCTGCAGTTCGGTCCGAACGAGGACTTCGACAAATACCCGCGCACCTTCCAGGCCGACGTTGAAAAGCTGGAAAAGGAAGGCGTGTACGTGCTGTTCGCGCCCACCGAGAAAGACCTGTATCCGGAGCCGCAGGAATACCGCGTACAGCCGCCGGACGGCCTGGGCAACATCCTTGAGGGAGAATTCCGCCCCGGCTTCTTCAATGGCGTCTGCACGGTGGTGACCAAGCTGTTCTCGTGCGTGCAGCCGAAGGTGGCCGTGTTCGGCAAGAAGGATTACCAGCAATTGATGATCGTGCGCAACATGGCGCGCCAGTTCGCGCTGCCGACGCAGATCATCGGCGCCGAAACGTTCCGCGCGGAAGACGGTCTGGCACTGTCGTCGCGCAATATGTACCTGTCCGCCACCGAACGCGCCGAGGCACCTGCGCTGTACAACGCGCTGAACGCGGTTGCCAGCGAAGTGCGCTCGGGCCACCTGGACGTATTCCAGCTCGAACACAAGGCCATGGACGACCTGGCCGCACGCGGCTGGAAGCCGGACTACATCAGCATCCGCAAGCGCATCGACCTGCAGCCGCCGAACGCCGGCGACCTGGCGCAGGGCGAGCCGCTGGTGGTGCTGGCCGCCGCCAAGCTGGGTACCACGCGGCTGATCGACAACCTGGAAATCTGACGCGGGAACGCAGCAACGCAGAAGCGGTGACAGGCTCCGGTTTCCGGGAAATATTTCCAGACAATTGGAGCCTGTTACCGGTGACGGGACAACACCGGCCACGGCGCTGGTGTTCCGGTCAACCGGTCACGTTCTGCGTCCACGCCAGCGCCGACAGGTGCGCCTTGTTAACTTCTTCCGGCGTCAAGTGCAGCGACGCCGCCAGCGACGACACCAGGCCGGAGTTGAGCTCGCAGGCCTCGGCCAGCGCCAGGTAGGGGCCGAAACGCCCGCCCCGCTCCAGCAGCGCGGCAACGATTTCCGCCGACAGCGGCACGGTTTCCAGCACTTCCTTCATCGGAATCCCCAGCAGCCGGTCCAGCAGGGAAAACATGCCGGCCACGAAGATGTTCTCGGCGTCGGCGCGGCCCAGCGCGGCCAGGCCCAGCAGTTCGGCCAGCCGGCCGCGCACGACGGCCGTTTCCAGCAGCACCGGCGAATAGCCGCTCGTGCTGGCCGTGGCCAGCAGCAGGGTCAGCCAGCGATACAGCGGCTGGTAGCCCAGCAGCGCGATGGCCTGCCTGAGCGACTGGATTTCGCGGCCGGCACCGAAGCCGGCTGAATTAATGTAGCGCAGCAGCTTGTAGGACAGCGCGGCATCGCGTTTCAGCACGCTTTCGATCTTCGCCACGTCGGCATTGGCTTGCACCATCTGCATCAGTTGCAGGATGGTCGTCTGCGCCGGGTTCATCCCCTTGGCCTCGGCGCCCGGCCGCGGCGTCAGGTGCAGCTTGCCGACGAACGCATCGATACCCAGTGCGGCACAGGCATCGAAATCTTCCCACGTGGCCACGGGCCTGCCGACCATGCGTACCGACGACTGCTTCAGCGCCGCGTAGGCGCGTGCCTGCGCGGCCACGTCGGCGCCGGTGAAGCGCACCTCGACGAACGAAGCGATCATCGGCAGCCGGTTGCCGGCCCGGGCCAGGTCGCAGTTACGCAGCAGGATGCCGACATTGCCGGCACGCAGCGCGCGGACGGCGGCCAGCGTGTCGGGATTGGCCAGTTCGGCGGTGCGGATCGACAGCACGGTGTGCTCCGGCGGCAGGTCGTGCAGCGCATCCGTCGACAGCATGCCCGGCACCGCCTGCAGGAACAGGGTCTTGTCGCGCAGCAGCCAGCCGCGTTCGGCATCGTTGACGTGGCCGGCCACGAAGCCGACCAGGTCTTCCAGATCGGCCAGCGCGGGCGCGGCACTGCCGTCGTGCTGCCATGCGAGTTCATAGCCGACCACGCGCTGCTGCGGGTCCAGCAAGGGCTCGCGAACGAGAAAATTCGTCTGGTGCATGGGAATGTGGGGAAGGCGGGCCGGGCCCGCCCTGGATCAGAAACCGAGGCTGTCGAGCAGGTCGTCGACCTGGCTCTGGTCGGCTACCACGCCGTCTTTCGACTTGTCGATCTGCGGCCCGTTGAGGAGACCGTTGTCGAGCTCCTTCTTCAACTGCTCGGGAGCGAAGTCGATCAGCGTCTGCACCAGCTGCTGCTCGAGGTTTTGCGCAATGGCGGTGACGCGCTTGATCACCTGGCCGGTCAAGTCCTGGAAATCCTGCGCCATCATGATGTCCATCAGGTGGCCCTTGGTGGCGCCGGTGGCATCGGTGGTCGCGGCCAGCGTGGCGACGGTGCGCTGCGCCAGCGCACGCCAGTCGGCGTTGGCTGCATCGCCGGCCTGGCCATCGAGCAGCGCCTGCCAGGCGCCGGACAGGTCCTTTGCATCGCTGCAGATGCGGTCCTGCAATGGGCCGGCCTCGTCGGTGGCATTGAGCACCTTCTGCGCCGCGGTTTCGGAAAGGCGCGCCACGTAGTCGAGGCGATCGCGGGCGTCCGGGATATCCTCCGCCGCTTTCTCGATCAATTTGTCCAGCCCAAGCCCGCGCAGGTTCTCGTGCAGCGCACGGGTCATGTGACCGATGCGCGTCAGGAACTCTTCATGCGGATCCACGCCGTCCGGAACGGCGCTGCCGGCTTGCTCACCCATGGGATCAGGCTCCGAGCTTTTCAAAGATCTTGTTCAGCTTTTCGTCCAGCGTGGCCGCCGTGAAAGGCTTGACGACATAGCCGTTGGCGCCGGCCTGGGCCGCGGCGATGATGTTTTCCTTCTTCGCCTCGGCGGTCACCATCAGCACCGGCAGCTTGGCCAGCGCGGGATCGGCACGGATGTTCTGCAGCATCGTCAGGCCATCCATGTTCGGCATGTTCCAGTCGGACACGACGAAGTCGAACTGTTCCGAGCGCAGCTTGGCCAGGGCCATCACGCCGTCTTCGGCTTCGTCCACATTGGCATAACCCAGTTCTTTCAACAGATTCCGGACGATGCGGCGCATCGTCGAGAAGTCGTCTACTACCAGAAATTTCATCTTTGGATCAGCCATGAATTGCTCCGTTGTTTCTCTACGCGGTTATTAATAATGAGTGTCGGTTTGGGTCGCGCCACCAGCATCTTTGAAGGATAGCATTTAAGTTGCCCCTAGGGAATGAAACAAGCCCCAAATGCACCTGAAAAAGCCATAGGCACCTGAAAAAACCACAACCGCATCTATCTCGCCAATGTCACGCCAATCGTACCCGGTCAGTATCCACCGTCAGGCACGAACAGCCCTGTTCTTTACACGCGCAAGGCTCGCATGCCGTGCTGCGCCAGATAACCCAGCACCATGCCCGGCAGCGCCTGCAACGCCCCCACCTCGTGGGTGGCGCCGACGGCGATCGCCTCGCGCGGCATGCCGAACACCACGCAACTGGCCTCATCCTGGGCAAAATTATACGCCCCGGCCGCTTTCATCTCCAGCATCCCCGCCGCGCCATCCTTGCCCATGCCGGTCAGGATCACGCCCACCGCGTTCTTGCCCGCGTGCTGTGCGGCCGACCTGAACAGCACGTCGACCGACGGCCGGTGCCGGTTCACGGGCTCGCCGCCGTCGAGCCTGGTCATATAATTCGCGCCGGAACGCGCCAGCAGCAGATGCGAGTGGCCGGGCGCGATGTAGGCGTGGCCCGGCAGCACGCGCTCGTTGCCTTGCGCTTCCTGCACGGAGATCTTGCACAGCGAGTCCAGGCGCTTGGCGAACGAGCGCGTGAATCCTTCCGGCATGTGCTGCGTGATCAGGATCCCCGGGCAGTCGGACGGCATCTGCATCAGGAATTCCCGGATCGCCTCCGTGCCGCCAGTCGAGGCACCGACGATGATCAGTTTTTCGGACGACATCAGCGGGTTGCGTAATTGTGGCAGGGGTGCGTGCCCTTCGGCGCCCGCTTGGGGCAGCGTGCGCGCCCGGATGCGGGCCTTTGCCGCGCCACGGATTTTATCGGCGATCAGGTCGGCATATTCGCGCATGCCGGTCTGGATCGAAATCTTCGGTTTCTGGACAAAATCCACCGCACCCAGTTCCAGCGCGCGCATCGTGATTTCCGAGCCGCGCTCGGTCAGCGACGAGACCATCACCACCGGCATCGGCCGCAGGCGCATCAGCTTTTCCAGGAAGTCCAGGCCATCCATCTTCGGCATTTCCACGTCCAGCGTCAGCACGTGCGGATTGGTCTGCTTGATCAGCTCGCGCGCGACCAGCGGGTCGGGCGCCGTGCCGACCACTTCCATGTCTGGCTGGCTGTTGATAATTTCCGTCATCACGCTGCGGATCAGCGCGGAATCGTCGACGACGACGACTTTGATCTTCATAGTTACCTCGTAAAACTGCGCTCGTCAGAACAGCTCGATTTCGCCGGCCACCGGCTGCTTTTTCAGGCGGCTGGCATACTCGATTTCGCGTTTCGCCAGCGTGTCGTTATGCGACTGCATCAGCTTTTTCACCAGCACCTTGCCACTGCGGGGGAAGAAATACACCTTGCGCGGATAGACATCGTTCAGGTCCTCGGCGACCACGCGGATTCGCTCGTTGCGCAGGAAGGTCTGCACGAACGCCGCGTTGCGCTCGCCCACGTTCATCGCCGTGAAACCCTTCAGCACCGCGCCGCCGCCGAACACCTTGGCTTCCAGGTTGTCGCGCCGGGCGCCCGATTTCAGCAGGCTGTTGATCAGGATTTCCATCGCGTACGTGCCATACCGCGCCGATGCCGACACGGGGCTGTTCGCATCCGCGCCGCCGTCCGGGAGCATGAAGTGATTCATGCCGCCCAGGCCCGTCACGCGGTCGCGGATGCAGGCCGACACGCACGATCCCAGCACGGTCACGATCAGCATGTCCTTCTGCGTGAAGTAGTACTCGCCCGGCAGGATCTTCGCCGCCTCGCAGTCGAACGTGCGGTCGTAATAGACGTTGGTGGCGATGTGTTCATTGTCCATCATGGTTCTTTCAATGGCGGGCGCCGATCACGCCCGCTGCTGCACGGACGCCCGTGCGGAGGTGTCCAGTTCGTACACGGTTTTCCCGCGCAGCTTCAGCGAGTCCGACACATACAGGAAATTCTCGGAGTGCCCGGCGAAGAGCAGGCCGTCGGGCTTCATCAGCGGCACGAAACGCGACAGGATCTTGCGCTGCGTGGCCTTGTCGAAGTAGATCATCACGTTGCGGCAGAAGATCACGTCGAACGGCCCGCGGATGTCCCAGCGCTCTTCCAGCAGGTTCAGCGGGCGATACGTGATCAGCTGGCGCAGTTCCGGGCGCGCACGCACCATGCCGGCCTTGTCGCCCTTCCCTTTCAGGAAGAAGCGGCGCTGCTGCTCGGCCGTCAGCTTCTCGATCCGTTCGAGCGGATAGATGCCGTTGGCGGCCGTGGCCAGCACATTGGTGTCGATGTCGGTGGCGATGATGTGCACCGGTGGCGTCAGCGTGTTCAGCGCCTCGCATACGGTGATCGCGATCGAGTACGGCTCCTCGCCGGTGGAACTGGCCGAGCACCAGATGTTGAGCGTTTCACCCTTGTGCTTCTTCACGTGTTCGGCCAGCAGCGGGAAATGGTGCGCCTCGCGGAAGAACGACGTGAGGTTCGTCGTCAGCGCGTTGGTGAACGATTCCCACTCGGCC
Organism: Pseudoduganella sp. jia 9; assembly: GCF_055502615.1. NCBI lineage: Bacteria > Pseudomonadati > Pseudomonadota > Betaproteobacteria > Burkholderiales > Oxalobacteraceae > Pseudoduganella > Pseudoduganella sp. jia 9. The sequence continues at coordinate 295,071 of NZ_JBUPWE010000010.1, read as the reverse complement.
GGCATGCGCCCCGCTTCCAGGTCGTCCAGGTATTTCGCGAACGACGTGATGCCGGTCGCGCGCAGGCGCCGCGCCAGGCGCGAATACACCATCTCCTGCTTGCTGTCGGCCAGCGAAATGCCGGCCCGCTTGTAGATCAACCCGCGCACGCGCTCGAAGTCGCGGCCGTTGAAATCGAATTCCTTGACGGTATCTCTGGACATCATTGCTCCCGGGGCCTCAGAACTCTTCCCAGTCGTCGCCCGCCGGCGCCGGCGCGGCCTTCTTCGCCGGCGCCTTGGCCATGGTCACGGCAGGAAGGGGTTTGACTGCAGGTCTGGCTACCCCCGTGGCTCCCCCCGTGGCCGCGGGTTTGACTGCCGCCAGGGTTGCCGGCTGCGAGGCCGCCTTCACCGCCGGGCGCGCCACCGCAGCGGCCTGTTCACCGCCCAGCTTGAAGATCGCCACCGCCTCGGCCAGGCGCTGCGCCTGGTCCTGCATGCTCTCGGCCGCCGCCGCGGCCTGTTCCACCAGCGCCGCATTCTGCTGCGTCATGTCGTCCATCTGCGCGATCGACATGTTCACCTCTTCGATGCCCTGGCTCTGTTCCTGCGTGGCGGCGGTGATCTCGCCCATGATGTCGGCCACCTGGCGGATCGACGTGACGATCAGCTCCATGGTCTGGCCGGCCTCGTCGACCAGCTTGCCGCCGGCATCGACCTTGGTCACGGAATCGTCGATCAGCGCCTTGATTTCCTTGGCCGCGCTGGCCGAGCGCTGCGCCAGGTTGCGCACTTCGGAAGCCACCACCGCGAAGCCGCGGCCCTGCTCGCCGGCCCGGGCCGCCTCCACCGCGGCATTCAGCGCCAGGATGTTGGTCTGGAACGCGATGCCGTCGATGACGCCGATGATGTCGACGATCTTCGACGAGCTGGCCTTGATGGAGCCCATCGTGTCGACCACCTGCGAGACCACCTGGCCGCCCTTCTCCGCCACCGAGGAAGCCGAGACGGCAAGCTGGTTAGCCTGCCGCGCGTTGTCGGCATTCTGCTTCACGGTCGAGGTCAGCGTGCCCATCGACGAGGCGGTCTCGCCCAGCGAGCTGGCCTGCGTTTCGGTGCGCGCCGACAGGTCGGCGTTGCCCGAAGCGATTTCCTGCGATGCCAGCGCGATGGTCTCGGTACCGCTGCGCACCTGGCCCACGGTCTTTACCAGGCTGTCGTTCATGTCCTTCAGCGCCTGCAGCAGTTCGCTGGTTTCATCCCTGCCCTCGACGACGACGCGCGAAGTCAGTTCGCCGGCGGCGACACGCTGCGCCACTTCGACGGCACCGGCCAGCGGCACGGTGATCGAGCGCGTGGTGAAGACCGCGCATACCACGCCCACGGCAACGCCCAGCGCGCCCAGCAGCAGTGTCAGCATCAGCACGCCGTTGTCCGCTTCCACCGAGCGTTGCTGGAACGCCTTTTGCGCCGCATGCTGCATGTCCAGCAGGCGATTGAGGTCCGTCAGCGAGCGCGTGTTGAGCGGATCGATGCGGCCCGAGATGATCTTGGTCGCGCCCTCGGCATTGAAGGCCATCACCTGCGCCATCGCTTCCTTGAACGCGGCATCGACGTCCTTGTCCACCGCCGCCAGCTCGGCCAGCACCTTTTTCTCGGCGTCGTCCAGCCCCAGCTTTTCCAGCCTGTCCAGCGCTTCCGAATAGCGCACCTGCTGCGCCTTGACCTTGGCTTCTTCCTTCTGCATCAGCTCGACATCCGATTGCAGGCCGATATTGCGCATGGCGATGCCCGATTCCAGCATCGCGCTCTTCATCGCCGTCGCATTGCGGGTCTTGGCGCTGGTCAGCTCCAGCCCTTCGTTGAGCTGCGACTTGTTGCGATGATTCAGTCCGTTGGCGGTCAGCACCAGCGCCACCAGGATCAGCAGGATGATGCCGAACCCGATGCCCAGGCGCGTACCAATCTTGAAATTGCGTACGTTCATGTAAAACCCCGTTCCCTCGATGTACCCTGCGTGCTGCGCGCCCTCTGCGGGGCGCTGGCCGCCTGTCGTATGTGTGTGTTGTCCGCTTACGCGGCGGTCTTGTCCATCAAGCCCATTTCCGGGCTCGACATCAGCTTGTCGATGTCCATCAGGATCAGCATCCGTTCGCCGACGGTGCCCAGGCCGATCATGTACTCGGAAGAGAACACGGTGCCCATTTCCGGCGACGGCTTGATCTGGTCCGGTTCCAGCGTGATCACGTCGGACACGCTGTCCACCACCATGCCCACCACGCGGCCGTTGATGTTCAGGATGATCACCACCGTGAACTGGTCGTACACCGGCTCGCCGAGGCGGAACTTGATGCGCATGTCCACCACCGGGATGATGATGCCGCGCAGGTTGATCACGCCCTTGATGAACTCGGGCGCGTTGGCGATCCGGGTGACCGCTTCGTAGCCGCGGATTTCCTGCACTTTCAGGATATCGATGCCGTATTCTTCCTTGCCCAACGTGAAGGCCAGGAACTCGTGGCCCGCGATGTCGGCATGCTGGTTTGCGTCTGCCATATTGTGTCCTTTGCTATTCAGGTAGTTCAATTCGGTTTGGGGTGAGGGCCGGAAGCCGCGCGGTCGCCCGCGCCGTCGTCCATGTCAGCCCAGCGCGTTCAGCGTGGATTCGCCGACCAGCTGGCGCGACGAGCGGATCAGCGCCGCCACGTCCAGGATCAGTGCCACGCCGCCGTCGCCGAGAATCGTGGCGCCGGAAATGCCGGCCACCTTGCGATAATTCGATTCCAGGTTCTTCACCACGACCTGCTGCTGGCCGACCAGTTCGTCGACGAACAGGCAGGCCTTCCTGCCTTCCGTTTCCAGGATCACCAGGATCCCTTCCCACGGTTCGGCAAAGCGCGGCACGATGCCGAACATCTGGTACAGCGGAATCAGCGGCAGGTATTCGCCGCGCACCTTGACCACGCGGCCCTTGCCGGTGATCTCGCGCACCTCCTTCTGCTCGGGCTGCAGCGATTCGACCACGAAGCCCAGCGGCAGGATGTACACCTCCTCGCCGACCCGGATCGACATGCCGTCCAGGATCGCCAGCGTCAGCGGCAGCGAGATCGAGATCGTCGTGCCGAAACCCTTCGCCGAGCGGATGTCGACGGTGCCACCCATCGCCGTGATGTTGCGCTTGACCACATCCATGCCCACGCCGCGGCCGGAAACGTCGGTCACCTGCTCGGCCGTCGAGAAACCCGGCGCGAAGATCAGCTGCCACACCTCGGCGTCGGGCATCGTGTCCGATACCGGCAGGCCGTTCTGGCGCGCCTTGGCGAGAATCCGTTCGCGGTTCAAGCCGCCACCATCGTCCGATACCTCGATGATGATGTTGCCGCCCTGGTGCGAGGCCGACAGGAACAGCCGGCCCGCGTCGGCCTTGCCGGCCGCACGGCGCACCTCCGGCATCTCGATGCCGTGGTCGATGCTGTTGCGCACCAGGTGCGTCAGCGGGTCGACGATGCGCTCGATCAGGCCCTTGTCCAGTTCCGTGGCCGCGCCGTTGGTGATGAAGTCGACCTTCTTGCCCAGCTTGGTCGCGAGATCGCGCACCATGCGCGGGAAGCGCGAAAACACGAAGTCCATCGGCATCATGCGGATCGACATCACCGCTTCCTGCAGGTCGCGGGTGTTGCGCGTCAGCTGGCCCACCGAGGCCAGCAGTTTCTCGTGCACCATTGGGTCCAGTGCATCGACACGCTGCTCGATCATCGCCTGCGTGATCACCAGTTCGCCGACCAGGTTGATCAGCTGGTCCACCTTTTCGATCGACACGCGGATCGACGACGATTCGGCGCCGGGACCGTGCGCGACGGCGGCCGCCGCCTTCTCCACTTCCTTCTTCAGCGCCTTGCGTTCCTCGGCCGCCTGCTCGGGCGCCGGGGCGTCCTTGATGCCGGCGGCGGCGCGGATCTGCTCGACCGGCTGGAAGAAGCCGTAGCCGCGCGCGTCGTCGCCGGCGCTGGCGGCGCCGGCGCGGATTTCTTCCAGCGGCTGGAAGAAGCCATAGCCTTCGCCGGCCTGCGTGGCGGTCTTTTCCGCGCCCGTGAGCGGTTCGAAGAAGCCGTAGCCGAGGTCGTCCTCCACTTCCCTGCGCGCGGCCTGCTCCAGCGCCGCCTGCTCGTCCGTCAGCGGCGGCAGCTCGACGATATGCATGTCTTCCGTGTTCAGCACGAACGAACAGATCGCCACGATATCGTCCAGGCTTTCATGCGTGGTGACGACCATCGCGTTGCGCTCGCTGTCGATCGGCGTGACGACCACGTGGGCCAGCAGGCCCAGCTCGGCCGCCAGAGCCGTCACCTCGCGATGGGCCATCTTCGGCAGCTCGAGGCGCCAGCGGCGCCCGCCGCTGTGGTCCACCGTCTCGGTTTCCGCGGCGGCGCCCTGGAAGGCCGGCGCCACGTGGGCGATCGCTTCCACCTGCACGTCCTGCGCCAGGTGCTGCAGCATCATCCGCACGTCGCCGACGGCGTCCTGGTCGACCGGGGTGCCCAGGCGGTGGCCGTCGAGCTGCATCTTCAGCGCGTCCTTGGCGGCCAGGAAGGCGTCGACATGGTCGAGCGTGAGCGCCATCTCGCCCTTGCGGATCCGGTCCAGCAGGGTTTCCAGGATATGGGTGACTTCGGTCATGTCGGTCAGGCCGAACGTGCCGGCGCCTCCCTTGACGGAATGGGCGGTACGGAAGATCGCGTTCAGGTCTTCCTCGGTCGGCGCCTCGACGTCGACCGCCAGCAGCAGCCGTTCCATTTCAGCCAGCAGCTCCTCGGCCTCGTCGAAGAAGACCTGGAAGAACTGGCTAATATCGATGGTCATGGCGCTACTCCGCGAATGCTGTTTGCCAGGCTTGCGGCACGCATGATCAGCCGATGACCTTCTTGACCACCTCGATCAGGCGCTGCGGGTCGAACGGCTTGACCAGCCAGCCGTTGGCGCCGGCCGCGCGGCCCTTGGCCTTCATCTCGTCGGACGATTCGGTGGTCAGCATCAGGATCGGCGTCTTGGCGTACGCCGGCAGTTCGCGCAGGCTCTTGATGAGCTGCAGGCCGTCCATCTTCGGCATGTTCTGGTCGGTCAGCACCAGGTCCACGGCGCCCTGCTTGGCTTTTTCCAGGCCGTCCACGCCGTCGACGGCTTCCACCACCTGGTAACCGGCGGCCTTCAGGCTGAATGCCACCATCTGGCGCAGGGAACTGGAATCGTCAACCGCAAGAATCGTTTTAGCCATGTTGTTATCTCACTTATCTACTGATTGCTGAATGTCGGGCACTTGGCGGCCCACTGTGGTTTCTATCTGTGTATCGTCCGGGCAGGCGCCTGGCAACAGCGCGCCTAGAACAGTTCGATGTCGCCGCTCTCGAGATGCTTCTGGCTGACGGCCTTGCGCAGCACATTGCGCAATTCCAGGCTCTGGATCGCCAGCGCCATGCTGACCTTGCCCAGCAGTTCCACCATCTCGTCGTTGTCGCTGTCCGGGTTCATCTCGGCGCCATGCGCGCCCAGCGTGGCCAGGAATTCGCGCAGGCCCGTCACGCGTTTCAGCGTGCGGTCGATCAGCTGGCTCGTCATGTCCTGGAACTGCATGCTGGTGATCGCCGCGTTGACGTACGTGCCGACTTGATCGTTCATCGCCTCGAGCTTTTCCTTGGCGTCGAGCGAGGGCGTGCCGCCATCGAGCAGCAGGCGGATCGTGCCTTGCTGGTCGTTGACGGCCGAGTGGATCGCCATGAAATTCTGCGACAGTTTCTCGATCGCCTCTTCCAGCAGCAGGTTGGTCTGCAGCAGGTCGGTCTCCACTTCCGTGAGGTGCCGCTTGCCGTGGTCCGACACACCGGACAGCAGGCGCTTCACGTGGGAGCCGAGGATTTTTTTTCTGTTCATGTGCTTCTCGCGTTGACTCTTGTTGCGTGGGTTGCTCGGGTTCGCTGCATCGGCGCCGCACCTTCGGCGCCGTGCCGTCAGCGCCCTGCCGGGGGCGCTGCCAGCGCTGCCGTCGCGTCCTGCGCGGCCTCGGCGCCGGCGCCGATCTCGAGCTTGCCGGCATCGCGCATCAGGCCCTCTTCCGTTTTCTTGTTCATCACGATGATGCTGATGCGCCGGTTGATCGGGTTGAACGGATCCTTGCGGTCCAGGTTCACGGCCGAGCCCAGGCCCACCACGCGCATCACCTTATTGTCCTGCATCCCGCCCTGGACGAGCGCGCGCCGCGACGCGTTCGCGCGATCGGCTGAAAGTTCCCAGTTGCTGTAGCCGTTTTCCGAGAAATACGGCGTGGCGTCGGTATGGCCGGACAGGCCGATCTTGTTCGGCACATCGTTCAGGATCGGGCCGATCTCCTGCAGGATCTCGCGGGTATAACCGGCCAGCTCGGCTTTCGCGCTGGGGAACATCGGCCGGTTCTGCTCATCCACGATCTGGATCCGCAGGCCTTCGCTGGTAAAGTCGAGCAGCAGCTGGTTCTTGAACTTCTGCAGCGCCGGCGAATTCTCGATCTTTTGCTGCAGCCTGTCCTTCAGCCCCTGCAGGCGCTGCGTTTCTTCCCGCTCCATCGCCTGCTTCGCCGCGGTCAGGTTGAATGTCTTCTTCGTCGTGGCCGGGTCGTCGCCGCCCTTCACCTGGCCATCCTTGCGGGTCAGGTCCTTGCCGCCGCCGGGGATCACGGACGAGCTGTCGCCGCTGCCCGAGCCGCCCTGCATCGCCACCTTCAGTGGCGTCTTGAAGAATTCCGAGATGCCGTTCAGGTCGCCCTTGGTCGTCGAACCGAGCAGCCACATCAACAGGAAAAAGGCCATCATCGCCGTCACGAAGTCGGCATACGCAATCTTCCATGCGCCGCCGTGGTGGCCGCCGCCGCCTTTCTTGATGCGCTTGACGATAATGGGCCGCAGGCCTTCATCAGCCATGGTGGATGCTCCCGCTCAGGATGTTCATGCCCATCACTTATTTGGACTTGGACTTCTTGATGTGATCTTCCAGCTCCGCGAACGTGGGTCGTTCAGTCGAGTACAGCACTTTGCGGCCGAACTCCACGGCGAGAGCCGGCGCGTAGCCGTTCAGGCTGGCCAGCAGCGTGACTTTCACGCACTGGAACATCTTGGTCGACTCTTCCAGCTTCTGTTCGATCAGATTGGCCAGCGGGCCCACGAATCCGTAGGCCAGCAGGATACCGAGGAAGGTGCCGACCAGCGCCTTGGCGATCAGGATGCCCAGTTCGGCAGGCGGCAAACCCACCGATTCCATCGTGTGCACCACGCCCATCACCGCCGCCACGATGCCGAACGCCGGCAAGCCGTCGCCCAGTTTGGCCAGCACGTGCGCAGGCACGGCCCCCTCATGGTGGTGGGTTTCCAGTTCGTTATCCATCAGGTTCTCGATCTGGAACGCATCCATATTCCCCGACACCATCAGGCGCAGGTAGTCGGTCATGAATTCCACGACGTGGTGATCCTCCAGCACCGACGGGTACTTGGAGAACAGCGGGCTCTGTTCCGGCGTTTCGATATCGCCTTCGATGGACATCAGGCCTTCCTTGCGCACCTTGGAGAGGATGTCGAACAACAGCGACATCAGGTCCATGTACAGTTCCTTGGTGTACCGCGAGCCCTTGAACAGGGTGGGCAGGGCCGCCAGCGTGGCCTTGATGGCCTTGCTGTTGTTGCCGACGAAGAATGCGCCCAGCGCGGCGCCGCCGATCATCAGCAGTTCCAGCGGCTGAAACAGCACCGCGACGTGTCCGCCCGACATCACGAATCCGCCGAATACGCTGAAACAGACGACAACGTAACCAATAATAACTAGCAAGCCTGATAACTCCTATGAAGTGGCCATACATCCGGCAAATCAGCGCACGGCAAAATAATTCCACAGGGAACTACAATAGCGTGAGAAAGCCGGGCTCGCAAGAGAAAGCCAATCAAAACACCCAAACAAATAGCGGTTGCGCCCCCTCTGTGGTAAAGATGGTCTTGTCCGGTTTGAAACCCGGGATATTAAATTCGTAACTCACTAGCAAGCTACCAACTTTCATTTCCCGGCGCGCCTTATCAAATAAACCTGTCATTACCGCTGGTGATAAATAAGCAAACACCAGGTCATACTCGCCGAAATGAATCTTTTCATAATCGCCGCGGATGAATCGTGCGCGGCTGCCGGTCATTTTTGCGCGCAACGTCGAATACAGGTAAGGCAATGGCGCCAGTTCGATGCCGGCGCATTCGGCATCCGGCCGCACGCGCGCCAGGTGCAGCGTGAAGCCGCCCAGACCGCTGCCGACATCGATCGCACGCACACCCGGCCGGCGTGGCAACAAGGCTTCGACCGCCTGCCATACAGCCGGGTTGGACGGGAAATACGGCACCTGGGTACGGAACGTCGACCAGTACCAGCCCAGCAGCACGACGAACACGGCGAGGAACAGCACCGGCGGCAGGCGCAGCGCCAGCGCCGCCAGCAGCGCGACCGGGAACAGCAGCTGGATGATGCGCCACCACGGCGCCAGGCCGATTTTCCACGTAATCAGCATGGCCATGGCGCCCTGCAGCGCGGCGGCCTCCAGTAACGTCAGGCCATGGCCGAAGGTATCGAGCACAATGCCGAGCGCGGCGGTGGGCAGCAGCGCGCCCAGTTGCGCCAGCAAGGCGCGCACCGCCGGCAAAAGAAAAAGCCGGGTTGGCGTCATGCGCCACCCCGGCTTTCTTTAACGGAACGTTGTGATCGAATCACGCGGCGACTGGCTCTTCTTTGGCTTTCCGGGTCTTGCCGGCCCGCGACGGCATATGGCACAGGCCGCAGTGGTAATCGCCGTTCAGGTCCATGCCGTTGACGATGAATTTGCCCTGACATTTCTTGCAGGCCTTCAATTCCAGCATCCGGCTGCCGAAGAAGCGCACCAGCGTCCAGGCGCGCGTCAGCGACAGCAGCGGCTCCTCGCCCTGCGCCGGCGGCATCTGTTCCAGGTACAGCTGATAGGCCTTCATCACCGCGTGGATGCCGCTGGCGCCAGCATGCCGGACCAGGAAATCATGGATGTTGATGAACAGTGAGGCATGGATGTTCGGCTGCCAGGTCAGGAACCAGTCGGTCGAGAACGGCAGCATGCCTTTCGGCGGCGACACGCCTTTCAGCTCCTTGTACAGCTTCAGCAGGCGTTCGCGCGACAGCGACACTTCGGATTCCAGCAGTTGCAACCGTGCGCCCAGGTTGATCAACTCGATCGCGAGCCCGATTTCCTGCGCTTCGCTGACGACGCTTTTTTTGCCGGCATTGCTCATATTCATTCCCCGTCCAACGTTATCGGTCAGTGTACCGCTCAGGCGATTTCTTCGACGCCCTGTCCAGCCATCAGGATCGCCGCGTGCGACTGGGCCAGCGAACGGTCCTTGTTGTAATTGGTGAGCATGCCCAGGATCGCGCTGTCGTCGAAGCGGAAGCGGGCCAGCATCATGTTGCCGCCGGCGAGCTTCAGGATCTGGGCATTGCTCATACCTTCGATCAGGTCGGCGATGTCGGCCGAGATACCCAGGCGGAAGATGGCGGTCACCTTGTCCGCGCGAATCATCTGCTGGGCCAGCATCAGGTAGGAAAGATTCGCATCGCGGATCTCGGCCATCATGTCGTTCGCAGTCATTGTGTGCTCCTCAAAGCGTTTCCGTTGAGACACATTCTGCGGTAGGGCCCCGAGCACGAGAAGAGGCTGCCGTCTGTATTTGCGGTAGGGAAATGACGATCGCGCCCTGTCGGCGTTTGTCTGACAAACGCAGGGCGATCATAGCGGCGCGCCAGTATTGGCGCGGCTTTGCGGATTGTGGCGGCGGCTGGAAAACTGCTCGAACACGCGCCGATAAAGATGATTGGCTGACGCTTTTTAGCGACATCTGAACCGGTAACGGCAGCCCTTTTGGAAACTTTAGGGTCGACAGCAAAAAATTTTAAGATTTTTTCCTGTCATCCAATGCAACGAACAGAAGGGCTTTTCCGGGTATCTGGATGGGGTAACGGCGGGGACGGCGGGAACTTTAGGGCCCTTTCGAAAAAATTATTCATTTTTTTCGGACCGACGTCATGCTGCAATAATATCAACTGACATTAAATCAACTGCTTTTTTATCAATTGGTATTTCAGCCATTTAAAACAGCATGTTATACGGGAGATAAGCAATGTCTATATGACATCGCTGCCATGTTACACTCCCGGCTTTGTCCGACAAGCGCCCTTTGCCAGAGCACCATGAATCTCTCCCGTAACGATTGCCTCGCCCGCGATGCCGCCGATCCCCTGGCGCCGCTGCGCGATGCGTTCGAATTGCCGGCCGGCGTCATTTACCTGGACGGTAACTCGCTGGGCGCGCGCCCGCGCGCCGCGGCGGCCCGCGCCGCCCATGTCATCGCGCAGGAATGGGGCAAGGACCTGATCACCAGCTGGAACACGGCCGGGTGGTTCGACCTTCCGAAGCGGCTGGGCGACCGGCTGGCGCCGCTGATCGGCGCGCAGGCCGGTGAAGTCGTGGTGACGGACACCACATCGGTCAACCTGTTCAAGGCGCTGGCCGGGGCGCTGGCAATGCAATCGGCCGATCCGCGCCGGGTGGCGATCGTGACCGAGCGCAGCAATTTTCCTACCGATATCTACATGGCCGAGGGCCTGTCCGGCTGGCTGGCACGGGGCCATACGGTGCGCCTGGTCGACAGCCCCGACGAGATCCCGGCCGCGCTGGGTGACGACACGGCCGTGCTGCTGCTGACCCATGTAAACTACCGCACCGGCCACATGCATGACATGGCGGCGCTGACGGCGCTGGCCCACGAACATGGCGCGCTGACGGTATGGGACCTGGCCCATTCGGCCGGCGCGGTGCCGGTCGACCTGCATGGCGCGCGCGCCGACTTCGCGGTCGGCTGCACCTATAAATACCTGAACGGCGGCCCCGGCGCCCCGGCGTTCATCTGGGTGCCCGCGCGGCACCAGGCCGCGTTCGCGCAGCCGCTGTCCGGCTGGTGGGGGCATGCCGCGCCGTTCGCGATGGCGCCCTCGTTCGCGCCGTGCGCCGGCATCGGCCGCGCGCTGTGCGGCACCCAGCCGGTGGTATCGCTGGCACTGGTCGAATGCGGGCTGGACGTGTTCGCGCAAACCGACATGGCGGCATTGCGCGCCAAGTCGCTGGCGTTGACGGACCTGTTCATCGCGCTGGTCGAACAGCGCTGTGCCGGCCATCCGCTCGAACTGGTGACGCCGCGCGAGCATGCCCGGCGCGGCAGCCATGTCAGCTTTACCCACCCGCACGGCTACGCGGTCATGCAGGCGCTGATTGCGCGCGGCGTGATCGGCGACTACCGCGAGCCGCACATCATGCGTTTCGGCTTCACGCCGCTGTATACCAGCTTTGCCGAGGTATGGGATGCGGTCGCCATCCTGAAGCAGATCCTCGACGAAGATGCCTATGACGTGAACGCCGCGCGCGGCACGGTCACCTGAAGGCCTCCCGCATGAACGAAGACAAGAACAAAGACAAGAACAAGGACGGGAACAAGGACCCGAGCGACGCGCAATGGCACGGCGCGCAGATGGATTTCTCGAAGTCGATGAGCTACGGCGACTATCTCGGCCTGGAACAGATCCTGAACGCGCAGCACCCCCGGTCGCCGAACCACAACGAACTGCTGTTCATCGTGCAGCACCAGACCAGCGAACTGTGGATGAAGCTGATGCTGCACGAGATGCACGCGGTGCGCGAGCACATCCGACGCGACGACCTGCCGCCCGCCTTCAAGATGCTGGCGCGCGTGGCCCGCATCATGGACCAGCTGGTGCACGCCTGGGACGTGCTGGCGACGATGACGCCACCCGAGTACACGGCGATCCGCCCCTACCTGGGCGCTTCGTCCGGTTTCCAGTCCTACCAGTACCGCGAGATCGAATTCATCCTGGGTAATAAGAACGCGCAACTGCTGGCCGTGCATGAAACCACGCCTGCCACGCATGACATCCTGCACCGCGCGCTTCATGAACCGTCCGTCTACGACGAGGCGATCCGCCTGCTGGCCCGCAACGGCCTGCCGGTCTCCGGCGCCCGGTTGGCGGCCGACCCCACGTTGCCGACCGCGGCGGACGACTCGGTCAAGGCGGCGTGGCTGGAGGTGTACCGCGACCCGGCGCGGCACTGGGCCCTGTACGAGCTGGCGGAAAAGCTGGTGGACCTGGAAACGGCATTCCGCTTCTGGCGCTTCCGCCACGTGACGACCGTCGAGCGCATCATCGGCTTCAAGACCGGCACCGGCGGCACGGCCGGCGTCAGCTACCTGCGCAAGATGCTCGACGTGGTGCTGTTTCCGGAGCTGTTCGCGCTGCGCACCGAATTATGAGTAAAACCGGTGTCAAACACCCGTCCGGCGCGGCTGGGCGGGTGTCCGAGACCAGAATCAGCTGGAGTCAATGATGAAACACGCAATCCCCCGCACCGCCCTGCTGCTGGCCGCGGCACTGCTGTGCGGCAGCGCCGCCGCGGCAAAGAACAGGAGCAATGGCACGCCGGGCGAATTCGATTATTACGCGCTGGCACTATCCTGGTCGCCATCCTACTGCGCCACCAATGGCGGGCGCGACCCGAACCAGTGCGGCGCCGGCCGGCGGCTCGGCTTCGTGCTGCACGGCCTGTGGCCGCAGTACGAGAACGGCTATCCGCAGAGCTGCTCGCGGGAACCGCTGCCGGAGCCGCTGCGCCGCAAGTACGAAGGCATTTATCCGTCGCCCAAGCTGATCGGGCACGAATGGAAAAAGCATGGCACCTGCTCCGGCCTCGGTCCGGAACAATACCTGGTGCTGTCGGCCAGGCTGAAGGATGGCGTGGTGGTGCCGGCAGCGTACCGCGCGCCGGACCAGCCGGTGCGCGTGACGACGGCCCAGTTCAAGGAGGCGTTCCGCGCCGCCAATCCAGGGCTGGCCGCTGACGCCATCGTGCCGTTCTGCGGCGGCGCCGGCCGCTTCTTGCGGGAGATCCGCGTCTGCTACCGCAAGGATGGCAGCTCGCGCGGTTGCGGGCAGGCGGAAGTGAAACTCTCGCAGAAGAGCTGTGGCCAGCCGTCGTTCCTGCTGCAAAGCGTACGTTGAAGCGTATCGCGATTCGATATTGCGCAGCTGAGCGCGTTTGCCGGTAAAATTCTGTCCATGACACAGACCTCCCCCACGATAGATCTCGGCAGTTGCGACCGCGAAGCGATCCGCACGCCGGGCAGCATCCAGCCGCACGGCTGCGTGCTGGCGCTGTCGCCGCAGGGTATCGTCGTGCAAGTGAGCGACAACATCGAGCGCTGCCTTGGCCTGTCCCCGGCAGCCGCACTGGGTCGTCCGCTGCACGAAGTGATCGATGCGGGGGCCGCGGCCCGGCTGGCGCCGGAATTGCCGGCGGCGGGCGAACGGCCGACCTTCGCGGCCACCGTGCGGCTGCCCGGCGGCGTCTTCGACGTGCTGGCGCACCGCTACGACGAACTGCTGATGCTGGAGTTCGAAGCCGTGCAGCGCGCCGGCGCCGCCGACTTCCGCCACCTGTATCCGCTGGTCGGCAATTTCCTCCAGCAGCTGGACGATACGGATCCGGTCGAAACGATGAGTGCCAGGGCTGCGGACGAGATCCGCAACATCACCGGCTTCAACCGGGTGCTGGTCTATCGATTCGACGCCGAGGGCCATGGCCATGTGCTTGCCGAGAGCAGCGACGGCACCCTGCCCTCCTACCTCGGCCAACGCTTTCCCGCTTCCGACATTCCCCGGCAGGCCAGGGAGCTGTACGTGTCGAACCGCATCCGGCTGATCCACGATGCGGACTATGAACCGTCCCGGCTGGTGCCGCCGGAAAATCCGCTGACGGGCGCCGCGAACGACCTGTCGTTCGCGACGCTGCGCAGCGTGTCGCCGGTGCACCTGCAATACATGCGCAACATGGGCACGCTGGCATCGATGTCGGTCTCGCTGATGGTCAAGGGCGAGCTGTGGGGCCTGATTTCCTGCCACAACGCCGCGCCGTGCCACGTCACGTTCGACAAGCGCACCGCCTGCGAACAGCTGGGCCAGATTCTGGCGCTGCGCGTCGAAAGCCGGGAAGTGCGCAACGAGCTGCAGTTCCGGCTGGACGTGCGGCGCATCATGGTGTCGGTGCTGGCCGGCCTCACGCAGGGTGCCGATTTTATCGAGAACATGGGCAACGTGTTCCCGCAATTGCTGCATTTCGCGCGCGCGGGCGGCGCGGCCATCATCGTCGACGATCGCATCGTCAGCTATGGCGATACGCCCGATGAAACCCAGTTGCGCGAGCTGGTTGCATGGCTGCAGCTGAATACCCACGAAGACCTGTACTACACCGACCGGCTGGGCACCGAGTTCGCGCCCGCGGGCGCCTACCGGCAAGCCGCCAGCGGCCTGCTGGCGATGCCGATCTCGCGCATCCACGAGCATTACCTGCTGTGGTTCCGGCCCGAACTGGTCTATACGATCGACTGGGCCGGCAATCCGCACCAGAAGGAAGCGCCCGCCGGCGCGCCCACCCAGCTCAGCCCGCGCACCAGTTTCGACTCGTGGCGCGAGACGGTGCACGGCACGTCGGCGCCGTGGCACCCGGGCGAGATCGAAATGGCGCTCGAATTCAGGACGGCGCTGCTGGGTATCGCGCTCGAGCGCGCCGAGCAGATGGCCGAACTCGCCGAGGAGCTGGGCCGCGCCAACAAGGAACTGGAAGCGTTTTCCTACTCGGTGTCGCACGACCTGCGCGCGCCGCTGCGGCACATCGTCGGCTTTTCCGACCTGCTGCTGGAATCGGCCGGCAGCGGCTCGCCGGAAAAGCAGCAGCGCTTCCTCACCAACATCAAGGAATCGGCGCGGCTGGCCGGCAAGCTGGTCGACGACCTGCTGAGCTTCTCGCAGATGGGCCGGGCGTCGCTGCGGCCGGTCGATGTCGACATGAACGAACTGGTCCAGTCGTGCATCGACAAGCTGGCGCTCGATATCGGCAGCCGCCGCGTCGAGTGGCACGTGGGGCGCCTGCCGCCGGTCGTGGCCGACCCCACGTTCATCCAGCTGGCACTGTATAATCTGCTGTCCAACGCCGTGAAATTCACCAGCCAGAAAGATCCGGCCGAGATCCGCATCGATGGCCGGCGCGAAGCCGCCGCGACGGTGTTCACGGTGGCCGACAACGGCATCGGCTTCAATATGGAGTACGTGCACAAGCTGTTCGGCGTCTTCCAGCGCCTGCATCGGATGGAAGACTTCCAGGGCACGGGCATCGGCCTGGCCAATGTGCGGCGCATCGTCGAGCGCCACGGCGGCACGGTTTCCGCCAATGGTACCCCTGGCCAGGGTGCCATCTTTACCTTTTCCATTCCCAACTCGCTACCGACCGTATGTTAAAGCCCATCCTGCTCGTGGAAGACAATCCCCACGACCTCGAACTGACCCTGATTGCGCTGGAAAAAAGCCAGCTGGCCAACGAGGTGGTCGTCGTGCGCGACGGCGCCGAGGCGCTCGATTACCTGTTCTGCCGCGGCGACCATGCGCAGCGGCAGAAAGGCAATCCGGCCGTCGTGCTGCTCGACCTGAAGCTGCCGAAGGTCGACGGCCTCGAAGTGCTGCGCGAGATCCGCGAGGCGCCGGACCTGCGGCCCCTGCCGGTAGTGATGCTGACTTCGTCGCGCGAAGAGCAGGACCTGATCCGCAGTTACGCGATGAACGTGAACGCCTATGTGGTGAAACCGGTCGAGTTCAAGGAATTCGTGCGGGCGATTTCCGACCTGGGCATTTTCTGGGCGGTGCTGAACGAACCGCCGGTCGGCTCGCAGCGCTACGTGCGGCCGGTAGGCTGATCCCTCGCGGGACCGGCCTGCGTCAGGCGGCCTTGCGCCGCCGCAGCAGGTGCCGGATGCGGGCACTCAGCACGTCCGGGTTGTACGGCTTCGGCAGCAGGCTGATGCCCGGGTCCATCTTGCCCTCGTGCGCCAGCACGCCTTCCGCATAGCCGGAAGTAAACAGCACTTGTGCATGCGGGCATTGCCGGCGCACCAGTTCGGCCAGTTCCAGGCTGCTCATCCTGCCGGGCATGATCACATCGGTAAACAACAGGTCGATGCACGCACCGTTCTCGACCAGGCGTGCCGCCTGGTCGGCATCCGGCGCCTGCAACACGTGATAGCCCAGTGCCAGCAGCAGCTGCGCCGTGGCGTCCCGCACGTCGTCTTCATCCTCGACCAGCAGGACGGTCTCGATGCCGCCGAACAGCGGCGTGGCCGCGGTGTCATATTCGGCCGGCGCGGCCTGGCTGGCGCTGCGGCGCAGGAAGATGCGCACGCTGGTGCCCTCGCCCGGCACGCTCCTCAGCACGATCTCGCCGCCGGATTGCTTGACGAAGCCATAGGCCATCGACAGCCCCAGCCCGGTGCCCTGCCCGGTCGGCTTGGTGGTGAAAAATGGCTCGAACGCACGCTGCAGCACGTCGGGCGGCATGCCGTTGCCGGTATCGGCCACTTCGATCATCACGTAGTCGTCCTGCCCGACCTCGGCGACTTCGGCTGAACCGGACGCCATGTTGCGGGCGCGCAGCGTCAGCGTACCGCCGTGCGGCATCGCGTCGCGCGCATTGATCGCCAGGTTCAGGATCACATTGTGCAGTTGGCTCGGGTCGATGGCCGTGTTCCACACGCCCGGCGCGATATCGGTCTCGATGCGTGCCTGCGGGCCGAGCACGCGGCGCAGCATTTCCTCCATGTCGCCCAGTACCACCGACGGATCGACGACGACCGCCTGCAGCGGCTGACGGCGCGCGAACGCGAGCAGGTGCGAAGCCAGCCGCCCGCCGCGCTCCACGCCGGCCAGCGCCGCGTCGATGCGGCCGCGCGCGTTGTCGTTCAGGCCACCCATCAGTTTCACCAGTTGCAGGTTGCCGCCGATGATCTGCAATACGTTGTTGAAGTCGTGGGCGACACCGCCCGTCAACTGGCCGATCGCCTCCATCTTTTGTGCCTGGTGCAGCGCGGCCTGGCTGGCGCGCAATTCCTCCTGGCTTCGCGCCAGCGATGCGAATGCCTCGTCGCGCTGGCGGCGCGCCATGCAGGCGGCACTGTGGTAGCGCATCCGCGCCACCAGCTCGCGCGCGTCCGGCCACTTGACGAGGTAATCGTTGGCGCCGGCGGCAAAGGCCTGCACCTTGACCTGGGCGTCGTGTTCGGAAGACAGCATGACGATCGGAATATGCTCGGTACGGGAATCGGCACGCAGGCTGCGCACGACGCCGAAACCGTCGGTACCGGGCATGCGCAGGTCCACCAGCACCACGGTGGCATCGATTTCCAGCGCCAGTTCCACGGCGCGCTCGGCGCAGTGCTCGTAGCACAGGGCGACATCGGCATGTGCTTCCAGGCAATGCAGCAGGTAATCCTGTGCCAGGGGTTCATCGTCGATGAGCAGGACGGAACAGGAACTCGATTGCATAGCGCGTGCGGCGACCCTGGGTAATTATGTGAACAAAATGCAAGATTGCATTTTACTATAACCAAGGAAAACGCCGTGCATGCGCTTTCAACCGTGCGCGGCTCCAGGCGGACCGAAGCTGTCGAGGTAATTGACAGCTCATCCACGATTACGGCTGGACACCTTGGCCAAGTACTTGATTTTTCGATGACTGCGCATGCAGGCGCGCGAATTGCTTATTTGTTTCTTCCACTTATAAGGAGACTCGTATGAACTCTGCAATGTTGCAACGGGTGACACTGGGCTGCGCGGCCCTCACGCTGGGCCTTGCGGCAATGTCCGCCAATGCGGGCGTATATGGCGCCAACCTCTCCGGTGCGATCGAGGCGCCACCGAATGCTTCGCCCGGCACCGGCACTGTCATGGTGGACTTCGACATCGACGCGCATACGCTGACCATCGAGGTCGCCTTCAGCGGGCTGCTGGGCCTCACGACCGCCGCGCACATCCATTGCTGCACCGCGGTGCCGGAAACGGGCACGGCCGGCGTGGCCACCGAATTGCCGACCTTTACCGGATTCCCGCTCGGCGTTACCTCCGGCACCTACCAGCACACCTTCGATACGTCGCTGGCAGCGACATGGAATCCCAATTTCATCACCAATTTCGGCGGCGGCACCATCGCCGGCGCCGAAAGCGCCTTCCTGGCCGGCCTTGAATCCGGCACCTCCTACCTGAACCTGCATACGGAATTCGCGCCCGGCGGCGAAATCCGCGGCTTCCTGCAACCGGTGCCGGAACCCGCCAGTTTCGCGCTGCTGGCGCTCGGCGCACCGTTGGTGCTGCTGGCGGCCCGGCGGCGGCGCGGCAAGTAAGCGCTAGCGGGCACCGGGGCGCTTTTGCCAGAAGCGCCCGCATCGACCTGGCGCTCGGCCTGGTGGGTGAGTTCGTGCGCACCTTCGGCAAATCGCCGCAGACGGTGCTCAGGGTGGCGCGGCATCCGATCGGGTATGACGTGCCGGAGGCGCTGGCGCAATGAGCGCCGCCGGCAAATGAAACGGCCCGGACGCTTGCGCGGCCGGGCCGTTGGATCCGGCGTCGACCGGATCGTGGCTTACGGGATGGTACTTGCGATAGTGCTTACTTCAGCAGCATCTCGTTCATGCGCCGGACAAACGCCGCCGGATCTTCCAGCGTGCCGCCTTCGGCCAGCAGGGCCTGGTCGAACAGCAGGTGCGACCAGTCGCCGAACTTGCCGCTTTCCTCGTTCTCGTATTTCAGGCGCGTGACCAGCGGGTGGTTCGGGTTGATCTCGAGGATAGGCTTGGATTCCGGCGCGTTCTGGCCGGCGGCCTTCAGCATGCGCAGCAGGTTGCCGGACAGTTCGTGCTCGTCCGCCACCAGGCAGGCCGGCGAATCGGTCAGGCGGAACGTCACGCGCACGTCCTTGGCCTTGTCGCCCAGCGCGGATTTCATCTTCTCGACGAGTTCCTTGTACTGCGCCTCGGTTTCCTCGTGTTCCTTCTTCTCCGCTTCGTCTTCCAGCTTGCCCAGGTCCAGGCCGCCCTTGGCGACGGACACCAGTTCCTTGCCGTCGAATTCGGTCAGGAACGACAGCATCCATTCATCGACGCGGTCGGTCAGCAGCAGCACTTCCACGCCCTTCTTGCGGAAGATTTCCAGGTGCGGGCTGTTCTTCGCGGCGGTGAAGCTTTCGCCGGTCGCGTAGTAGATCTTTTCCTGGCCATCCTTCATGCGCGCCACGTAGTCGGCCAGCGCCACGGTCTGGTCGGCGGAGTCGGTATGCGTGGAGGCAAAGCGCAGCAGCTTGGCCAGACGGTCCTTGTTGGCGTGGTCTTCGCCGACGCCTTCCTTCAGCACCTGGCCGAACTCGGTCCAGAAGGTGGCGTACTTGTCCTTCTTTTCCTGCTCGTCGGCGTTGGCCAGTTCTTCCAGCATGCCGATCACCCGCTTGGTCGAGCCTTCGCGGATCGCCTTCACGTCGCGCGATTCCTGCAGGATCTCGCGGGACACGTTCAGCGGCAGGTCGGCCGAGTCGATGACGCCTTTCACGAAGCGCAGGTAGGTCGGCATCAGCTGTTCGGCATCGTCCATGATGAACACGCGCTTCACGTACAGCTTGATGCCGCCGCGCTTGTTGCGGTCCCACAGGTCGAACGGCGCCTTGGCCGGGATGTACAGCAGCTGCGTGTATTCGCTGCGGCCTTCCACGCGGTTGTGCGTGTAGGTCAGCGGCGCGCCGAAGTCGTGCGACACGTGCTTGTAGAATTCCTCGTACTGCTCCGGCGTGATGTCGCTCTTCGAGCGGGCCCACAGCGCGCTGGCCTGGTTGATGGTCTCGGGCTCGTCCTTGGTGACCATCTCCTTCTTCTCTTCATCCCACTCTTCCTTGGCCATCTGGATCGGCAGCGAGATGTGGTCGGAGTACTTGGTGATGATCGACTTCAGCTTCCAGGCCGACAGCAGTTCGTCCTCGCCCTCGCGCAGGTGGAGGATGATGTCGGTACCGCGACTGGTCTTCTCGATGGCTTCCACGCTGTAGTCGCCCTCGCCGGTCGATTCCCAGCGCACCGCGTCGGTCGGCGGCAGCCCGGCCCGGCGCGTTTCCACCGTGATCCGGTCGGCCACGATGAAGCCGGAGTAGAAGCCCACGCCGAACTGGCCGATCAGCGCCGCATCCTTCTGCTGGTCGCCGGAGAGCTTGCCGAAGAATTCCTTGGTGCCCGACTTGGCGATCGTGCCGAGATGGCTGATGACTTCATCGCGGCTCATGCCGATGCCGTTGTCGGAAATCGTGACCGTGCGGGCCGCCTTGTCGAACGCCACCTTGATCTTCAGTTCGTGGTCGTTGCCGTACAGGGCATCGTTGTTGATGGCTTCGAAGCGCAGCTTGTCCGCCGCGTCGGAGGCATTGGAGATCAGCTCGCGCAGGAAGATTTCCTTGTTCGAGTACAGCGAGTGGATCATCAGCTGCAGCAGTTGCTTCACTTCCGCCTGGAAGCCCAGGGTTTCTTTATTATCAGACATCGTTACCTCTATAGTCTTGTTGGCCGGAAATTTTCAGTTTCGCCGATATGGGACTGGTGATTTTATCTTTCAAGAGCTTTTTGACAAAGCTCCCGCTTCTTTTTCCCGCGCTTCCCGCGGTTTCCTTTCTCCTGGCTCCTTGCCCGGCAGTTCCTTCTCCCGCAGTTCCTTCTCAAGAAACCGCCAGATCGCCGGATCCTGCATTGCCGCCACGTTCAGCCGCATGAAGGTCGACGGCAGCTGGCTGGGCGAGAACAGGCTTCCCGGCGCCAGCAGGATGCCCTGCGCCATGGCCCGCTCGGCCAGCACATTGGTATCGCAGCCCGCGTCGGCCCAGACGAACATGCCGGCCGGCGGTGCCATGTTGATCTGCAGGCCGACGCGCTCCATCTGGCGCACGGTGCGCGCGCGCAGGCCGTCGAGCCGGGTGCGCATGCGCTCGGCGTGCTTGCGGTAAGCGCCTTCGGACAGGATCTTGTAGACGGCGCGCTCGCCGATGTCGCTGGTGGTCAGCGTCTGCAGCATCTTGCGGTCGGCCAGCCGCCGCGCCAGCTCGGGCGACGTGGCGATGAAGCCCACGCGCAGGTTGGCCGCCATCGTCTTGGAAAAGCCGGACAGGTAGATCACCCGCTGCAACTGATCCAGCGCGGCCAGCCGGGTGGCCGGCTGCACGGCGCTGCCGGGGTGCAGGTCGCAATAGATGTCGTCTTCGACGACCGTGATGTCGTGTTCGGCCGCGATGCGCAGCACCTGGTAAGCCTTGGCGGCCGACAGCGACGTCGAGCTGGGGTTGTGCAGCACGGAATTGATCACGTACAGCTTCGGCTTGTGCAGCGCCGCCAGCTCGGCCAGCCGGGCGATATCCGGCCCGTCGGCCAGCCGCGGCACGCCGATCACGCGCGCCCCCAGCGCCGCGAACGAACCGAACATCAGGAACCAGGCCGGGTCGTCGACGAGGATCGTGTCGCCTGGGCGGGTGAACTCGCGCGCCACCATGTCCAGGCCCTGCGTCACGCCGGCCGTCGTGACGATCTGTTCGGGCGCGGCGCTGATTTCCAGTTCGGCCAGCTTGCGCTGCAGTTGCTGGCGCAGCGGCACGAAACCCTGCGGCACGCCATAGTTCAGCAGCAGGCTGGCGTTCTGGCGCCCGATCGCGCGCAGCGCATTGGCCACGCTGTCGCCATCGAGCCATTCGCTGGGCAGCACGCCGGTGCCCGGCATCTGCTGGTGGGGCATCTGGCGGAACATGTTACGCACCAGCCAGACCACGTCCAGCGAATGCCCGGCGACTTCCGTCTCGACCGCCGGCATGCTGGCCGCCGGCGCCGCACTGCGCAGTGGCGTGCGTTCGCGGATGAAGAAGCCGGCGCCGCGGCGCGATTCCAGGTAGCCGCGGGCGACCAGCTTGTCATAGGCGGCCACTACGGTGAATGGCGACACTCCATGGCTTTCCGCGAAGCGCCGGATCGACGGCATCCGGCTGCCGCTGCGCAGCATGCGCTCGTCGATCCGCGCCGCCACGGTGCGCACGATCTGGTCGGTCAGGGATTCGCCCGCCGCGCGGCTGAGCGTGGCGACGGCCGTCGTGGGCGGTGTGGGCATCGTGGTCATGGCGTACCGGTCAAGGCTGGATCGGAGGGTGTATCGGGAAAACGACCATCACAGTAATTCAAATCATGCGTGGCAGTGTATTGGCACTGTACTGGCCAATTCTTCTACGATACACGTGAATCCACCAGAAAGCCAAGCCATGAATACACTGCCGGAATTTTCACACACACACTTCGATATCGACGCCGCTACCACACACATCCCGCCCCGGGCACGGCCATGAGCGGATCATCCACCGCCACGCCGATTCCCGCGAGCGCTTCAAAGATCCCGCGCCGTTCCGACGAGACCACCGGCATGCTGCTCGGCCTGGCTGGCGTGGCGATCTTCAGCCTGACACTGCCGTTCACCCGCCTCGCCGTGGCCGAGCTGAGCCCGCTATTCGCCACGATGGGACGCGCCGTCGTGGCCGCGCTGCTGGCGGGCCTGTGGCTGTGGTGGCAGCGGGCGCCGCTGCCCGGCCGTGGCGCGCTGCCGGGGCTGGCCATCGTGGCGGCCGGCTGCGTGATCGGTTTTCCCCTGCTGACGTCGATCGCGATGCGCACGCTGCCGGCATCGCACGGTGCCGTGCTGGTCGGCATCCTGCCGCTGGCCACCGCGCTGTTCGCCGCGCTGCGCGGCCACGAACGGCCATCGGCCGGCTTCTGGTGCGCGGCGCTGGCCGGATCGGGCCTGGTCGTCGGCTTCGCGCTGAGCCAGAGCGGCGGCACGCTGCACCTGGCGGATGTACTGATGCTGGGTGCCGTGCTGGCCGCCGCCCTGGGCTACGCGGAAGGCGGACGGCTGTCGCAGGCGCTGGGCGGCCAGCAGGTGATCAGCTGGGCCCTGCTGCTGTCGCTGCCGGTCGCCCTGCCCCTTGCCGGCTGGGACTTGTGGCGGCATGGCGGCGCGCTGGGCGCCGTCGGACCCGCGGCCTGGGGCGGCTTTGCCTATACCTGCGTGTTCTCGATGTTCGTCGGCTTCATCTTCTGGTACCGCGGCATGGCGAAAGGCGGCGTGGCCCGCGTCGGCCAGGTCCAGCTGCTGCAGCCCTTCCTGACGCTGCTGGGCGCCGCCGCCGTGCTGGGCGAACCGCTGCAGGCCGCGCACCTGCTGTTCGCCCTGGCCGTGATCGGCACCGTGGCGCTGGGCCGCAGGATGGCCATCAGCAGAGAGGCCCCGCGCCGGCCGCATTGAGCGGTGCCCGCCGCTGGCCGTACAATACGCCGATTGCCGCAGCGCTTATTCCCACTTCTTCCCCAACTTATTACAACCCGTCTGGAGACACCATGTCCGTCTACGAAAAACTGAAGTCGCTCGATATCACCCTGAAAGCCCCTGCCACGCCCGCCGCCGCCTACGTCATGCACGTCCAGACCGGGAACACCGTGTTCCTGTCCGGCCATATCGCGAAGAAGCCGGACGGCGCCGTGTGGGTGGGCCAGCTGGGCAAGAATATCGACACGGCCGAAGGCAAGCAGGCTGCGCGCGCGATCGCGATCGACCTGCTGGGCACCTTGCAGGAAGCCTGCGGCGGCGACCTGAACCGCGTGAAGCGCATCGTCAAGGTGATGAGCCTGGTGAACTCGACGCCCGACTTCACCGAGCAGCACCTGGTCACCAACGGCGCTTCCGAACTGCTGGGCGAAGTGTTCGGCGACGCCGGCAAGCATGCCCGTTCGGCATTCGGCGTGGCGCAGATCCCGCTGGGCGCCTGCGTGGAAATCGAACTGATCGCCGAACTGGCGTAAGCAAGCACGAATCGAATCAAGGGTGCGGCCTACCCGGCCGCGCCTCCATGAGCCGCCACAAGCGCGCTGTTTTAAAGGCGGGCACCGTCCGCCACTCCTTCTCCGAGAGAGCCGTATGAAAATCGAAAATCCGAATCCCATCCAGTGGCGCTTTTCCGAACGCGCCCAGCAGCTGCAAAGCTCCTTCATCCGCGAGATCCTGAAGATCACGCAGCAGCCGGAGATCATCTCGTTCGCCGGCGGCCTGCCGTCGCCGGCCACGTTCCCGGTGGAAGAGATGAAAGCGGCGTTCGACAAGGTGCTGTCGACCACCGGCAAGACCGCGCTGCAGTACGGCCCGACGGACGGCTACATGCCGCTGCGCCAGTGGATCGCCGATTCGCTCTCGAAGGATGGCGCGAAGATCGTGCCGGAACAGGTGCTGATGGTATCCGGATCGCAGCAGGCGCTCGACCTGCTGGGCAAGGTGCTGATCGACGAAGGCAGCCGCGTACTGGTCGAAACGCCCAGCTACCTGGGCGCGCTGCAGGCGTTTTCCGTGTACCGCCCCGAGTTCGCATCGGTGCAGACCGATGACGACGGCCTGGTTCCCGCCTCGATCGGGCCGGTTGCGCAGGGCGCGCGCCTGCTGTATTCGCTGCCCAACTTCCAGAACCCGACCGGCCGCACGCTGTCGATCGCGCGCCGCCAGGAACTGGTGGAAACCTGTGCCCGCCTCGGCCTGCCGCTGATCGAGGACGATCCCTACGGCGCGCTGTCGTACAAGGGCGAGCCGCTGCCGAAGATGGTGGCGATGAACCCGGACGGCGTGATCTACATGGGCTCGTTCTCGAAAGTGCTGACGCCGGGCATCCGCCTGGGCTACGTGGTGGCGCCGCTGCCGCTGGTGCGCCGCCTGGAACTGGCCAAGCAGGCCGCCGACCTGCACACCGCGCAGCTGACGCAGATGGTGGTGCACGAAGTGATCAAGGACGGCTTCCTCGACCGCCACATCCCCACCATCCGTGAACTGTACGGCAACCAGTGCCAGGCGATGCTCGATGCGATGGCCGAGCACTTCCCCGCCGGCGCGACGTGGACCAAGCCGGAAGGCGGCATGTTCATCTGGGTCACGCTGCCGAAGCACATCAACGCAATGGAACTGCTCGATGAAGCCATCAAGCAGAAGGTTGCCTTCGTGCCGGGCGCGCCGTTCTACGCCAACGAGCCGGAAACCAACACGCTGCGGCTGTCGTTCGTGACGGTGCCGCCGGAGCGTATCCGCCAGGGCATCGAGATTCTGGGCAAGCTGATTGCCGCGCGGATGTAAGACCACAGACGAAAACCATACATCAAGGGCCCTTCGCCGCAATGACGGGTCCTTCTGGGGTTGATTCCCCCCGGTATTCGCGAAGTGGCAAGCATGGGATTCCGAAATCAATGTGATAGTGTTCGTCGTGCCGAATCCAAGGCCGCCCCTTCATGAACGGCAAGATATCAGGCAGCTCTGCGCCGCGCCGGCTGCTACTGAAAAGTTTTTCCATCAAGGGCGGATCGAAGATAACCCGCTCAATGGTAACGTTGTGCCGACGAGCTCCAACTGAAAGCTGATATAGATGCTCAGCCATCGCATCAAAGTCTATGCGAATGCCCTGCATGCGGCCCAGATCGTCGAATTCTAGACCATAGCCGAACTTGTTCAATGGTGACGATGGAAGCGGTATCGACTGGTTTGCTTCGTCCATCGCCGGCACCATGAAGTCGATAGATGTGCCGTTCTGGTGGGTACGATGCGGCTTTATCTTGCCGCCTTGGGCGAAGCCGGTCTCACCGTAGACGTATGTCTTGTTGGGCGCCGTCTTTTTTAATTCGGCATACGCATCCAGCACTACCTGGCGTACCACGCTATGTAAATAGGTCCGTCCCATTTCAACGCCTATCGGGCTATACGCGACGAAGTTCTCGCCCCGTAGCGGCAGCTGCACACCGCCCTTCAAGCGCCCTTCAGCAATAGTTCCAAAGCAGGTGCTCGCGTGCACCGGGCTCGGGCCCGGGGCGAACATGAGAAATAGAAACGACGCCAGGGGCCAAACCCGGAGACCTGCTCGGGTTGCGACGAACCTCCATTGGTCGGCAAGCCTTACGGAACGAAACTCTCGCCCGCGAGTATGGGATGGCGTGCCGAGCGGCTTGCTTGTTATCAGCCAAGAAAAGCGTTGGAGCAATCGCATCATTCGTCCTTCCACTCGCGGACGATCTGCGCAAGGTCGTCCCGCGTCATTTTTCTTCCTTTCAGAATTCGGACAAGGTCATCCTTCGATAGAGGGTATTGTTGCAAAATTCTCGAAACGTCATCCGCGCCAATAGAATCCAGCCAACTTGCCTCGACCTCTTTTTCGGAAATTTGCTCAGCGGGAAGCTTTCCCTTTGCGAGGACTTTGATCGTGTAGATCTGATGGCCTTCAGCGAAACCCTGTTGAAAACGAAGTACAGTTCCAGTTGGTATCATGTAGTATGGCTCTCCCCTTGGGGGTAGCGATTAACATGGGCTCCTTCAGCCGGTATATAGATTTGTCGGTCATGGTTTTTCTCATAAAGAAAGGAATTAAGCTACCGAAAGCGATCAGAAGGACAGCCACTGCGAAAAGCGCGATTTTCTTCATTTACCGCCACCAAATCGTTCAATTTTGTAAGGACTGCGAACGGGGTTCTCTTCCAACATTTGTCTTAAATCGGCGGGCATAAAAATCTCCGCTGGCCAACCTGCAAGCTTTGCCGCATATTGCTCGGCCGTACTCATGCCTCGACCTTTGTTGTATTTGCCGACGTTATGGTCGAGATTCTTTACAGCTATGCGAGCCCGGCGAAGCCCACCTGCGACAACGGAATCGCGGGCAATTGCTTCCAGGCGCCGGCCGAGACCTCGATATACGCACAAGTGGCACGCATGAACAGCGCATCGCGCAGGCACGCGCAGAACGACGGTTCGCCGTCAATGTAGACGCGGGTCCGGCCAAGCTGCGCCAGCCCATCGCCCTCCAGCGTAATGCTGATCAAGGAACCGACTGCCGGTGGCAGTGCCACTCCGGCGGGAGCACGAATCGCGCTCTCGAAGCATGCCCGGACCAACGAAAACGGAGCAAGCGTGATGTCATAGGCTGTCCGGAACTGGCAGCGCACGCCGTGAACAGACTCCGAATGCATCTCGGTACCGCGCGGCATCTTCAATATCGGCATTGCTCCGGCGGCTTTGATGGCCGGATAGGTAGCGCGCACGATCGTACAAGAGGGAAATGGCAGCAGATAGTGCGGAAATAGCGATTCAAGCACCCCCTCGGTGAATTGCGGATAGCCATCATCCAGCAGCTTCGCTACCCGGGCAGCAATCAGCGCGACGGACTCGACAAGCTGCTCGACGTGTGGATCGGGGCAGACATCGGCGCCCAATTGCAGGCGGCCACCCACTTTCGGATACCGCTCGTTGAACTCGCTGCACAGGCGGCGCAATGACACCAGTTCACGTTCGTAATACGGCAGCAGACTATCCATCGTCATCCTCCTCCTCGGTGTGTTACCGAGGGGCCAGTATCGACAAATTGCCCAGCGCCAATTTGAGCTCGCGCAAACCCTTTCGAATTGCGGCCCTTTCGCCACAAGCTTAGCGACATTGAGCAATATCAAAGGGTTTCCGAACGACAAACCCATACTGCCCCCATTCAGATCCGTGGGAGTCATCATGACGTTGCCGTCGAAAATCCTCTGGTCGGAAGGTCTCGCCCTGGATGCCCAGCACCTGCAACAGCTGGACCGGTATCACGAAGGACGCTTGAGTCACCTCGTCAGCGCGCTGAATCCGAATGCATGGGGCGTTCAATCGGCACGGTGGAGTACGGAGGACGTCAAAAGAGGCAAACTGCGCGCGGAGGCGCTGACGCTCGTCTTCCAGGACGGCGAGATCTACCAGGCTCCCTACGCAGACCCACTGCCGCTGGCGATCGACCTGGATGACCTGCCCTCGGATGAAGCCAGCTTCGTGTTCTACGCGGCACTGCCGGCCTTGAAAGCGCGTGGCGGTAACGTGACTCCGGCCGACGAGGCCGCACCAGTCGGTCCTGACGATACCGCCAGGTTTACCCAGCTCGAACTGCAGACGCTCGACCTCTTCACCGATGCGCTCGTCAGCAAGGTGCGCTACCTGAAGAAGTCGCTGCGCCTGCTGTCGCACCTGGATGTACGCGATGCGTACGAATGCATCCCCTTCGTGAAGATTCGCCGCAAAGCCGACAATAGTTTCGAAATCGATCCCGACTTCATTCCGCCGGCACTATCGATCGACGGAGCGCCCGCCTTGCAGAACCTGCTGCGCGGTCTGCTCGCAAAAATGAGCGCCAAGGCGGACGAACTTTACCTCATGCAGCGGCAGCCAAAAGGCAGCGCCGTGGAAGCACACGTTGGTAACCTGACGTCATTCTGGATGCTCAGCACCATCACGACGGCCAGCGCCGCACTGAATCACTGTGTAAGCGAAGTTCACGTGCATCCGGCGCAACTGTTCGACAAAATGCTGACGCTGGCCGGTGGACTGATGGCGTTCTCTAGGAAATTTGCGGTCGGTGACCTGCCCCGATACGACCATCAAACACCAACGGACTCGTTCCAGCCACTCGCGGCGATCATCGCGGAACTGCTCGAAACCGTCGTCTCGTCGAAATATGTGCGGCTTCCCCTCGTGCCCAAGAGCGAAACCAGCCCCTATCGCACGGCCCGGCTGGACGCTTCGATCGCCAATTCCAAGACGCGCCTATATCTTGCCGTGAACGCGAGTATTCCCGCGCTGAATCTGGTGGCCGACATACCGCGACAATTGAAGGTCGGTTCGCCGGAAGACGTGGCGCGGATGGTGGAAATGTCTCTATCAGGCGTACCGCTGGTGCACATGGCGCAGGTGCCGATGGAAGTGCCCATTCGCCCCGACACGTACTACTTCTCCATCGAGAATCGTGACGAACGATATGAATCGATGATGAAGGCCCACGCGGTAACGGTGTACGCCCCGTCCACGATAAAGGACCTGAAGCTGGAGTTGTTTGCTTTGATGGACTAAGCAATCAGGATGGCGCTTCACCGCGCCACTGAGCGTTGAAGCCAAGTCAAGACATTCCTGTTGCGATTTTTCCGGCTGCCGTGCACTGTTCAGACGCATTCGGCCAAGCATTTCAGCCGACATTTCATTGCCGCGATGCCGAGATGGATGCCAACAGCCCACTGGCCGAGCCGCTCATGCCGTCGCAGCACTTCACCCCCGCGGCGGATACCCGGTAACCGCCGCAATCTCTTCATACATCGGCCGCAGCCGCCGGTACATGCGCAGGTAGACACGCCGGTACAGCTGGTCGTAGATGCGCCGGTTGGCCGCGTCCGGCGCGAAGACCCGCCCGGTGCGCGTCATCGCGGCCACGGCGCCGGCGAAGTCGCGGTGCAGGCCCAGGCCGACGGCACCGGCGATCGCGGCGCCCAGGCCGGAAGCTTCGTACACATGGGCACGCACGGCCGGCAGCCCGAAGATGTCGGCCGTCAGCTGCATCGCCGCGTCGCTCTGCGAGCCGCCGCCGGCCACGCGCAGCTCGGTGATGCGGGTACCGCTGCGCCGTTCGATGCGTTCCTTCCCTTCGCGCAGCGCATATGCCAGGCCTTCCAGGATGGCGCGGTACATGTGGGCGCGCGTGTGCACGTCGCCGAAACCGATCATCGCTCCCTTCGCCTCGGGGCCCGGCACGCGGATTCCGGGGCTCCAGTACGGTTGCAGCATCAGGCCCATCGATCCCGGCGGCACCGCTTCCACCAGCCGGTCGAACAGCGCTTCGGGCGCCAGCCCGTGTTCCGTGGCGGCCGCCAGTTCGCGGTCGCCGAACTGCTCCTTGAACCAGTTGACCATCCAGTAGCCGCGGAAGATCTGCACCTCGGTGCTGTAGGCGCCCGGCAGCGCGGCCGGGTATGGCGGGATGAAGCGCGTGACCTCGACGTATTTGGCGCTGGTGGTGTTGATGGTGGCCGTGGTGCCGTACGACAGGCAGCCGACGTGCGGCGCCAGCGCTCCGGCGCCGATCACTTCGCAAGCCTTGTCGGCCGCCGCCGCAATCAGCGGCAGGCCGGCCGGGATGCCGCTGGCCGCCGCCGCGGCGGCCGTGACGGCGCCGATGACCGTGCCGGGCGGCGCCAGCTCGGGCAGCATGCCTGGCCGGATCGCCAGCGCCTGCCATTTCCAGTCGCGCGCGCCGGCCCAGCGGTGGTGGCGGTAGTCGAACGGCACATAGCCCACCTGCGAACCGGTGGAATCGACGAAACGGCCGCACAGCCGATAGTTCAGGTAGCCCGACAGCAGCAGGAACTTGTGGGTGCGTTGCCAGATATCGGGCTGGTGCACCGCGATCCAGTTGATTTCGGCTTCGCGCTGGAAATAGCGCAGCGTACCGCCGACGCGGGCCAGCCGGAACGCCGCGCGCCATAGCGGCCCGACCCGCGGCACCTGCGCCGTGTCGGTGCGGCGCTGGTCCAGCCAGGTGATCGCCGGGCGCAGCGGCCGGCCTTCCGCATCGACGTTGACGACGGTGCCGCGCTGCGTGGTCACGGCCACGCCGGCGATGCGTGCACGCGCCGCGGGTGCGATCAGCCACAGGCGGCGGCAGGCTTCGCACACCGCGTCCCAGTAGCCCTCGGCGTTGTGCTCGGCCCACCCCGGCCGGTCGGCGTAGTACGGCTGCAGGGGCACCTGCGCCTTCGCCACCAAGTTGCCGCGCAGGTCGAACAACAGTGCGCGCACGCTTTGCGTGCCATTGTCGATGGCAAGGATGCAGGGGTCGGTCATGGAAGCGCGGCATGGCGGCAGTGCAAAACGGCATCATGCCATGGTGCGGCAATCGTCAGCGGGGCGCCTCGGCCGCTTCCTTCAGCTGTGCCAGGCCCTGCTCGAAGTCGGGGCCGGCCATGTCTTCGACGCTGGTGAACACTTCGACCAGTTTCATCACGAACGGCCGGTTGCCGGACATCGCCCAGCTGACTTCGGTGCCGTCAGGACGGGGCGTCAGCACGAAGCGCACCTGGTTGTGCGATTCGAACGGCTGGACGAAATCGAGCCGGATGTCGATCGACTTCGGCGGCGCGCTGTCGACGATCTCCATCCGGCCCTGCCCCACGTCTTCGTTGCCGCTCCACGTGTAGATCGCGCCCGCGCCGCGCGGCGCCCCGCTGTAGGCGCGCTGCATCGCCGGATCGAAGCGCTCCCACGGCGACCACGCGGGCCATTGGCGGAAGTCGTTCAGGTAGGCGAACACGCGCTCCGGCGGCGCCTTGATCAGGGCGTGGCGTTCGATCCGGAACGTATCGGGCTGCATCAGTGCGAGCCCGCTGACGACAGCGGCGATGATGACGACGGCGAGCAGTAACCTCTTCCCCATGGCGGCCTCGAAGCGATGCGCTTGGCGCGATGGGTCAAGGCTAGCACAGAGCGCACGGGGTTCCGCGCCGCGTTCACGCGCGGTTCCGCCAGGCCAGCCGGAACCCGCTTCGGCGGCCCGGCCAGTGGCCTGGCAACACCCCGGCCGGGCAGCTCAGCTCAGCAGATCCAGCAGGCGCACACCAGCCACCAGCCGGGTGAACACGTCGATCACCGCATACACGCCGAACAGGCCCGGCAGCAGTGCCGCGAACATCAGCGGCGACCTGGTGCGGCAAAAGTGCACCGTGCTGGCAGCGGCCAGCAGTCCGGAAGCGATCGTGAGCACGAATACGGCCAGGTACTTCGGCGAGCTCATCACGGAGAGCATCACTGCCAGCAGGCCGGCAAGCATCGCCAGGGCAAGTGTCACATAAGGAATGCCGATCATTATCCCCTCCCTGCCGATATTCAGAAGCTCAGCCGATAGCCGTTTTGATTAACGATAAAACGAACGATGCATCAGATAAACCCATAATATTTCCTCGAGCGAGGCGCGCAGCCACAAATGTTATTTCGATAGTTGAAAACATCATGGAATCAGCTACTTGGCATATGCCGACCAAGGAGCACAAGTGCACCTGAAAATAATGCATCGATCGATTCGATAATACAGCAAAGAATCGAGGAAAATCTCACACATTATCTCGGTACCGCGGCGATAAAACGACGCCAGGAATAGCGCATGCCCCCGGCGTGCCGGAAGGCACGCCGGAGGTGGAATGGCTGGGGGAAGAAAGCCGCGGCGGGCGGTGCCGCGGCGGGGCTTATTTTGCTTCTGGGTACAGTACGACCTGCACGTAATTGTCGAAGTCGAAGTAGCGTTGCGCGGCGGCCTGCACGTCCGCCGGCATCACGGCCGCGGCGCGTGCCTCGAAGCCCAGGATGGACTCCGGCGGGAAGCCGTTCAGTTGCGCAGCTTGCAACTGGGACATCCAGAAGCCGTTCTCGCGCAGCGCGCGCCGATGGCTGGTCAGCCAGTTCTGCTTGACCTTCGCCAGGTCGGCCGCTGCCGGGCCGTTCTGCTGCAGCTTGCGGATTTCCGCGAACGCGGCCGCGATGACCTTGTCGACGTTCTCCGGCCCGCAAGGCAGCGCCAGCGACACCGAATAGTTTGGATAAGGCAGCTTGGTGACGCCGCCGCTGGCACCGCCGCCGTAGATCAGGCCGAGCTGTTCGCGCAGCACTTCGGTCAGCTTGAGGTTCAGGACTTCGACGAGCGCCTGCATGCGCAGCTGCTCGGCCTGCGAGAACGCGGCATCGCCTGTAAACGTGATCGAGACATTGCTCTTGGGCTCCGCGCCGCGGCGCACCTCCTTCCTGACCACGCCGCGCACCGGCCGCACGCCGGTATCGCGGAAGGCGACCGGGATATCCGGCGTCGGCAGCGTTGCCAGGTAGGTGGCCAGCAGCGGTTTCAGCTTCGCGGTGTCGAAACTGCCGACGAAGTAGAACGTCATGTCCCTGGCGCTGGAAAAGCGCTCGCGATAGATCTGCTGCACGCGGTCGAGCTGCACCTTGTCGAAGTCTTCCGGCCGGGGCGTGCGCGCCACGCGCGGATGGCCGCCGAACAGGGTGGAGCGCACCGTATCGACGAATTCCGCTTCCGGGCGCGCCAGCGCGTTGCGCGCCATGTCGCGCTGGCGGGCGATGAAGGAATTGAACAG
Organism: Pseudoduganella sp. jia 9; assembly: GCF_055502615.1. Taxonomy (NCBI): domain Bacteria; kingdom Pseudomonadati; phylum Pseudomonadota; class Betaproteobacteria; order Burkholderiales; family Oxalobacteraceae; genus Pseudoduganella; species Pseudoduganella sp. jia 9. The sequence goes on along the minus strand of NZ_JBUPWE010000010.1, from coordinate 262,073 downwards.
TACTTCGTCGCGGCGCGGCTGCGTGAGCTTCACGTGGGTCAGCTGCAGCAGCGTCTCGATATCCGCACTGCCGGCGCTGCCGGCCACGTTGTCGGACAGGTCGGACATCGTCACGCCGGCGCTCACGCTCTTGCCGGCCAGGACCTTCTGCAGGTCCGCCGGCGAGTAGTTCAGCGCCCCCATCTGCGCGGCCAGCACGCTGGCATAGCGGGCGTTGAAGATATCCTCGTCGCCGAACAGCGACTGGCCGCCGAAACGCACGGCGCTCATCAGCACCTGGTCGTTGCGGAAATCGGTGGGTTTCAGCACCACCTTCACGCCGTTCGACAAGGTCAGCTCGGTGGTCCCGAGCGCCTTGTTTTCCTGCTCGGCCACGATGCTGCCAGGTGCCGGCGGCTTGTCCAGCAGGCTGCTGGCATAGGCCTTGTCCTCGCGGGCGGTCACGGTCTGCCGGTGCGCCTGGTCGACGGCGGCCAGCAATTCGGTGCCGGTGGGCGCCGCGCGGTCCTTCAGGGCGCCCATCAGGATCACCAGCTTCTTGTCGTCCGACGGAATGGCCGCGCGTACCGCGGCGTTGACTTCTTCCAGCGTGATGCCGGGTACCAGCGCCTGCGCATACGCATATTCGTTCTGGATACCGGGAATCGGCTCGCCCTCGAGGAAATTGCGGATGTACTCGGCCACGAAAGCGGACGAATCGGACTTGTCGCGCTCGGCGTACATGCGCTCGTAGTTGCGCAGCATGGTTTTCTTGGCGCGGTCCAGCTCCGACGCGGTGAAGCCGAACTGCCGCGCGCGCTCGTCTTCCTGCACCAGCGCATTGATCGCCGGTACGTGGCCGCCCTTGCCCAGCAGCGCCGAGACGGCAAACGAACGGTAGCCGCGCACCACCTTGCCCATGCCGCTGCCGCCCTGGATGAAGGGCGGGTCGGCCTGCTGCGTCAGTTCCATCATGCGCTGGCTCAGCATCGCGCCGTACAGCTTTTCGACCAGGTCGCGGCGATAGCCGGCGTATGTTGGATCTTCCGGATGCGGCACGATCGGATAGCGGATATACAGCACGTCGGCCGGGGCTTCGCGGTCGGTGATCACGAGGCCCTCGTCGGCCTTGCGCTCGGGGATCACGGCATACTCGCGCGGACGCGCATTCTCCGGATTCTTCAGCTTGCCGAAATGCGCCTTGACCAGCTTTTCCGCCTCGGCCGGATCGATGTCGCCGACCACCATCACGGCCATCAGGTCGGGCCGGTACCAGTCGCGGTAGAAGCGCCTGATCGCCTCCGGCTTGAAGGTGCGCAGCACGTCGGCCTTGCCGATCGGCAGGCGCTCGGCATAGCGCGAGCCGTTGAACAGCTTGGGATACAGGACCTGGTTCATCCGGTCGTTGGCCCCCTTGCCCATGCGCAGCTCCTCGAGCACGATGCCGCGCTCGCTCTCGATGTCCTCGTCGTTGAACGTGATGCCGCTCGCCCAATCCTCCAGCACGAGGAAACCTTTTTCGACAGCTTCCTTCGAATCGGTCGGGATCGGCAGCATGTAGACGGTCTGGTCGAAGCTGGTGTACGCGTTCAGGTCGCGCCCGAACTTGACGCCGATCGACTGCAGGTACGACACCAGTTCGTGGCGCTTGAAGTGCGTGGAACCGTTGAACGCCATGTGCTCGGTGAAGTGCGCCAGGCCCAGCTGGTCTTCATCCTCCAGGATCGAACCGGCCTTGACGACGAGCCGCAGCTCGAGCCGCTTCTCCGGCCGCGCGTTCTTCTGGATATAGTAGGTAAGGCCGTTGGGCAGCCTGCCGACCTTGACATGCGGCGCCACCGGCAATGTGTCGCCGGGCGCCGGCAGCGGCGCGGCGTGGGCCAGCAGGGAAGCGCCGAGCAGCGCGGCGGCGGTGGCAAGCTTGAATGAACTCAACTTCATGGAGGGGTGCGGTCGGGTGGGCGAAGCGCCACGATACACCAGAACCGGAACGCTCTGCTACAATCGCCGCGCCCGCCGCAAGCCGCGGCCGGGCCTACTGTTAATCTACGTCTTCGGGGCGGGGTGAAATTCCCCACCGGCGGTATGGCTGTCAAGCCGAGCCCGCGAGCGCCTGTGGTGATTTCATCATCGCGGGGTCAGCAGATCCGGTGAGAAGCCGGGGCCGACGGTATAGTCCGGATGAAAGAAGATGTGCGTTGCACGTGCATGCCTGCACGCGTCGGGTGCCTGTCGCTCCGCGCGTGGCGGGTGCGTGCGTGTTCGCTTTGCCCTGGAGCGTTTTTCGCCATTGCGAGGAGCGTTTCAATGTCTGTCCAAGAACTTCAATCCCCTACTTCCCATCACCTGCAGGACCGCATCGGCGCGGCGCTCGCGGCCATGCGTGCCGGCGTGCCCGTCATCCTGCTCGACGATTTCGACCGCGAAAACGAGGCCGACCTGATCGTCGCGTGCGACCGGCTCACCGTGCCGACGATGGCGCTGATGATCCGCGAATGCAGCGGCATCGTCTGCCTGTGCCTGACGGCCGACCGCGTGCGCGACCTGGAACTGCCGCCGATGGCCAGCGAGAACGGCAGCCGCTACGGCACGCCGTTCACCGTGTCGATCGAGGCGCGGCATGGCGTGACCACCGGCGTGTCGGCCGCCGACCGCGTCACCACGATCCGCGCCGCCACCGCGCCGGGCGCGCAGCCGCACGACCTGGTGCGCCCCGGCCATGTGTTCCCGCTGCGCGCCACGCCGGGCGGCGTGCTGGCCCGCGCCGGCCATACCGAGGGTTCGGTGGACCTGGCGACCATGGCCGGCCTGGCGCCGGCCGCCGTGCTGTGCGAGCTGATGAATCCGGACGGCACGATGATGCGCGGCGACGCCATCGAACGCTTCGCCGCGCAGCACGGCATGCCGATCCTGACGATCGCCGAGATGATCGCCTGGCGCAAGCTGCACGGCTGACAGCCGGTTTATTCCACCGCGCCGGCCGCCAGCGAGCCGGCGGCGAGCGGCTGGACATGGCGGAAAATGGCGACGCAGGCCAGTGCATAGGCCGCCGCGATGGCCACATAGACGATGGCCAGCCGCGTCCCCCAGGCCGGCACCGTATGCAGGATGGTGCCGGCCGCCGCCACCCCGAGCAGCGCGCCGATCTGGCGGCTGGCGTTCAGGGCCGCCCCGGCGGCGCTGGCGTTGTCCTTGCCGCCGGCGCCCATCACGGTCGCCGTCATGGCGGGAATCGCGTAGCCGACCGCCAGGAACATCAGCGTGCCGCCGCCGATCACCAGCCATGGCGGCGTGTCCGCGCCGGCCTGCGCCAGCAGCAGCGCCGCGACGGCGCCTCCCCCCATTCCCGTCAACAGCGGCAGCCGCGCGCCATGCCTGGCCACGGCCCGGCCGGACAGTACATTGCCCACGCCCGCCCCGGCCGTCATCGGCAGGATCGCCAGCCCGGTGCCGAGCGCCCCGCTGCCGTGGACGCCCTGCATCCACAGGCTGACCACGAACATGTGGCCGAACGTACCGACATTGATCAGCATGCCCGTCAGCACGGCGGCGCGGAATGGCGCGATGCCGTACAGCGCGCGCGGCAGGATGGGCTGCGCGGCATCCCGCTCGCGTTGGATCAGCATGACTGCCAGCACCGCCGCCGCGGCAAGCGCGCCGAGCACCGGCGCCGATGACCAGCCCAGCACCGGCCCTTCGATCAGCACGAAGGCCAGCGCCGCCAGCGCGCCGGCGCCGAGGCCGTGGCTCAGCATGCCCAGCGCGCGGGCCTGCCCTCGTGGGGATGGCGCCCTGGCCTGGGCCAGCGCGATGCCCAGCAGGCCAAGCGGCAGGTTCAGCCAGAAGATGCTGCGCCAGCCGAACGATTCCACCAGCAGCCCGCCGGCCACCGGGCCGATGGTGGCCGCCGCGCTGACGATCGCGGCCCACCCGGCGAACATCCTGGCGCGGCGTTGCGGATCATCCTCGGCATGCGTCAGCAGCGCCAGGGAACTGGGCATGAACAGCGCGGCACCGCTGCCCTGCAGCAGGCGCGCCGCCACCAGTGCGGCACCGGACGGCGCCAGGGCGCACAGCACGGAACCCAGCACGAATACCGCCAGGCCGCCCTGGTAGGCCCGTTTCGCGCCGTAGCGGTCGGCCAGCGCGCCGCCCGCCAGCAGCAGCGCGGCAAACGTCAGCGTATAGGCGTCGACGACCCAGACCAGCCCTTCCAGCGGCACGCCAAGATCGGCGGAAATATCGGACAGGGCCGTGTTCACGGCAGTCACGTCGATCATCGCCATCACGAAACCGATGGCAAGGGTAAACAGCAGCATGGTGCCTCCTCCTGGACAATGCCGGAAGGTTAAGCCCCTTGCCCGATGCAGTAAACATGCATACCATCGGCGCTCTGATGCAAATTTGCATGGCTGGAGCACGCATGGACTGGGACGACGCCCGCATCTTCCTCGGCATTTATCGCGCCGGCACGCTGCGCGGGGCCGCCGCGCAACTCGGTATCGACCAGGCGACGGCCGGCCGGCGGCTGGCCGCGATGGAGGCCGCGCTGAATGCCAGGCTGTTCCTGCGCACGCCCTCCGGCTACGTGCCCACGCCGGCCGGCGAGATGGCGGCGCGGCCGGCCGAACGGATGGAGCAGGCGGCCCACCAGCTCGAGCGGGAAATGCAGGGCATCGACAACCGGCTGTCCGGCACCGTGCGGGTCGCCACCACCGATACGATGGCGCAGAACTTCGTGATGGATGCGATCCGCACGCTGCATGCCGAGCACCCGGACATCCGCGTGGTGCTGCACGTGACGACGGCGGTGACCAACCTGACGCGCCGCGAAGCCGACCTGGCCGTGCGCACGCTGAAGCCCACCGACCCGAATCTCGTGTCGCGTCACCTGGCGCGGCGAACCTCCGGCCTGTACGCCAGCAAGGCCTACCTGCGCAGGCGCGGCATGCCGTTGGCCGAGACCGGGCTGGCTGGCCATGACCTCGTCATCTACCATGCCTCGGTGGCGCCGCGGCAGGCCACCCACGTGGCCGGCATGCCGGTGGCAGGCGCTCGCGTCGCGCTGGAGGTCAACACGGGGCTGATGCTGATGGAGGCGGCGCGCGCCGGCATCGGCATCGCCGAGCTACCGGTGCACATGGCGGACCAGGACGCACGGCTGGTGCGCATCTTCCCGGACCGCGCGCACCAGTACGACATGTACCTGGTGATGCACGGCGACCTGCATCGCAGCGCGCGGGTGCGCGCCGTGGCCGATGCGATCGTTGCTTCCGTGCCTTGACCACCCTGGCGGGATGATAAGATCGCAATATGTCCACCCATGTATCACTGTTCCCGTCGCTGGCGCGGCTGCACCGCGCCACGATGATCTGGCTCACCAGCTGGTGGCGCCTGCTGCAGTTCGCCGCGCTGATCCTGGCGCGCGGCGCCGCGCCGTCCACCTACCGCCGCGACAACCACCGCGCGCTGGCCAGCCACCTGGTGCTCGGCACCGCGCCGAACCTGCTGTGGTTTTGCGTACTGTCGGCGCTGATCAGTCTCGTCATCATCCGCATCGTCGTCGTTACCGCCACCTCGTACGGCCTGTCAGGCTACGCGCTGGAGATGGTGGTGCGCGTACTGGTGCTGGAGCTGATTCCGCTGACGGCGGCGCTGTTCGTGGCGCTGCGCAGCACGCTGCCGGCCAGCGTCGAATTCGCCCAGCGGCGGCTCGCCGCGGCCGCGGCGGCACCGGCGGGATCGGCCGGCCCGGCCGCCGATCCGGGCGAGTCGCTGCGCCGCGAATTCTATCCGCGCGCCTCCGCCGGCATCTTCGCCGTGTGGCTGCTGGCCGCCGTCAGCTGCATCCTCACGCTGGTACTGGCCTACCTGATCATCTACGGTTTCACCCCGTATGCACTGCCGGGCTATACGCGCGTGGTCGGGCAGATCTTCAACCCGGCCGTGGCGCTGATCCTGGCGATGAAGATCTTCTTTTTCTCGCTGGCGGTCGGCATCATCCCGCTGGCGTCCTCGTACTACGACGCGGCGGCCAACCCGTTCGCCGCGCGGCTGCGTTCCACGCACGGGCTGGCGGACATGGTGCGGATGTTTTCCGTGATCCTGCTGATCGAAGCCGCTTCCCTGATGGGCAATTACTACTGAACCGATTCGACTGACCCATGACTGACACTTCTTCCAACGCCCCGGCCGCCCCTTCGGAACCGGCACCGGTACGCAACGCCGAGATCAAGGCGGCACTGCTGCTGATCCTGATGGTGGCGCTGATCGCCGGCGCCGGCCTGTACCTGCTGTATGCGCGCGGCGCGTTCGAGCCCACGCAGCGGCTGGTATTGACGGCCGACGATTCCGAGGGTGTCGCCGTCGGCATGGACGTGACGTTCGCCGGCTTCCCCATCGGCCGCGTGCGCAGCATCGAACTGTCGCGCGAGGGCAAGGCCCGCGTGCTGGTCGACGTGCCCGAGAAGGATGCGCACTGGCTGCGCTCGAGCAGCATCTTCACCTTGGAAAAAGGCATCGTCGGCGGCGCGAAACTGCGCGCGTTCACCGGCATCCCGACCGATCCGCCCCTGCCGGACAATGCCGAGCGGGCGTTACTGGTGGGCGACGTGGCGGCCGAGATTCCGCGGCTGCTGTCCGCCGCGCGCGACATCCTGACCAACGTGACAGCGCTGACCGCCGCCGATTCGTCGCTCGGGCAGAGCCTGGCCAACGTGCAGGGCGTGACCGAGAAGCTGAACGGCCCGGGCGGCGCGATGGGGCTCATCGCCGGCGAAGACCGCAAGGCGCGCGAACTGCTGGCCAACGCCAATTCGCTGATCGTGCGCGCCGACCGGCTGGTGGGCAATGCCGACAGCAAGGTGTTCGGCGACAAGGGCGTGGCCAGCGATGCGCAGGCCGCGATCGTGCAGCTGGACGGCTTGCTGGCCGATGCGCGCGCCAGCATGAAGAAGCTGGATGCGGTGCTGGAGGAAGCGCAGGCGGTCGGCAAGAATGCCCGCGTGGCCACCGAGGACCTGGGCGCGCTGCGCGCCGATGTCGACGCCAACCTGCGCAAGATCGAGCAGCTCGTCAACGAGATCAACCGCAAATGGCCGTTCAAGCGCGAAGCGGAGATCAAGCTGCCATGAAGCCTTACCTCATCCTGGCCTTCCCCGTGTTCCTGGCCGCCTGCAGCGGCGGACCGCCCGTTCCCGACTGGAAGATGAATGCGCAAAGCGCGCTGGAACGGTCCACTGCCGCCTACATGGCCGGCCGCGACCTCGTCGAACGGAACGAATTCGCGCATGCCCGCGACGACATCGCCGCCACCGGCAAGGTCGACCTGCTGATCCGCGCCGAACTGATCCGCTGCGCCGCGCGCACCGCCGCGCTGGTGTTCGACGAATGCACCGGCTTCGCCGCGCTGCGCGCCGATGCCACGCCGGCCGATAGCGCGTACGCCGCCTACCTCGCCGGCGCCGCACAGCCTTCGGACGCGCCGCTGCTGCCCGAACCGCAGCGCGCCGTGCTGGCCGCCGCGTCCGACAGCGCCGCCGCCGCGGCCGTGAAAGGCATCGCCGACCCGCTGTCGCAACTGGTCGCCTCCGGTGCCCTGTTCAAGGCCAACCGCGCCACGCCCGAGCTGATCGCCCAGGCCATCGCCACGTCCTCCGACCAGGGCTGGCGCCGCCCGTTGCTCGCCTGGCTGAACGTGCAGGCCCTGCGCGCCGACAAGGCCGGCGACACCGGCGAAGCCACCCGCATCCGCCGGCGCATCGGGCTGGTCGAAGGCCAGCCCCGCTAAAAAATTGCCTGAAACCGGGGTCAGACCCCAGTTTCAGGCAACATATCTCGGCATGCCCCTTAGGCATTGGCGGAGCAGCCTGATGACAGCGACGCAAACGGCGGCGAATTTCCGAAAACCGGGGTCTGACCCCGAATTTTGGAAATACTTGCCTGAAATCGGGGTCAGACCCCGGTTTCAGGCAACACTCTGATCGTTTTACAACACCAGGGACTGTCCCCGAATTTTTACAACACTAGCGCAGCAGTCTGGCGACGGCGGTGCGGGCGTTGGCGGCGAGTTCGCGCAGGTCGAGGTTGGGGATGGCGTCGTGTTCGACGACGGGCTTGCCGGCCACGGTGAGCAGCCGCACCGCGGGGCGGCCGCCCGAGGCGACGGGGCCGATGGCGATGTCGTGCAGCCCGAAGTAGCGCGGGTCGTCGAGCGAGTAGACGGCGATGTCGGCGGCCATGCCCACTTCGAGCGTGCCCAGGCCATCGAGGCCGAGCACCCGCGCGCCGCCGCTGGTGCCCCAGCGTACGACATCCTCGACGGTGGCGGCGTCGGCGCCGCCCTCGAAGCTGCCGCCGCGGTGCGTGGGCCGCGCATCCTGCCCGCCGCGTGCGCGCTGCATCAGCCACGCGGCGTGCGTTTCGGAGATCATGTCGGCCGCCTCGTTCGACGCGGCGCCGTCGACGCCGATCGAGATCGCGGCGCCGGCCGCTTCCAGCTGGCGGATCGGCGCGATGCCGCTGCCGAGGCGCCCGTTGCTCTGCGGGCAGTGCGCGACGCCGGTGCCGGTGGCGCCCAGCAGCGCGATTTCCTCGTCGTCCAGCTTGACGAGGTGGGCGAACCAGACGTCGCTGCCCAGCCAGTCCTGTTCGGCGGCGAAACGCACCGGCGTGGTGTTGTATTTGCCATGCGCGGCATTCTGGTACTCGACGGTTTCCGACAGGTGGCTGTGCAGCCGGATGCCCAGCCGCCGTGCCTCGGCCGCCACGGTGCGCAGCTCGGACGGCGCCATGGAGTACAGCGGCGTGGTCGGCGCCATCACGACGCGGCGCATCGCGTCCGGCGCCGGATCGTGCCAGCGCCGCGCGATGCGCTCCATGTCGGCCAGGTAGCCGTCCAGCGTTTCCGGCCGCAGGCAGGCCGGCAGCTCCGCTTCCAGCTGGCGCGTCTGGGTGGCGCCGCCGCGGCACAGCACGAAGCGCATGCCCAGCCGCTCCGCCTCCTCGAACAGGATCGCCGAGCCGTCGAACGGCATGCCGGGCCAGTACAGGTAGTTGTGGTCGGCCACCGTGGTACAGCCGGAACGCAGCAGTTCGACGAGTCCGATGCGCGCCGCCAGGCGGAACAGCTGTTCGTCGAACGCCGCGCGGAAACGGTAGGGGGTGGCGGCCAGCCACGCCGTCAGCGGCAGGTCGATGCCGGCCGCGTCGCCCTTCAGCAGCGACTGGAACAGATGGTGGTGCGTGTTCACCCACGCCGGATAGACCACGCAGCCGCTGGCGTCGACCACGCGTTCGCCGGGCAGCGGATCGAGCCGGCCCAGCGCGGCGATGCGGCCGTTCGCGACGCGGATGTCCGGGCCGCGGTGGCGCGCCGCCTCGCCAGCCAGGCCGGTGACGATGGCCGCTGCATTCCTGATCAGTAAATCGCTCATCGGTTCTTCTCCTTCAAAGGTCCAGTACCAGCAGCGGCGTCCGGGAACGCGAGCAGCATGGCAGGAAACGGTCGCCCAGCGCCCGTTCGGTATCGGTGAGGTAGCAATCCTGGTGATCCGGTTCACCTTCCAGCACGGTGGTGAGGCAGCTGCCGCACACGCCCTGCCGGCACGAGACCGGAATCGCCACGCCATGCTCCGCCAGGCAGTCGACGACGCTCTGCCCGGCCGGCACGGCAATCGTCCTGCCGGTACTGGCCACCCGCACCTGGAACGTGGACGGCGACGACGACCCGTCCATCACCGTGTTGGCATTGGCGAAGTGCTCGACATGGATGCGCTGCGCCGCCACGCCGTGCGCCAGTGCCGCCTGCTTCACCATCGCGATGAAGCCGGCCGGCCCGCACACATACAGGTGTGTCTCCGTCCCGGCACCGGCCAGCAGCGCCGGCAGATCGAAGCGCTGCGACACGGGGCCATCGTCGGCATGCAGGTGCACGCAGTGCTGGTACGGCGCCTCGCGCAGGCTCCCGGCAAACGCTGCGGCACCCATCGAACGCACACAATAATGCAGGGCGAACTGCCGGTCGAGTATGTTCAGTCGTTCCGCCATCGACAGTAATGGCGTGATGCCGATACCGCCCGCGATCAGCAGCGAGCGCCGCGCCCCGGCATCGAGCTCGAAGTGGTTGCGCGGCGCGCCGATGGTGACGAGCGCGCCCTCCTCCAGCGCATGCATCGCCTGCGACCCGGCGCCGTCCTGCCGCAGCACGGCGATCACGTAGCGTGCTGTGTCGCGCGGGTCGTTGCACAGCGAGTACTGGCGCACCAGTCCACCCGGCAGGTGGACGTCGACGTGGGCTCCGGCCGTGAACGATGGCAGTGCCGCGCCGTCCGGATCGTGCAGTTCGAAGGCGTGCACGCGTTCGGCCTCGCGCCATTTGCGGGCTACCCGCACAATGAAGGTCCTGCTCATGCCTAGGCCTCGCTTTCATGCCAGTGCTTCAGCGAGACGCGCGCCAGCGCCGACATCAGCGCGAACAGCAGCACGCCGGTGACGGTGATCATGAACAGCGCCGCGAACAGCCGCGGAATGTTCAGCTCGAAGCCGGCCTGCAGGATCTGGTACGCCAGCCCGGTGCTGCTGCCACCAGTGCCGGCGACGAATTCGGCGACGACCGCGCCGATCAGCGCCAGTCCGCTGGCGATGCGCAGGCCGCCGAAGAAGCTGGGCAAGGCGCTGGGCACGCGCAGCCGGACCAATACCTGCCAGCGCGTGGCGCGGTTCAGCCGGAACAGGTTCAGCAGGCCGGGATTCACGCTGCGCAGGCCCAGCACCGTGTTCGAGATGATCGGGAACACGGCCATCATCGTGGCGCAGATCGTCAGCGCGGCCGCCGGCGTCTTGACCCAGATGATGATCAGCGGCGCGATCGCCACGACGGGGGTGACCTGCAGCAGGATCGCGTACGGGAACAGGCAGGCTTCCAGCAGCTTGCTTTGCACGAACAGGAACGCCACGGCCACGCCGACCACGGTGGCCAGCGCGAACGCGAAGAACGTGATGCGCAGGGTAACGAGCAGCGCATCGAACAGCAGCGACCAGTCTTCCAACAGCGTGCCGGCGATGGCGGCCGGCGACGGTACCAGGTAGACCGGCACCTGCAGCGTCACGCAGACTGCCTGCCACACCGCCAGCAGCAGCAGGCCGAGCGCCAGCGGCGCCAGTGCGCGGCGTACGCGCGCATCGTCGATCAGGGGTTTTTCCAGCATGGCGGGTCTCCTTCAGTGATGGCCGTTGGCCTCGACCAGCAGGTCGGACAGCTGCTTGCAATAAGCCATGAATCGGGGCGAGATGCGGAACTCGTCGTCGCGCACGCGCGGCCCGTCGATCGGCACGTCGGCGATCACCCGGCCGGGCCGCGCCGCCATCACCACCACGCGCGACGACAGGTACACGGCCTCGTAGATGCTGTGCGTGACGAACACCACGGTCAGGTCGCGCCGGGCCCACAGGTCGCGCAGGTCGGCATCGAGCCGGTTGCGGGTGAATTCGTCCAGCGCGCCGAACGGCTCGTCCATCAGCAGCAGGTTCGGCTCCGTGGCCAGTGCACGGGCGATCGACGCGCGCATCTGCATGCCGCCGGACAGTTCGCGCGGATAGACGTGGCCGAACTTCGCCAGGCCGACCAGATCGAGGGCCTGCTCGACGCGCGGCATCGCCTGGTCGCGCGGCACGCCTTTCAGGTCGAGCGGCAGCCGCACGTTGTCGAGCACCTTCGCCCAGGGCATCAGCGTCGCTTCCTGGAACACCATCGCCAGCGTGCGGCCGGGCGTGTCGACGGTGGCCATGCCCTCGCCCCACCAGCGCACGTGGCCGGCCGACGGGCTTTCCAGCCCGGCGAACATCTTGAGCAGCGTGCTCTTGCCGCAGCCGGATGGGCCCAGCAGCGACACGAATTCGCCACGCCCGATGCGCAGCTTCACCGGGTCCAGCGCGTGGGTGCCGTTCGGGTAGGTTTTTTCCACGCCGTTGGCGTACAGCACCGCCGGCTCCGGGGAAGCCGCGGGCGCAGCGGGCGCCAGCAGTGGATCGTCGTCGCGTTTCATCATGCCTCCGGCGGGTTGTGCACTTCGCTCTCGCCATGCCGGCTCAAGAGGTCCATCAGCATGCGGCGCATCATCAGGCCCGGCTTGTCGGACTCCATGTGGAACTCGACGCGGCGCCGCGTGTCGACGCAGGCATCGGGATCGGTGGCTTCCAGGATGTCGCGGTCTTCCGACGTGATCGGCCGGTCCCAGTCGATCAGTTCCTGCGTCGAGCAGGCTTCCTCGCTGTCGTTGCGGTACAGCCATTGCACCAGCATCAGCCTGCCATCGTCGATCGGCGTGGCGCAGTTGTAGATGATGTGATGGATGCCCGACGCCGGGTACACGCAGCCAAAGCGCCGCGAGAACGGCATGTACCAGCGGTTGGTCAGGTGCCGCTCGGTGACCGGCTCGGTGGTGCCGGTGATGCGGAAGCTCGCCTCCGGGTTGCGCACCGGTACATGGGTCTCAGCCTCGAAACCCCAGTCGTTCGGCCGGAACTCGTACTTGGCCGGCACCGGGTTGTCGATCATGCCGAAGTTCGCCTTGTGCACGAAGCTGAAGTGCGAATTGTCGAACGAATTTTCCATCACGCGCAGCGGCGACGTCTTCCATTCTTCGTAGAACTGCAGGATGCGGCGATAGCCGGGCGCTCCCTCTTCGGGGAAGTAAGGGATCGGCTGCAGCGGATCTTCCAGCGCCACCCATACATAGCCGTAGCGCTCGTCGCAGTGGTAGGCCGTCACACGCGCGCCGGCAGGTATGCTCGAGTCGGGACTTTGCGGGATGCGCACGCAGGTGCCGGAACAGTCATAGGTCCAGCCGTGGTAGCCGCAGACGATGTTGCCGTTCTCGACGAAGCCCTTCGACAGCTTCGCGGTCCGGTGGCAGCAGCGGTCGCGCAGCGCGGCCGGCTTCCCGTCCGCGCCCTTCCACACGACGATGTTCTCGCCCAGCAGCGTAAACGGCTGCGGTCCGGCATCCAGCGCGGACATCGGCATCAGCGCGTACCAGAATTTACGCAGGACTTTTTGTTGGGTGACGAGCATGGTTGACTCCTGTTACTAAGCTTGGCCGGCGTGCCGGAATGGTCGCCTTCGCCCGGTATCACGTTATTGCTGTGTTGCGGTGGACCGCGGGTCAGGGCATCACTTTCAGGTCCCTGACGAACTGCGTGGTGTAGGCCTGCTTCCAGTCGGTTTCCTTCTTCAGCAGGCCGGCCGATACCATGAATTCATAGGTGCGCTGCCAGCGCGCATCGGTCATCGTGCCGATACCCTGCTGCGCCGCATCGCCGCCCGTGACGAAGCTGTATTCCTTCAGCTTCCCGACGGCATAGGCCAGCTGGTCGTCCTTCATGTTCGGGTTTTCCTTCTTGATCAGCGCATTGGCCGGCGCCGGGTTGGCCAGGTAGCTCTTCCAGCCTTCCATCGATGCGCGCACGAAGCGGGCGACCAGGTCGGGCTTTTCCTTGACCAGCTTCTGCATCGCGACCACGGTGGTGCCGTAGGGCGGGTAGCCGTCGTTGGCGAACAGGTAGAAGTTGGTCTTCGCGCCGGCCTTGGCGGCCTGGAACAGTTCGGACGACGGGTAGGCCTGCTGGGCGAAATCGGGATCGGCCAGGAAGGGCTGCAGGTTGAACGTATAGGGGCGGCCCTGCGCCTCGGTGAGGCCGTACTTGGCCTTCAGCCACGGCCACCAGGTGGTGCGGCCCGAGGTCGATACCAGTACCGTCTTGCCGTTCTTCAGGCCCGCCAGCCCCTTGACGTCGGTGTGCGTCATCATGCCTTGCGCATCGGTCTGGAAACTGGCCGCGACGGTGGTGGCGGGAATGCCCTGCTCCACGCTTTTCAGTACCTGCAGGTCGTAGCCCATGAAGAAGTCGGCCTGGCCGGTGGCCAGCAGCTGCATGCCGTTCACCTGCGGGCCACCCATCCGGATGGTGACGTCGAGGCCGTGCTTGCGGTAGATGCCTTCGGCCACGGCCTGATAGAAGCCGCCATGTTCGGCCTGGGCATACCAGGAGGTGAGGAAGGTGACCTTGTCGGCGGCGGCGGCGTTGCCGGCGATGGCGCCGAAGGCGGTGACGAGGCAGAAGGCCAGCGCGGCGCGGCGCGCCGGTTGCGGGACTGGGATGGATTTCATGGGCACTCTCTGGGGTTGGAAAGGCTGAGGGACGCAATGCGGGATGCAGCCGGCCTGCCGGAGGAAGGGCATGCGCGGCATTGCATTGCGGGGAAATGAAACCGGGAGGAACGCCGCGCGGCCGCGGCGGATCATGCGAATGGGACTGATGAAACGATACGGCATGGCGTTCTCTCTTGAGGTCTGTAAAAAACCAGATGCACATCCCGTCAGGGACGTGTCCACAAGAGCAATGCCCCATGTTTTCATTGGCGACATTGCGTCGCCGGAAAACACTAGCCGCTTCTACTCATACAACAGGTTATGCAAACGCCGTGCCAGCGCGCAGTGTGCGCATTGTCGACCCGAGGGGGCCTGTTGCGAACTACGCTGCACCAACGTGGCGCACTGCGGCACCAGCGCGGATGACGCGCTTCGTTATTGTGCAGCTTATTGTGCAGCTTATTGTGCAGCCTATGACGCCTGCTTGACGGCGGCTTCGCGCAGCTTGTCCTTCTTGCTCTTGCGCTTGCCCTTGATGCCGCCGTTCGGATCGGCCGCAGGCGCGTTTGCCGTGACGTGGACGGCAGCTTCCGACGGCTCGAAGCCGGCGATGCGCTCGCGCGGCACGCGCCTGCCCTGCCGCTTTTCGATCAGCCGGAAATGCGCCTCGGCGTCCGGCGTGATGAAGCTGACGGCCGTGCCGCTGGCGCCCGCGCGGCCGGTGCGGCCGATGCGGTGCGTGTAGTCGGCCGCGGCGCGCGGCAGGTCGAAATTGACGACGACCGGCAGCCGCGCGATGTCGATGCCGCGCGCGGCCACGTCGGTGGCGACCAGCACGGTCATGCGGCCGGCCTTGAAATCGGCCAGCACCTCGGTACGCGTGCCCTGGCTGAAGTCGCCGTGGAAGGTTTCGGCCGCCACGCCGCCGCGGCGCAGCTTGTCGGCCACGTGCTCCGATGCGTACTTGGTGGCGACGAATACCAGCACCTGTTGCCAGCCATGCTCCCTGATCAGGTGCCTGAGCAGTTGCACCCGGCGCGGCGCCTCCACTTCGATGGCGCGCTGGGCGATATCCGGCTCGTGCGCGGCCTCGCTTGCCACCTGTGCGCGCACCGGATCGTGCAGCAGCGACGCGGCGAGCGACTGGACGGCGGAAGGGAACGTGGCGGAGAAGAACAGGTTCTGGCGCCGGGCCGGCAGCAGCGCGAGGATTTCCGCGATCTCGTCGGCAAAGCCCATATCCAGCAGCTTGTCGGCCTCGTCCAGCACCAGCGCGGCGACGCCGTCGAGCTTGACGGCGTTATGGCGTGCCAGGTCGAGCAGGCGGCCCGGCGTGGCGACGATGATGTCGGTACCGCCGCGCAGCGCCATCATCTGCGGGTTGATCGACACGCCGCCGAACGCGATCGACACCTTGATCGTGGACGGCAGGTGCTGCACCAGCGCGCGGATCGCGTCGCCCACCTGGGCGGCCAGTTCGCGCGTGGGCACCAGCACCAGGCCATGCAGGCCCCGGCGGGTGCCCTGCCGCGCCAGCAGCGCGTGCAGCATCGGCAGCGCGAACGCCGCCGTCTTGCCGGACCCGGTCTGCGCCGCGCCCAGCACATCCCTCCCCTGCAGCGCGGCGGGAATGGCGGCCGACTGGATGGCGGTCGGGGTGTCGTAGCCGATGGCGGCCACGGCATCGAGCAGGGCGGGCGCGAGGCCCAGGGAAGCGAAGGACATGGGGGGGGTACGGGCAGGTGAATGAGCGCGCAGTATAAAGCACGCGGCCAGCGCGGCCGCCGCGCGCGGGTTCGCCGTGCTGCCTACATGCCCACGTCGCCGTAAGGCCCGGCGATGACGACCACATAGCCGTCCGGGTCGCGCAGCCAGATCTCGCGGTGCTGCGCATTGCGGTTTTCCTTCGGGCCTTCCAGCACCGCGGCCTTCGCATCGGCGGCCCGGTCGACGGCATCGTCGAAATCGTCGGTCCAGAACCACAGCAGCACGCCATTGCCGTATGGCCGGCATTCCGGATCGCCGATGTGCGCATGGTGGTGCGCATCCCAGCGGTGCAGCTGCAGGATCATGCGGCCGTCGAACGTCAATTGTTCATACTCGTTGCCGCCGTGGGCACTCTTGCAGCCCAATACGGCCTGGTACCAGCGGCTGGCGGCCGCCACGTCGGACACGGCGATCAGGGGTTGCGCTTGCATGGACGTCTCCCGTGAAGTTGAGGGCACAGGATAGCACCGGGCAGCTCAGCCGCGCGGTCCGTTTCCCATCCGGCGCACCGGCAGCCACTGGACGATGCCCCATGCCAGTTCGGGGACGATGAACAGCCACAGCATGGGCATGCCCGTCTGCGCCAGCGTCCAGGCCATCCACAGGCTGAAACCGAAACGGCCGATGCCGTCGTAGCGGCCGAAGCGGGGTTGCGGGTCGCCGATGCGCAGGATGGACCACAGCAGCACCACCGTGCCCATCAGGCAGGCGAACAGCATGTGCAGGGGTGCGAAGGCGGGCAAGGGCGCACCGCCCAGCGCCACGTTGATGGCGGAAAGGTGGCCGTGCAACAGGGCGAACGTCCATGGCGTGGCGAACGGCGCGGTGACGAGCAGGTCGTAGAATCCGCCGGCGCGGACGATGCGTGAATAGGTGGTGGCGTACATGGCGGCTCCTCATTGGTCGTGAATGCATCCTGAGGGCTGGAGTACACTCCAGGGTCAAGCATTTTCTCCAGGGAGCGTGATGAGGATCGGCGACATCGCGCAGGCGACCGGCATCAGCCGGGATACGCTGCGCTTCTATGAAAAACGCGGCCTGCTGGCCGCGCGCCGCAGCGGCAACGGTTACCGCGACTACCCGCCCGAGGCGGTGCAATGGCTGAGCTATATCCGCACCGCGCAGTCGCTGGGCTTCACCTTGGCCGAGATCGAGGCGGACCTGCCGCTGCTGGCCGATCCCGGCGCATCGTCCGACGCGATCCGCGCCGCGCTGCGCGCCAAGCTGGCCGAGATCGACCGGCGCATCGGCGGCCTGGCGGCCCTGCGCGCGGACCTGGCCGCCCGGCTCGATGAGGCAATCGACTGCCCGCTGCGGCCCGCGACCGGGGTTGCCACGACGGCCGACAGCGCTCAGACCGGCACCTGACGCCATCCATGGTCACCGCCACCTTCCGCTTCGACCCGGCGCTGGACTTTTTCCTGCCGCGCGTCCAGCGCGGGCATGCGCAGGCCACGCCATGCGCGCGCGCCGCCACCGTCAAGCACATGGTCGAGGCGCTGGGCGTGCCGCACACGGAAGTGGGCGCGGTGCGCGTCAACGGCCACCCTGCCCCGCTCGACCTGCTGCTGGAGGACGGCGACGATGTCGTGGTGCCGCCTGCGCCGCCGGTGGTGCTGGCGCCGGACGAAGCGCGCTTCGTGGCCGATGCCCACTTGGGCGGGCTGGCCCGGCTGCTGCGGATGGCCGGCTTCGATACGCTGTACGACAACGACATCGGCGACGGCGAAGTGGAAGCCTTCGCGGAACATGGCGGGCGCATCGCGCTGACGCGCGACCGGGAACTGCTGAAGCGCCGCGGCGTGCTGCGCGGCTGCTATGTGCGCGCGCTGAAGCCGGAGCAGCAGTTGCGCGAGGTGGTGGCACGCTTCGGCCTGCGGGACACGATGCGGCCGTTCTCGCTGTGCCTGGCCTGCAATGTGCCGCTGCGGCCGCGCGCCAGGGAGGATGTACTGGACCGGCTGCCGCCCTCGGTGCGGGACAGCCAGGACACGTTCCTGGGCTGCCCGCGCTGCGGCGGCGTGTTCTGGCAGGGCTCGCACTGGCGGCGCATGCGCGCGCTGCTGGACGGCGTACGGTGCGGTCACCCGGCCGGGCCGCCGCCGGCGCCGGGCGCACCAGCGGCACGCGGGCTATAATGGCCGGCTGACCGTTCATGCATCACCAGAAAACACGCACAGACGTGCGCCTTTTTGAGATCCTACGTGAATCCATTACTCGACAAGCTGCACCCTTATCCGTTTGAAAAACTGCGCCTTCTGTTCGACGGCGTGAAGCCGGACCCGGCCCACCGCGCCATCAGCCTGGGCATCGGCGAACCGAAACACCCTACCCCGAAGTTCATTTGCGAAGCGCTGGCCGACAGCCTGTCCGGCCTGGCCGTCTATCCGGCTACCATCGGCACCGAAGCGCTGCGCGGCACGATCGCCGCATGGCTGGAGCGCCGCTATGGCCTGCCGCCGCTGAACCCGGCCACGCAAGTATTGCCGGTGAACGGCTCGCGCGAAGCGCTGTTCGCGTTCGCGCAGGCGGTCATCGATCCCGCCGCGGATGCGCTCGTGGTGTGCCCGAACCCGTTCTACCAGATCTACGAAGGTGCCGCGTTCCTGGCCGGCGCCGAGCCGTATTTCGTCAACTCGGACGCGGCGCGCAACTTCGGCTGCGACTACGACAGCGTGCCCGCCGACGTGTGGGCGCGCGTGCAGTTGCTGTACCTGTGCTCGCCCGGCAACCCGACCGGCGCCGTGCTGTCGCTGACGGACTGGGAAAACCTGTTTGCCCTGTCCGAGCGCCATGACTTCATCATCGCCGCCGACGAGTGCTATTCCGAGATCTACCATGGCGACGAGCCGCCGCTGGGCGCGCTGCAGGCGGCCCACATGCTGGGCCTGTCCACGGTTGACAGGCCGTATGCGCGGCTGGTGGTCTTTTCCAGCCTGTCGAAGCGCTCGAACGTGCCGGGCCTGCGCTCGGGCTTCGTGGCCGGCGACGCGGACGTGCTGAAGAAATTCCTGCTGTACCGTACCTACCACGGCGGTGCCATGAGCCCGCCGGTGCAGGCCGCATCGATCGCGGCGTGGAACGACGAGTCCCACGTCGCGGAAAACCGCGCGCAATACCGCGCGAAATTCGATGCCATCACGCCGCTGCTGGCCGAAGTGCTCGACGTGGCACTGCCGGACGCCGGCTTCTACCTGTGGGCCGACGTCAGCCGCACCGGCCTGTCGGACACCGAGTTCGCACGGCGCCTGTACGCCGAATATAATGTCACGGTCCTGCCGGGCAGCTACCTGGCGCGCGAAGCGCATGGCACGAATCCAGGCCGCAATCGCATCCGCATGGCGCTCGTGGCGGAAACGGCCGAAGGGCTGGAAGCCGCGCAGCGCATCGTGCAGTTCTGCAAATCCCTCACTACTGAAGACGCATCATGACTCAACAACTCCAGCAAATCATCGAACAGGCATGGGATAACCGCGCCGAGATCAACCCGTCGAACGCCAGCGCCGAAGTGCGCGACGCGGTCAACCACGTACTGGCCGGCCTGGACAACGGCAGCCTGCGCGTGGCGCAGAAGGACACCGGCACCTGGGTGGTCAACCAGTGGATCAAGAAGGCCGTGCTGCTGTCGTTCCGCCTCGAGAACAACGTGGTGATGCCATCGGACGGCACCATGCAGTTCTACGACAAGGTGCCGACCAAGTTCGCCAATTACACGCCGGAAGATTTCGCCAAGGGCGGCTTCCGCGTGGTGCCGCCAGCCGTGGCGCGCCGTGGTTCGTTCATCGGCAAGAACGTGGTGCTGATGCCTTCCTACGTGAACATCGGCGCCTATGTGGACGAAGGCGCGATGGTCGATACCTGGGCAACGGTCGGTTCGTGCGCGCAGATCGGCAAGAATGTGCACCTGTCCGGCGGCGTGGGCATCGGCGGCGTGCTGGAGCCGATGCAGGCCAACCCGACGATCATCGAGGACAACTGCTTCATCGGTGCCCGTTCGGAGATCGTCGAAGGCGTGATCGTCGAAGAGAACTCGGTCATCTCGATGGGCGTGTACATCGGCCAGTCGACCAAGATCTACGACCGCGCCACCGGCGAAGTCAGCTACGGCCGCATCCCGTCCGGCTCCGTGGTGGTATCGGGCTCGCTGCCGTCGGCCGACGGCAAGTACAGCCTGTACTGCGCGGTGATCGTCAAGCGCGTCGACGCGCAGACGCGCGCGAAGACCGGCATCAACGAACTGCTGCGCGGGGTATAAGCCCGTTAAACCTACTGCGCGTTGCATTTCGGGCCTGCGGTGCTCGCCGTACCTACGTACGGCTGCGCGCCTCGACCCGAACTGCCGCCGCTCGCTACGGTTTTCCGGACTTATACCAGAGCATTCCCAAAGTTCATCGAGGTATGCATCATGATGGAACGGCTTTTCCAGCTGATGAAAGAGAAGAACGCGTCGGACATGTTCTTCGCCGTGAATTCGCCGGTGCACCTGAAAATCAACGGCAATCTCATTCCGGTCAACCAGCAGAAGCTGGAACCGGAAAACATCGATGCGCTGCTGGCCGAGATCTGCTCCACGGAGCAGATCCGCGAACTGGCGCGCAGCAATGAACTGAACATGGGCATTTCCGTGCCCAGCCTTGGCCGTTTCCGCCTGTCGGCGTTCCGCCAGCGCGGTACGATTTCCGCCGTGTTCCGCTACGTGCCGGCCAATATCCCCGCTCTTGACGAACTCAGTTTGCCGCCGATCCTGGCCGAACTGATCATGGAGAAGCGCGGCCTGATGCTGGTGGTGGGTTCCACCGGTTCAGGAAAATCGACCACGATCGCGGCGATGCTGGACCACCGCAACGAACTGCGCTCCGGCCACATCCTCACGCTGGAAGATCCAATCGAGTACCTGTTCAAGAACAAGAAGGCGATCGTCAACCAGCGCGAGATCGGCAGCGACGCGAAGGATTTCGCGACCGCGCTGAAGAATTCGATGCGCCAGGCACCGGACTGCATCCTGATCGGCGAGATCCGCGACCGCGAGACGATGGCCGCCGCGCTGGCCTACGCGCAGTCCGGCCACCTGGTGCTGGCCACGCTCCATGCCAACAACAGCTACAACGCGCTGAACCGCATCATCAGTTTCTATCCGATCGAGAATCGCCCCGCGCTGCTGCAGGATCTGTCGTCGACGATCCGCGCCATCGTGTCGCAGCGGCTGGTCCGCTCGAGCGGCGGCGGCACGCGCACACCGGCCGTCGAGGTGATGGTGAATACGCGCTACGTGTCCGATCTGATGGAAAAAGGCGAAATCGGGCAGATCAAGGAAGCGCTGGACCGCAGCCTGTCGCCCGGCTCGCAGTCGTTCGAGCAGGCGCTGTACAAGCTGGTACAGGAAGGCCGCATCACGCAGGAAGAAGCGCTGGCCAATGCCGATTCGGCGACCAACCTGTTGTGGCTGCTGAACAATGGGCCGGACAGCCGGCAAGCCAGCGATCCGGAGCCGAAGCCCATGGCCGAGGCGTCCTTTACCGAGTTCACGCTCAATACTTGAGCCGACCGGGCCGCCCGAGGCGGCTACGCCGCCAGTCCTTGCGGCTATAATGGCGCACTTTAGCCGGCGCCCGCCGGCGCGCGCCCTCCCGAATACCCATGATCACACTCTACGGCATCCCCAACTGCGACACGGTGAAAAAAGCCCGCGTCTGGCTGGCCGGCCAGCAACAGGATTTCACCTTCCACGATTTCAAGAAGCAGGGCCTCGACGCGACCACCGTGCAGCACTGGCTGAAGCACGTGGACTGGGAAATCCTCGTCAATAAAAAAGGCACGACGTGGCGCGGCCTGGCCGACGATCGCAAGGCCGCCGTGACGGACGCGGCCAGCGCCACCGCGCTGATGCTGGAGAACCCGTCGGTGATCAAGCGCCCCGTGCTGTGCACGGCCGAGGCTTGCCACGTGGGCTTCAAGCCGGAACAGTACCAACAGATCTTTACGAAACAAGACCAATGACCGAATCCCGTACCCTCGCGCTGACTGAAAAACTGATCGGCCGTTCTTCCGTCACTCCCGAGGACAAAGGCTGCCAGCAGCAGCTGATCGAATTGCTCGAGCCGCTCGGTTTCCGCTGCGAGACGATCGTTTCGGGCGACGTGACGAACCTGTGGGCGCGCCGCGGCACTGAACAGCCCGTGTTCGTGTTCGCCGGCCACACCGACGTGGTGCCGACCGGCCCCGTCGAGCAATGGACGTCGGAGCCATTCTTCCCCACGATCCGCGACGGCAAGCTGTATGGCCGTGGCGCGGCGGACATGAAGACGTCGATCGCCGCGATGGTGGTGGCCTGCGAGGAATTCATCGCCGCCCATCCCGATCACAAGGGTTCGATCGCCTTCCTGCTGACCAGCGACGAGGAAGGCCCGGCCACCGATGGCACCGTCATCGTCTGCAACAAGCTGAAGGAACGCGGCGAAGCGATCGATTACTGCGTGGTCGGCGAACCCACGTCGAGTGCCGTGCTGGGCGACATGATCAAGAACGGCCGCCGCGGTTCGATGTCCGGCTGCCTGACCATCAAGGGCATCCAGGGCCACATCGCCTATCCGCAGCTGGCCAGGAACCCGATCCACCAGGCCGCACCGGCGCTGGCGGACCTGGTGGCCGAAGTGTGGGACGAGGGCAACGAGTACTACCTGCCCACGTCGTGGCAGATGTCGAACGTGAAGGCCGGCACCGGCGCGAACAACGTGATTCCTGGCCAGATGGTGATCGACTTCAATTTCCGCTTCTCGACCGCCAGCACGGCAGAGGGCCTGCAGCAGCGCGTGCATGCGATCCTCGACCGGCACGGCCTCGAGTACGACCTGAAATGGACCATTTCCGGCTACCCGTTCCTGACGCCGCGCGGCACGCTGTCGACGGCACTCTGCGACGCGATCAAGGGCGAGACCGGCATCGACACGGAACTGTCGACGACGGGCGGCACGTCGGATGGCCGCTTCATCGCGCAGATCTGCCCGCAGGTGATCGAATTCGGCCCGCCGAACGGCAGCATCCACAAGATCGACGAGCATGTCGAGGTGCGCTTCATCGATCCGCTGAAGAACATCTACCGGCGCACGCTGGCGAATTTACTCACCTGATCTGCTTGCCTGAGCTCCCCGCGTAAAGGAACGAATACCATGTCCACCATCTTTGCCACGCCGCGCGACCTGCTGCGCTATGCGACCACCCGCTTCAACACGGAAAAACTGTTCTTCGGCCACGGCAGTGCCGAAGCCTTCGACGAAGCGGCCTACCTGATCCTGCACACGCTGAAGCTGCCGCTCGACAGGCTCGATCCGTTCCTGGATGCGCGCCTGCTGCCGGACGAAATCCAGCGCGTGCTGGACGTGATCGAGCGCCGCGCCACCGAGCGCGTGCCGGCCGCCTACATCACCAACGAGGCATGGCTGGGCACCTACCAGTTCTACGTCGACGAGCGCACCATCGTGCCGCGCTCCTACATCGCCGAACTGATTCCCGACTACTTCGCGCCGTGGGTGAACAATCCGGAAGGCATCGCCAACGTGCTGGAACTGTGCACGGGTTCCGGCTGCCTGGCCATCATGCTGGCCGACGCGTTCCCGGATGCGCAGCTCGACGCCGTCGACATTTCGCCGGATGCGCTGGAAGTGGCGCGCCGCAATGTCGAGACGTACAAGCTGGAAGACCGCGTAAACCTGATCCAGTCGGACCTGTACGCGAACGTGCCGGCGAAAAAATACGACCTGATCATCACCAATCCGCCGTACGTGAACTCCGGTTCGATGTCCCGGCTGCCGCAGGAATACCGCCACGAACCGCAGATCGCGCTGGACGGCGGCGTGGACGGCATGGACCTGGTGCGCAGGATCGTGGCCGGCGCGGCCGAGCGGCTGACCGACGACGGCCTGCTGATCGTCGAGATCGGCAACGAGAAGGCATTCGCGGAAGCGGCCTTCGGCGACATGGGCCTGACGTGGCTGACCACCAGCCAGGGTGATGACATGGTGTTCCTGCTGACCGCCGACCAACTGAAACTGTAAAGAATGATTCGTCTCGAACAAGTAAGCCTGATGCGCGGCGTGAAGCCGCTGCTGGAAAACGTCGACCTGACGCTGAACCCCGGCGACAAGATCGGCCTGATCGGCGCCAACGGCGCCGGCAAGTCCAGCCTGTTCGCGATGCTGCGCAACGAGCTGCATCCGGACCAGGGCAATATCGACTTCCCCGCCAAGTGGCGCATGGCCTACGTGGCGCAGGAAACCCCGCCGCTGCAGCGCAACGCGCTCGACTACGCGATCGACGGCGACGTCAACCTGCGCAAGCTGCAGGCGGAACTGGAGCGGCTCGAAGCGCTGCCCGACTCCGCCGAACAAGGCCTTGCGCTGGGCAATGCGCACGTGGCGCTGGCCGATGCGGACGCCTACACGGTGCAGTCGCGCGGCGAACAGCTTCTGCTGGGCCTGGGCTTCACGCTGGACCAGATGCAGCAGCCGGTGGCCAGCTTCTCCGGTGGCTGGCGCATGCGCCTGAACCTGGCACAGGCGCTGATGTGCCCTTCCGACCTGCTGCTGCTCGATGAACCGACCAACCACCTGGACCTGGACGCGATCATCTGGCTGGAAGACTGGCTGAAGCGCTACGCCGGTACCCTGATCATCATTTCGCACGATCGCGATTTCCTCGACGAGATCGTCAACGTGATCGTGCACATCGACGACCGCAAGCTGAAGCGCTACTCCGGCAATTACTCGAGCTTCGAGCGCCAGCGTGCCGCGCAGATGGTGCTGATGGCCGGCGCCGCCGAGAAGCAGGCGCGCAAGAAGGCCCACCTGGAATCGTTCATCGACCGCTTCAAGGCCAAGGCGTCCAAGGCCAAGCAGGCGCAGAGCCGCATGAAGGCGCTGGCGAAGATGGAAGAGCTGGCGCCGCTGCGCGCCGCCGCCGAATTCTCGTTCGAGTTCCGCGAGCCGCTGTCGGCGCCGAACCCGCTGCTGGTGATGGAAGACGTGGATGCGGGCTACCGCAGCGAGGACCCGGATACCTACGAGATCAAGGAAAAGACCATCGTCCACGGCATCAACTTCAGCCTGCAGACGGGCCAGCGCATCGGCCTGCTGGGCGTGAACGGCGCCGGTAAATCGACACTGATCAAGACGGTAGCGGGTGACCTGGCACCGCTGGCGGGTACATCGACCACCGGCAAGGGCCTGATCATCGGCTACTTCGCCCAGCACCAGGTGGAAATGCTGCGCCACGACGAATCGCCGCTCTGGCACCTGCAGAAGATCGCGCCAACGGTGCGCGAGCAGGAACTGCGCAACTTCCTGGGCGGCTTCAACTTCCCGGGCACGATGGTGACCAGTTCGATCGCTCCGTTCTCCGGCGGCGAGAAGGCGCGCCTGGCACTGGCGCTGATCGTGTGGCAGCGCCCGAACCTGCTGCTGCTCGATGAACCGACCAACCACCTGGACCTGGAAACGCGCGAAGCGCTGACCGAAGCACTGGCGCAGTTCGAAGGCACGCTGGTGGTGGTATCGCACGACCGGCACCTGCTGCGGGCGACCACCGACCAGTTCATCATCGTCGCCGACGGCATGCTGCAACCGTTCGATGGCGACCTGGACGACTACAAGGACTGGCTGTTCAAGACCAAGCTGGGCAAAGGCACCGACGTGCTGCCGGCGGCAGGCAAGGAGCACAAGACGGCGTATCCATCGACGTCGCCGGTGGCGGCGCCGCCCGCCGCGCCGGCCGTCGACAAGCGCGAACAGAAGCGGCTGGAAGCGGAGCAGCGCCAGCGCCTGGCGGCCCAGAAAAAGCCGATCGAGAACAAGATCAAGCGGCTGGAAGAACAGATCGCCAAGCGTAACGCGCAAAAGGCGGATGTCGATACGCAGTTGCAGGATCCGGCGATCTACGAAGCGGCCAACAAGGCGAAGCTGAAGACACTGCTGGCGGACCAGGCGTTCTATACCAAAGACCTGGCACAGCTGGAAGAGGAATGGCTGGGCTTGCAGGAGCAGCTCGAGGCACTGGCCGCCTGAGCCAGGAAAGCACTGTTATCGCCGCGGCTTGCGCGGACAGCAAAGCGCCGCCCTCGGGCGGCGCTTTCTTTTCATGCCCGCCATCACGCGGCGGCGTCGAACTTGTCGTGCCTGACGCGCCGGATGGCCATCAGCTTGTCGATGTCGACGACGATCAGCCGGCGCGTGCCGGTTTCCGCCAGGCCCATCAGGTAGTCGACATTCATCGCGACCTCCGCATCCAGGTTCGGGATCGGCCTGATGTCGCGGCCGGCGAGCATGACGAGGTCCGTCACGCCGTCGGTCACCATGCCCATCACGCAGCTGGTGAGCTTCAGGATGATCACGTCCGTGCGCGGATCCTGCACCGGCGGCCGGGGTGTGAACGCGATGCGCATGTCCACGATCGGCATGATGATGCCGCGTGAAACGGCCACGCCGCTGATGATTTCCCCATCCGCCGCGAAGCGTTCGAGCGCCTGCAACGGCCGCAGTTCCTGCACGTTCCGGTAATCCAGCGCGTATTCCAGTCCGCCGAGGCGGAAAGCGAGATACTGCCGTACCTCGGTGTCCCCTTGCGGGCCGGCCGCCGGCTTCGGCCCATCCGGCACCTGAAGCACTGGCAGCGCTTCCCGCGCATTGATCGTTGCAGGCGTGTGATCTGGTTGCATGGTGATCCTTTCTTCCGTCTTGCGGTAAATTTAGGCTTCTTCCATGCTAAGGTCGCCTCCTGTAAGGGTCTTGAGAACGCTCAATGTTTCCTGTTGGGATTATTCCGAACTCAGGGATGATTCGCCTTAACGGGCCGACGACCAATCGAGCGCGCCATCCGACGCATGCAAACGGAGAGTCAGGTTCACTGCGAACTGATTTGATCGGGCGCAAAGCGCTGCGTCACTGTGCCGGTATGGCCTGATGGGGAGGGATTGCAACCGACTCGAGATGACCGAATGAACCGCCTGCGAAAACGGGCCCGGTATTTTCATACCGGGCCCGTTCGAGGGAAAGAAATGCTGCCGCGCCGGCAGGGTCAGCGCTTCGGTGTGACGGAATATACTTCCATGCCGGCTTCATTGATCTGGCGGCGCAGGTCGCGCCGTTCGTCCGGTGTCATGCGGCTCATGCGGCGCGAGATCTCCGCGTTGTTCGCATTTTCCTGCATCATCCGGCGCTGCTCTTCGGCACGGGCTTCGAACGATCGCGCGTCGGCCGCGCTGCCCCAGCGGCTGTCGCGGCGCGATTGCTGCTGTTGCTGCTCGTCGCGGCGCGGCGGCCCGTCATTCGGACCAGCGTGCACTATGGAAGGCAGCACGCCACACACCGCGAAAAGAAGGGACGCGATCGCGGCACGCGCGCACCGCGCGTCTGCCCTGCTCCGATCGTGTGCCTGCTCATTCATGCCATGTCCTCGTTCGTGTCTGGTAACCTGTACCCGATGGACGAAGTGTATGCCCCTTTACCCATACGTATAAGGGTGATTGGGTAAAGTTTGTAACACTTTGTAATGGGTACGTCCGTGCGCGCCGCCCAACGCATTAAGACGTTACCATAGCGACATGCTTCTGACAATTCCGACAGCAATATGACCACATCGAACGACACCGGCAACAACGCCACCACCTCCTCTTCCACCGTTTCGCATGGCGGCCACCAGGCCAAGATCATGGTCGTGGACGACGACGTGCGCCTGCGCGACCTGCTGCGCCGCTACCTGACCGAACAGGGTTTCAACGTCTTCACCGCGGAAAGCGCCACCGCCATGAACAAGCTGTGGCTGCGCGAGCGCTACGACCTGCTGGTGCTGGACCTGATGCTGCCGGGCGAGGACGGCCTGTCGATCTGCCGCCGCCTGCGCGGTGCCGGCGACCAGACACCGATCATCATGCTGACCGCCAAGGGCGAAGACGTGGACCGCATCGTCGGCCTCGAAATGGGCGCGGACGATTACCTGCCGAAGCCATTCAATCCGCGCGAACTCGTTGCCCGCATCGGCGCCGTGCTGCGCCGCAAGGGTCCCGATGAAATCCCCGGTGCGCCATCCGAAACGCCGCAAACCTTCGAGTTCGGCCAGTTCGTGCTGGACCTGGGCACGCGCACGCTGAAGAAGAACGGCGAGACGGTGCCGCTGACCACCGGCGAATTCTCCGTGCTGAAAGTGTTCGCACGCCATGCCCGCCAGCCGCTGTCGCGCGAAAAGCTGATGGAACTGGCGCGCGGCCGCGAATACGAAGTGTTCGACCGCTCGCTCGACGTGCAGATCTCGCGGCTGCGCAAGCTGATCGAGCCGGACCCCTCCAGCCCCCTCTACATCCAGACCGTGTGGGGCCTGGGCTACGTGTTCATCCCGGAGGGACAGCCGCGCTGATGCGTGCCGTCCGATGAAGTTTCGTCACATTACGCTGGCTCGCATGAAAAGCGGGCTGTTCTGGCGCACTTTCCTGTTGCTCGGCGTGCTGACCACGCTGTCGATGGCGTCCTGGACCGGCATGATCAGCTGGGTCCAGCGCGGCCCGCAGGCGCAGCAACTGGCCGCGCAGGTGATCTCGGTCGTCACCATCACGCGCGCGGCGCTGACCCACTCGGCACCCGAGCTGCGCACCGAACTGCTGTTCGAACTCGTCTCGAACGAAGGCATCCGCGTGTTCCTCCTGGAAGAGAACGACGAGGTCGACCCGCCGCCGGACATCGCGCTGATGCCGGACATCGAACGGCTCGTCAAGGCCAAGCTGGGCAGGACCACCCGCTTCTCCGCCCGCGTGAATGGCATGCGCGGCTTCTGGGTCAGCTTCAACATCGGCGAAGACCAGTACTGGCTGATGCTCGAGCGCGAGCGGATTCCGTGGCTTGGCATCCAGTGGCTGGGCTGGGCGGCGGTCGTATCGCTCGTTTCGCTACTGGGCGCGGCCGCGATTTCCAGCCTGGTCAACGCGCCGCTGCGCCGCCTGACGGCCGCGTTCCGCGCCATCGCGCAGGGCCGGCATCCGGAGCCGCTGCCCGAAAAGGGGCCGCAGGAAATCCGCCAGGCCAACCGCAGCTTCAACCAGATGGTGGACGACCTGCAGCAGGTGGAATCGGACCGCGCCGTGATCCTGGCCGGCATCTCGCACGACCTGCGCACGCCGCTGACGCGCATGCAGCTCGAAGTGGAAATGGCCGACCTGACGCCGGATGCGCGCGACGGCATGAAGTCCGACCTGGCGCAGATGGATGCGATCATCGCCCAGTTCCTCGACTACGCGAAACCGACCGAGTCCTCCACCTTCGTGCCCCTGGACGTGACGGCCATGCTGGAAGAAGTGGCGCATGAAGTCTCCCGCCTGCCGGACGTGAAAGTTACCACCGACATCGCCTGCCCTGCCCTGGTGATGGGCAATGGCACCGACTTGAAGCGGGTATTCCACAACCTGATCGAGAACGCCCGCCGCTACGGCAAGACGCCCGGCACGGACATGGCCGAGATCGACATTCGCTGCAATGTGAAAGGAACGCATGCCGCGAAGCGGGTCGTCATCGACGTTCAGGACCACGGCGTGGGCGTGCCCGAAGAACGGATGGCCGAGCTGCTGAAACCGTTCACCCGGCTCGACGAAGCGCGCAGCCAGGCCAACGGCGCCGGCCTCGGGCTGGCCATCGTCGAGCGCGTGCTGCAACGGCACGATGCGCAGCTCAGCCTGAGCAATCGCGACGGCGGCGGCCTGTCGATCCAGATCACGATGGAAGCGACTTAGTCCGTGCAACGCCGCTCCTGACAGGAACTGTCAGCGCCCGCTCCTATCATGGCACATCACCGTGCCCACGCGCGGACGGCCGGCGCCACGAAAAAAAATTTCAGCGGCTTGTCGATCTGGCGTTTCGCCGTTCGTCGTGGGAGTATGGGAACGCAGTTCGTGTTCCCTGAAACCACCATGAAGGAGATAGGCCATGAGCGAAGTCGAAAAAATCCCTGCGGACATGCCCACCGTGACCCCGCACCTCGTCTGCCGCAACGCCGCGGATGCGATCGAGTTCTACAAGAAGGCTTTCGGCGCCGTCGAGCTGGTGCGAATGCCCGTGCCCGACGGCAGCGGCAAGCTGATGCACGCCATGATCCAGTTCGGCGACACGAAAATCATGCTGGTCGACGAATTCCCCGACTATGGCAGCTTCGGCCCGCAGGACCTGCCCGCATCCCCCGTCACGCTGCATTGCTACGTCGAGGATGTCGATGCCGCATACCAGCGCGCGGTCGATGCCGGCGCCACCGCCAAGATGCCGCCGGCCGACATGTTCTGGGGCGACCGTTACGGCGTGCTGCGCGACCCGTTCGGCCACAGCTGGTCGCTGGCCACGCACATCCGCGACGTGCCGCCAGAGGAAGCCATCGAAGCGTCGAAGACGGCGATGGACTGCCCGGAACTGAGCCAATAAGCAGCCCGACAAGGAGACACCACCATGCGATTCATGATCATCGTCAAGGCATCGGCCGACAGCGAAGCGGGCAGGATGCCATCCACCGAATTGCTCGATGCAATGGGCAAGTACAACGAGGAACTCGTCAATGCCGGCGTGATGCTGGCCGGCGAAGGCCTGCATCCCAGCTCGAAAGGCGTGCGCATCCGCTATCACGGCAAGGAGCGTACCGTGATCGACGGGCCATTCTCCGAAACCAAGGAACTGATTGCGGGATTCTGGCTGATTCAGGTAAAGTCGCGCGAAGAAGCGATCGAATGGCTTAAGCGCGCCCCGATGGAAGACGGCGATGAAGTCGAGATCCGCCAGGTGTTCGAGGCGGAAGACTTCGGCGCCGAACTCACCCCGGAGCTGCGCGAACAGGAGGACCGGCTGCGCGAGCGCATGGCTTCCAGTCCGACCTGATTTTTCAGGATAGAAAAGGAGAACGGGATGCATTTCATGGTGATCCGGCGCGCCGACGCCAGTTCGGAGAACGGCGCTTTCCCTCCCGCACCGCTCACCAGCGCCGTGCCGGCCGGGCGCTGGCTACATCCCGAGGCTGCGCGCCTGCATCGCTCCGCCGGCGCCTGGACCATCGAACACGGCCCCTTTCCCGTGAGCGAGCTGGCGGCCGGCTTCGCGATCGTCGACGTGCCGTCGAAGGAAGAAGCGATCGCCTGGGCCTTGCAGTGGCCCACGGCCGATGCCGAGGGCGGCGTCGTGCTGGAGGTGCGCGAAACCGGCTGCTCCGGCGGCTGCGCCGGCATCGACACGCAATCGCCGGCGCACCTGACACCCTACGCTGTATTGCTGCGCTCGAGCGCCGGCCTCGAAGCCGACGACATCCCGCCGCCCGAGGTCATCGCCCGCATGAATGCGCGCAACGCGCAGGATGCGGGGGCCGGCGTACTGCTGGCTGGCGACGGGCTGAAGCCTACCGCGAAAGGTGCACGGGTGAAGTTCAAGGGCGGCCGGCCATCGGTCGTCGACGGCCCGTTCACGGAGATCAAGGAACTCATTGCCGGCTTCTGGCTGATCCAGGCCGCCTCGCGCGACGAGGCGATTGCCTGGGTGAAAAGCTACCCGTTCCCCTGGCCGCAGGTGACGCTGGAACTGCGCGCGGTGGCCGGCCTGCCGGGCGGCGCGACCGCCCCCGCCGCGCATTGAACGACCGGGTCCATCGCACCGTCGAGGCGGTGTGGCGCATCGAATCGGCGAAGATCATCGCCGCGCTGGCGCGGATGCTGCGCGATGTCGGCCTGGCCGAGGAAATGGCGCAGGAAGCGCTGGTGGCCGCGCTGGAAACCTGGCCGGCCAGCTTCCCGGGCACGGGCACGCCGGACAACCCTGCCGCGTGGCTGATGGCCACCGCGAAAAACCGCGCGCTCGACCACCTGCGCCACCGCAAGCTGGCACAGGACCGGGAACCCGCGCTCACCTACGAAATCGAAAGCCTGCTGGAAGACGCCGCACACAACGCGGACCAGGCGCTGGACCGGGCGCTGGACGATCGCATCGGCGACGACCTGCTGCGCCTCGTCTTCATCGCCTGCCACCCGGTGCTGCCCACCGAGGGCCGCGTGGCACTCACCTTGCGCCTGCTGGGCGGCCTGACGACGGACGAAATCGCCCGCGCCTTCCTCGTGCCCGAGCCCACGGTGGCGCAGCGCATCGTGCGCGCCAAGCGCACCCTGTTCGAAGCCCGCGTGCCGTTCGAGGTGCCGGCGGGGCACGAACTGGTGCAGCGGCTGTCTTCCGTGCTGCAGGTGATCTACCTGATCTACAACGAAGGATATTCGGCAAGTGCCGGTGCCGACTGGATGCGCCCCGCCCTGTGCGACGAGGCGCTGCGCCTGGGCCGCATCCTGTCCGGCCTGGTGCCGCGCGAACCGGAAGTGCACGGCCTGGTGGCGCTGATGGAAATCCAGTCGTCGCGCGTGCGCGCCCGCATCGCGCCGGATGGCGCGCCGGTGCTGTTGCTGGACCAGGACCGCGCACGCTGGGACCAGCTGCTGATCCGCCGCGGCCTCGCCGCGCTGGAGCGCGCCACGCAACTCGGCAAGAGCCTGGGACCGTACGGCCTGCAGGCAGCGATCGCCGCCTGCCACGCGCGTGCCCGCAAGGCAGCCGACACCGACTGGGAACGCATCGCCGCGCTGTACGATGGCCTGGCGCAGCTGGCGCCGTCGCCGGTGGTGGAGCTGAACCGGGCGGTGGCACTGGCGATGGCATTCGGCCCCGCCGCCGGGCTGGAAGTGGCCGACATGCTGGTCGACGAACCGGTACTGCGCAACTACCACCTGCTGCCCAGCGTACGCGGCGATTTCCTGTTCAAGCTGGGGCGGATCGTGGAGGCCCGCGCCGAGTTCCTGCGCGCCGCGGAACTGACGCAGAACGAGCGCGAACGCACGCTGCTGCTGTCGCGCGCAGCGGCCTGCCTGTCGCTGCCGGCGCAGGAAACCCCGGGCGCCGGCCAGGGAACTTGACAGGTCACTAGGGAATTTCCCGCGCGCCTTCGCTGCGCGTGCGCAGGTAGCGCGGCATGCTGTCCGCCAGCTGCAGCCAGGGCAGGTGGCTTTGCATGTAGGTATGGTCGCCGGGCGGCGCCAGCTCCGGATCGTCCAGGCTGGCGGTGGTGACATCGAGTTCCTCCGGCCAGCGCGCGTCCTCGAACGTCATCTGCGTGCCGCAGCCGGCACAGAAGCCGCGGCGCACGCCGGGGCTGGATGCGTAATATGCCAGGCAGCCCGCCGTGAAACGCAGGCCGGCGCGCGGCACCGAGAACCATGCCACGCAGGGCGCCCCGCTGGCGCGGCGGCACATCGTGCAGTGGCACAGCGTGCTGTTGAACGGCCTCGCCGTGACCAGGTAGCGCACGGCACCGCAGAAGCAGCCTCCCTGGTGCATCTTCCCTCCTTCAGGCCAGTTTCAGCCTTGCTCGAGCAGTTTGGTCAGCAGCAGCTCGGTGGACCCGTAGCCGTACAGCGAATCGCTTTCCAGGCCCGATGTTTCATACGGCACCGACACTTCGCGCTCCGGCTTGGCCGGATCGTCCGCGTAGGTCGCCTGCCAGGCGCGCTTCAGCGCATCCGAGCGGCGGATGAACACGGGCACCGGCCAGTCGTTGCGGTCGAAGTGGCCGGCTTCGCCGAGCACCGGCCAGCGGCCGTTGGCCAGCGCCATGTCGCCGGTGCGGATGGCCTTGACGGCATCGCCCGCCTTCAGGGCCTGCACATCGGCCAGCGTGGGCATCGTGGCGCGCTTCGGCCCGAACAGATAGGCCAGCATGATCTTGCCCTGGGGCGACATGCGGGCAACGAGCCCGGCCGCGTAACCGCCGTTGATCAGCGGCACGGCGAACCAGCTTCCTTCGTAATACGGCTGCTTCATTCGATTCTCATTATGTGGACTGCCTTACATGTTCTCGTCGTAGCGGTATTGGGCCGCGATCGGGCCGGCCTTGAACAGCGCATCGCGCAATTCCTTGTCCAGCTTCGGGTCGCGCCGGCGGGTCCATTCGACCAGCATGGCCACGTGCTTGCGCGCACTGTCGCGCTGGCTGGCCAGCACGAGCTTCAGCTCCGGGTCCGTACAGGCCGCCCAGCGCTGGTTTGCCGTGTCCAGCGCGCCGAGCCGGTCGATCAGCGAAGTCAGCGCACGATGCATGTCGAGTACCTGGGCATCCAGGCTCTCGCGGTTTTCAACGACGTGTTCCTGCGTCATGAAGGCCTCCTGTCGGCATGGCATGGAAAGCCGGTATTGTGCTTCGGAGTCCATGTTTCCACAAGTATAACTATGGCCCCGGACGGATGGCGCACGACATTGCATTCAAATGTGATAAGCTTCCGGCTTCGCTAGGGGTCCTGGACAGGTTTGCATGTCCGGGTGAGAGATACCCTCCGTACCTGATCTGGATAATGCCAGCGAAGGAAAGCGCAACGCAGTGCTCGTCACTCTCCCTCTTCCTCTTCCCGGGTGTGCTCCCTCGCTGGTTCGATAACGAACGAGAACGAGAATTAGAGCACATCGATGAACAAGACCACTTTCGCCGTCTCCGCCGCCGCGCTGGCCATCGCGCAGGCTTTCCCCGCCCTTGCACAGCAGGCCGCAGCCACCGCCAATGATCCCACGATGACGGAAGTCGTCATCACCGCGGTGCGCGGCACCGCGGAAAGCGCTTCGGTCGCCGGCTTCTCGGAACGGCCGCTGCTGCAGACGCCGGCCTCGGTCAGCGTGGTCACGCGCGAGCAGATGCAGGCGCTGAACATCCGCTCCACCACTGACGCGGCGCGCTACGACGCCAGCATCAGCGACGCCTACAACGCGGTCGGCTACGCCGAGCAGTTCTCCATCCGCGGCTTCAAGCTCGACAATGCCTCCAGTTATCGCAAGGATGGCCTGGCGATCTCGGCCGACACACAGATTCCGCTGGAGAACAAGGAAACCTTCCAGGTGCTGAAGGGCCTGGCTGGACTTACTGCCGGCGTGGCGGCACCGGGCGGCATCGTCGACTATACGACGAAGCGGCCGACCAGCGGCACGCTGCGTTCGGTACTGTTCGAAGTGAGCGAGCGCGGCACGCTGTACGGGGCCGTGGACCTTGGCGGCCGCTTCGAGGATCGCCGCTTCGGCTACCGCATCAACGTGGCGGGCGAGCGGCTGCGCTCGTACATCGACGGCGCGGACGGCCGCCGCAGCTTCGTTTCGGGCGCGTTCGACTGGCAGATTTCGCCCCAGGCGCTGCTGCAGGTCGATGCCGACTACCAGAAGAAATCGCAGGTCTCGGCGCCCGGCTTCCAGCTGATCAACGGCGTCTCGCTGCCGGTCGTGGATGCCGCCACGCTGCTGAACGACCAGCCCTGGAGCTACCCGGTAGCCACCGAAAGCATGAACTTCGGCGCGCGCTTCGAGTACCGTCTCGCCCCCGACTGGAAGGTGGAAGTGAAAGCGAACCGCCACGTGTTCAAGCGCGACGACTACACCGCATTCCCCTACGGCTGCTCGGCCCAGGAGCTGTATCCGGGCTTCTGCGGCAACGGCGACTACGACGTCTACGACTACCGCAGCCTCGGCGAACAAAAAAAGCCGCTGGCCGCGCAGGCCATGCTGCAGGGTCGCTTCGCCACCGGCGCGCTGTCGCACGACCTGTCGGCCGGCGTGGCCTACCACGGCAACAAGGAAAGCTGGGGCGAGGATGTCTATGAATATGCCGGTACCAGCAACATTTACCGCCCGGTGGCGGTGCCCGACAGGAGCGACCTGCAGACCGGCCCGGCCTCGGTGCGCCGCAAGGACAACGAACGCGCCCTGTTCGCGCAGGACATCGTCGGCCTGACCAGCGAGCTGGCGCTGCATGCCGGCGCGCGCTACGTGAAACTGAAGCGCGACGAAGCCGGCGTGGCGCCGAGCAGCGCCAGCTTCTGGCTGCCGAACGCTTCGCTGGTCTATAGCCCGCGCGGCAACGTGTCGCTGTATGCGACCTATGCGCGCGGCCTGAAGCACGGCGGCATCGCGCCGCTGCAGACGGTGAACGAAAACCGTGCGCTGGCCCCGTCGAAGTCGAAGCAGGTCGAGGTGGGCGCCAAGGCCCTGGTCGGCGGCATCAGCTATGCCGCCGCACTGTTCCAGATCGAACAGGGACTGGAATACATCGACGCCGGCAACACCTTCGTGCGCAATGGCGAAGCGCAGCACCGCGGGTTCGAATTCTCGGCGCAGGGCAAGGCCACGCGCGAACTGACGGTCGGCGCCTCGCTGGCCGCATTGAGCACGAAGCAGAGCGGTACCGGCCAGGCCATCTACGACGGCAAGCGGGTCACCAACGTGCCGGCCATCCGGTCCACCGTGTTCGCCGAATATGCGCTGTCCGCGGCATTCAAGGTGAACGGCGACTGGCAGTTCGCCGGCAAGAAGGCGTTCGATGAGGAAAACAAGGTGTTCGTGCCGAAGTATCACCTGTTGAACGTCGGCGCTTCCTATGTGACGCGTGCCGGCGGCATGCCGCTGGTGCTGCGCGCGCAGGTACGCAACGCGCTCGACAAGTTCTACTGGCGCGACGTCACGCCGGACCTGGGCGGCTACCTGATGCCGGGGCTGGGGCGCACGTTCCGGGTCTCCGCGCAGCTCGAGTTCTGAGCGCTGCCGATACGTGACCTGCGCGGGCCGGCGCGGGGCGGCGTCCTACGCCCCGCTACGCTCCGAGTACCTCTTCCACCTGGCGCAGCCGCTGCGCCAGCGGTCCGTGGATGCGCACGTGCGCGATCGCGCGGGTGGCCAGCTCCTCGGACAGGATCGCATTGACGGCACCGCTCTGGTCTTCCGGTTCGCGGCACAGGCCATCCGGCGTCCAGGGGATATCCGGCGCGCAGGCCAGCGTCACGTCGTAGCGACGCGAGGCCACCAACGCCTCCAGGCGCGGTTCGATGCGGCCGAAGTAATGGCGGCTGTAGACGGCCGTCATCAGCGGCGTGGTGTCGCAGAACAGGAAGCGGCTGGCCCGCGCCATGGCGAGATCCTCGCGCGCGGCCTGCGTTTCGGCGATGTGCAGCTGGTCGTCCTCGACCGGCACGCGCTGGCGCAGTTCGACGAACTCGCGCAGGTATTCCGGCACCCACACATCGCCATAGCGTTCGGCCAGCGCCTGCGCCAGCGTGGTCTTGCCGGAAGAGGCGCTGCCGACGATCGCGATGCGCATCGTCCTCACCGCAGCACCATCGAATCGCTGGCAGGCTCATTGCCCGACGCGTCGGCCAGCATCGACCTGCGCCACGCCAGCAGGCCGATCGTGGCCATTACCACGAACAGGCCGTACAGCACGGCCGTGAGCATCAGGCCCTTGTGCACGTACAGCGCCACGTACAGCACGTCGACGATGATCCATACATGCCAGTTCTCCAGCTTTTTGCGCGACAGCAGCAACTGGCCGACCAGGCTGCCGGCAGTCAGGAAGCCGTCCGCGAACGGCACGTCGGTATCGGTGAACGCCATCAGGAACCAGGCCAGCGCGATGAAGCCGACGATCCAGCCCAGCGCAGCCACTGCCCTGGCGGACCACGACAGCTGCGTGACCGGCAATCGCGCGTGGCGATCGTCGCCATGCAGCCACTGGTACCAGCCCCAGAACGACACCGTGATGAATACCACCTGCAAGCCCATGTCGCCATACAGCCTGGACTGATAGAACACCACGCCGTACAGCGCGGAAGAAAGGATCGCGAACAGCCACGCCCAGTGCTTCTGGCGGATATTGAGCCAGACGGTGGCGATCGACAGCACAAAGGACAGCAGTTCGAGCGGCGTGGTGGACAGGCCGGACAGGTTGAGGGTTTCGTTCATGAGGCAGCGCTCTGGAGGACGGCGGATTATGCCATGGTGGCGCCCCGCCGGACAGGCTGGCTGGGCCAGCAGGCGGCGATTCCGTGCAACGTCTAGTTACTACGCGCAATTCTCACCAATTATTGCATATTGTCAACATCGTCTGCATGGCGAATAATGGGTAAAACATCCGAGGCCCGACATGTACCGCCACCTTCCGCTCCTGCTCGTGCTTCCCGCGCTGCCCGCCATCGCCCAGACGCCCGCGGCCCCGATTCCCATTCTTTCCTTCGTCAAGGAGGAGCAATTTACCCGCCCGCGCCTGTCACCGGACGGCAAGCACCTCGCGGTAACCGTGCGCACGCCGATCGGCAAGCGCGACGTGCAGACGATCACGTTCTACAGCCTGCCCGAGCTGAAGATCGAAAGCGTGGTGCGCCTGCCGGCATTCCAGGTGCCGATGAACTATTACTGGGTCAGCAATACCCGCCTGGTCGTCAGCAAGGGCCACGAACAGGGATCGCGCGAGGCTCCCGAGTCGTACGGCGAAGTGCTGGCCATGGACTATGACGGCAAGAAGCAGGAATACCTGTACGGCTACGAACGCTTCCAGAATGCGCCGCGCAACAGCGGCTTTCACGACGACTATGGTTCGGCCTACATCGCCAGTATCCCGGCCAGCGGCAATGGCCGCGTGTTCCTGTCCGCCAACCTGTGGCAGGCGGATTTCAGCGAACTGATCGACGTCGACACCGTCAAGGGCAGCCGGCGCTCGGTGGCCCGCGTGCCGCATCCGTCGTTCCGGTTCCACGTGCAGAATGACGGACAGCCGCGCTTCGCCAGCGGCGTCGACGACGATGCGCATTTCATGCTGCTGCGCCGGGAGGACGGCAGCAACCGGTGGCTGCGCGTGCCGACCGAAAAGGCCGGCACGTACCTGCAGCCGGTTGCCTTTTCCGCGGACGACCAGGAATTCCTGGCCTGGCATTCGCAAAAGGGGGAACCGGAGTCCCTGGTCCGGGAAAACCTGGCGACCGGCGCGCGCCGGGTGGTGGCGACAGACCGCGATGGAGAACTGGCCGAACTGATGTATGGCACCAGCCCCTACCTGCCGATCGCGGCCTTCACGACCGTCGGCATTCCGCAGGTGCGCTACCTGGAACCGGACAGCCATGCGGACGTCGCGCTGCACAGGCAGCTCGCCGCGCAATTCCCCGGCGACACGGTACGCTTCATCGACAGCACCACCGATGGCGCCAAGCTGCTGTTCATCGTCTACAGCGACCGCGACCCCGGTACGTACTACCTGTTCGACCGCAAGAGCGGCCGCGCCGACATGCTGTTCGCCGCCATGGACTCGCTGGAGCCGGACCAGATGGCCGAACGCAAGCCGGTATCGTTCAAGGCGCGCGACGGCCTGCAGCTGCACGGATACCTGACGCTGCCGCGCCAGCCGGCCGCCGGCAAGCTGCCGCTGGTGCTGCTGCCGCACGGCGGCCCGCACGGCATCCATGACAGCTGGTATTTCGACACCGATGCGCAATTCCTGGCCAACCGCGGCTATGCGGTGCTGCAGGTAAACTTCCGCGGCTCGGAAGGCCGCGGCGAGTCGTTTCGCGAAGCCGGCTTCCGCCAGTGGCGCGGCAAGATCATGGACGACCTGGTCGATGGCGTGCGCTGGGCTGCCGAACAGGGCAATATCGATGGCAACCGGATGTGCGTGTATGGTGCCAGCTTCGGCGGCTATGCGGCGCTGACGCTGGCCTCGCGCGAACCGTCGCTGTTCAAGTGCGCGGCCGGCTATGCCGGCGTCTACGACATCAAGCTGTTCTATGAAGAAGACCGGGCGAAACGCTCGAAAAGCGTGACCAGCCTGTACCGGCACTACGTGGGCGACGACATCAAGGAACTCGACCGCATCTCGCCGGCGCTGAACGCCGGCACGATCAAGGCGCCAGTGCTGCTGATCCACGGCGGCAAGGACAAGGTCGCGCCCAAGGAGCACGCGCTGCGCATGCGCGATGCGCTGACGAAAGCCGGCAACGCCCCCGAGTGGTATTACGTCGACTACGAGGCGCACGGCTTCTACGATACCGAGAACCAGGCCGAGGTCTACCGCCGGCTGGAGACCTTCCTGGCGAAACACATCGGCAGATAGGCCGGTGTAGACTGCATGCTCGCCCAGGAGGACAGCATGCCGTTCGATCTCGACCGCTTCATCGCCGCGCAGGACCGCATCTATGACGACGTGCTGCGCGAGCTGCGCGCCGGCCGCAAGGCCAGCCACTGGATGTGGTTCATCTTCCCGCAGCTGAAGGAACTGGGCCGCTCGGACACCAGCCGCTTCTACGGCATTGCCACGCTGGACGAAGCGCGCGCCTACGCCGGTCATCCGGTATTGGGCGCGCGGCTGCGCGAATGCACACAGCTCGTCAACGCGCATGCCGGCACGCCGCTCGACGTCATTCTCGGCCACGTGGACGCCCTGAAATTCCGCTCCTCGATGACGCTGTTTGCACAGGCGACGCAGGATGCCGTGTTCACCACGGCGCTGGCGGCTTTCTGCGCCGGCCTGCCCGACGAGGCCACGCTCGACCTGCTTGGAACGTAAAAAAGCCGCCCTCCTTCCGGACGGCGGCCTTTTCCATGCGATCGGGCGTACTTACTTCTTCGGATACCTGATCGTCATTTCCTTCAGCAGGTTGTCGGCACCATCGACTTCCTTCATCACCCACAGCATGTAGCGCACATCGAGGTGGATGGCGCGCGTGATGGCGGTGTCGAAGTACCAGTCCTTGGTGATCGATTCATAGGTCGAATCGAAGTTCAGGCCGATCAGTTCGCCGCGCCTGTTGACGATCGCCGAACCGGAATTGCCGCCGGTGGTGTCCGCGCTGGACAGGAAGTTTACCGGCACCGTGCCCAGCACCGGGTCCTTGAACTGGCCGTAGCGCTTCGCCTTCACCGCGTCCAGCAGCGCCTGCGGCGCATTGAACGGATCCTTGCCGGTGTGCTTCTCGACGATGCCTTCCACGGTGGTGAACGGGCCCTTGGTGATGCCGTCCTTCGGCGAGTACGAGTCCACGGTGCCGTAGGTCACGCGCAGGGTCGAATTGGCGTCCGGGTACACCGGCTTGCCCTGCGACTTCTTCCACGCGATCACGGCGCTCATGTACTGCGGGATCACCTTTTCCAGGTTGCCTTCCGATTCCTTCGAGCGGTCTTCCAGCGCCGATGCGAAAGCATGCATCTTCACGGCCAGCCGCATGAACGGATCGTCGGATTTTTCCAGCGCGGCGGCGTCGGCATCGAGCAGCGCCAGGCGCGTCTTCGTGTCGCCCAGCGTCGACTTCCGATACAGCGCCGGCACGTCGGCCACGGACGGCAGCAGCGCGTCGAGTCCCTGCGGACGGAATGCCGCCGGCAGCTTCGCGTAGCGCTGCAGGCCGGCGGTGAAGCGCGCCTGGTCCACGCCGCCCACATACGACTGCTCGAGGCGGGTCAGGCGCGCCTTGATCATGGCCAGGTCGCGGTCCTGGTAGCCGGCTTCGCGCTGCGCGTCCGGCTTTTCGCGTTCCAGCGCCAGGCGGTACAGCGTGCGCGCGCTCTTGAACAGGTCGGAGTTGGTAGCCACGTTCCACGCGAACGTCTGCTGTTCCAGCGCCATGTCGGCGGCGATGGCCGCGTCGAGCTCGGACAACATCGACCCGGAAACGCCTGCCTGCTTGCCGTACCACGCGCGGAACTCCGCATCCTGGCCATCCTTGATGGCGGCGATGTCCTTGCGCGCGAAGCCGTCCAGCAGGCCCTGCGTCTTCTTCATGCGGTTGTTGATGGACTTGACGACCGAGGCGTAGCGCACTTCGTCGTTCTTGCTGCTCTTCGTCGCGGCCGCGATGGTGTCCAGGTCGGCCTGGTATTCCGCCACCATCGCCGGGTACGACGTATCGCGTGCAAAACGGATCTCGGCCGGCAGCTTGTAGCGGCTGGTGCGGCCCGGATAGCCGGCCAGCAGGATCGGATCGCCGGCCTTCAGGCCTTCGGCCGACACGACGAGGAAGTCCTTCGACTTGTACGGCACGTTGTCCGGAGAAGGATCGGCCGGGCGGCCATCCTTGCCCACGTAGGCGCGCAGGAACGAATAGTCGCCGGTGTGGCGCGGCCACTCGTAGTTGTCGATGTCGCCGCCGTAGTTGCCTACCATGTCGGCCGGCGCGTAGACCAGGCGCACGTCGCGGATCATCATCTGGCGGATGCGGTAGTACTCCAGGCCGCGGTGGAATGCGGGCACCGAGCAGCGGTACGATTTATCCGTCTCGCATTCGGCGGTCAGCGCCTTGATGCGGCTGGCGATCGCCTCGTGGCGCGCCTTGCCGCCCACGTTCTCCAGCCCTTTCAATACGCGTTCGGTCACGTTCTCGACCTTCTCGGTCACGTACACCAGCGCGTTCGGGCCGCCCGGCAGTTCCTCGGCGCGCGTCTTCGCCAGGAAGCCGTTGACGATGTAGTTCTTCTCCGCCGTGGAATTGCGCTGGATCGAGCCATAGGCGCAGTGGTGGTTGGTGACCACCAGGCCGTCCGGCGACACGAACGACGCCGAGCAGCCGCCCAGCGACACGATGGCGCTCATCGGGTGCTTTGTGAGATCCGCGATGCGCTCCGCGGGGATCTGGATGCCGATGCGCTTCAGTTCCGATTTCAGTTGCGGCAGCTGGTGGGGTTGCCACTGGCCTTCGTCGCCGTGTGCGACACCGAAGGCGGCCAGCAGAGCGGCCGGCAGGACTAGTTTTTTGAACAAGATATGTTCCCCTGGGGTTGATGAAAAGCCGGGGAAGTATAGACGGAAAACTAGGGATGGACCCTGTTTTACAGGCAACTTTCCTGTACAAAACCGGCAAAACTGGGGACGTACCCCTGTTTCAAGGAAATATGCCCGAGGCCTGCGCGGCAGAAAATGACTGCGGCCAGACTTTCCGGAAAACAGGGGTACGTCCCCGGTTTTGCTTCAAGGACTCTGCCACCCACCGCCCAAGGATTGAATCAGGGCGACGGCGGTGGTCTGCCGGTCGGCCTGTACCTGAATCAGCGCGCGCCGGGCGGATAGCGCGGTGACCTGCGCACTGACGACTTCGGTGTAGTTCACCTGGCCGGCGCGGTAGCGGTTTTCCATCTGCTGCTCGACCTGGTCGGCGGCCTCCGAGGCCTGGCGCCGCAGTTCCTGCTGCTGCGCCAGCGCGCGGGTGGCGGCCAGCTGGTCTTCCACGTCGGCAAAGGCATCGAGCACGGTTTGCCGGTAGCGGGCGATGGCGGCGTCGCGCGCGGCCCTGGTCTGCTCGACGCGGGCAGCGATGGCGCCGGCGTCGAAGATCGTTTGCGCGGCAGACAGGCCGAGCGACCACAGGCTGTTCGATGCACTGAACAGGCCGCCCACCTGGCTGTTGCCATAGCCATACGAGGCGGACAGGTTCAGCGACGGGAAGTATGCCGCGCGGGCGATGCCGATGTTCTCGTTGGCGGCGGCCACGTCGCGTTCGGCGGCGGCGATGTCCGGCCGGCGCTGCAGCAGGGTCGACGGCACGCCCAGCGGCACGTCGGGCACGGCAATGCTCCACGTTGCCGGCGCCAGCGAGAATTCAGCCGGCGCCTTGCCCAGCAGGACGGCGATCGCATGTTCGTACACGGCGCGCTGGCGGATCACCGTCAGCTGGTCGGCGCGCGCGTTGAACAGCTGCGTCTGCGCCTGCAGCAGGTCGGAGCGTGCGGTCACGCCGGCGCTCACACGATTCTGCGTAATCTGCAGCACGCGCTCGTATCCGGCGATCGTGGTATCGAGGATCTGCCTTTCCACGTCGGCCTGGCGCAGGCCGATGTAGTTGGCCACCAGCTCGCCCTGGGCCGACAGCCGCGCCGCGGCGAGATCCGCCGCGCTGGCCTGGGCGCTGGCCTGCGCGCCCGTCACGCCGGCGCGCAGGCTGCCCCAGATATCCGGCTCCCAGCTGCCGCCGATGTCCACGCGGTAGTTGTTCGACGTCTGCGACGCCCCGCCACCGCCGGAGCGCGAGCCCGATCCGTTCAGCGCAACGTTGGGAAACAGCGACGCGCGCTGCTCGGCAACGACGGCGCGCGCCTGCGCGTACTGCGCGGCGGCCAGCGCCACGTTCTGGTTGTTCACCTCGACCGAGGCGGCCAGTTCGTTCAGCACCGGGTCGCCGAACAGCATCCACCAGGGGCCGCGCTCCAGCGCATCGGCGGGCGCCGCCGGCGTCCAGCCCTCGGCTTCCTTGAACGTGGCCGGCGCCGCCGCGGCCGGCACCTCGTACTTCGGGC
This sequence comes from Pseudoduganella sp. jia 9, assembly GCF_055502615.1. Lineage (NCBI taxonomy): Bacteria > Pseudomonadati > Pseudomonadota > Betaproteobacteria > Burkholderiales > Oxalobacteraceae > Pseudoduganella > Pseudoduganella sp. jia 9. The sequence continues at coordinate 218,071 of NZ_JBUPWE010000010.1, read as the reverse complement.
CGACGGCGCAGCCGCATAGCACGGCGGCAAGGGAAATGGCGGACAGGCGGAAAATCATGGATGTCTTCATGTGGTCAATGGCTCGTCGCCGCCAGCGGCGCGGCTCAGGTTGCGTTCTTCGGGATTGCGGGTGCGCAGCTTGTCGAGCAGGATGTAGACGACCGGCGTCGTCAGCAAGGTCAGCAACTGGCTGGCGATCAGCCCGCCGATGATGGCGATGCCCAGCGGCTGGCGCAGCTCGGAACCTTCGCCGAAGCCGATCGCCAGCGGCAGCGCGCCCAGCGCCGCGGCCAGTGTCGTCATCAGGATCGGGCGGAAGCGCAGCAGGCACGCCTCGCGTACCGCCTCGATCGCCGAAATGCCGCGGGCCCGCTCCGCCTCCAGCGCGAAGTCGATGATCAGGATCGCGTTCTTCTTGACGATGCCGATCAGCAGGAACACGCCGATCAGCGCGATGATGGAGAACTCCATGCGGAACAGCAGCAATGCCAGCACGGCGCCCACGCCGGCCGACGGCAGCGTGGACAGCACGGTCACCGGATGCACCAGGCTTTCGTAGAGGATGCCCAGCACGATGTAGATGACGACGATCGCGGCCAGGATCAGCAGCGGCTGCTGCCTGTTCGATTCCTCCGCCTGCTTCGCCTGGCCCTCGAAACTGCCGCGCACGTTGTTCGGCATCGCAATGTCGGCCTCGGCCTGCTTCACTGCTTCCTGCGCCTGGCTCAGCGTGAACCCTTCGGCCAGGTTGAACGAGATCGTCGTCGCCAGTTCGCCATCCTGGTGGTTGACCGACGTCGGCGTCGCGCTTTCGGCGAACGAAGCGATGCCGGACAGCGGCACCATCGCCGAGCGCGCGGTCGACAACGCCGATCCGGTCGACGAATCGCGCTGGCCCTGCGCGTTGTTGGTCGATGCATTGGTGCCGCCGGAAGTCGTGGACGTATCGCCCGCGGTGTCGGTGGCCTTGGCCTTGCTGGGGACGTACACGTCGCGCAGCGCCTCGGGGCTCTGCGCGTATTCCGGCGCCACTTCCATCACCACCTTGTACTGGTTCAGCTCATCGTAGATGGTGGCCACCTGCCGCTGGCCGAACGCGTTGTATAGCGAATTGGTGACGTCGCGCACCGTCATGCCGAAGCGCGCCGTGGTTTCCTTGTCGATCGTCACGAAGGTTTCCACGCCATTGTCCTGCTGGTCGGTGTCGACGTCGGTCATTTCCGGCTGGTTCTTCATCGCGTCGGCCAGCTTCATCGCCCAGTTCTTCAGATCCTCGCGGTTATCGCTCTTCAACGTGTACTGGTAGGTGGAATTGCTGGAGCGGCCGCCCATGCGCAAGTCCTGCACGGGGTTCAGGAACAGCTGCACGCCGGTCACCTTCGCCAGTTGCGGGCGCAGGCGATCGATCACGGCCTGCCCCGCCACGTCGCGCTCGTCGGCCGGCTTCAGGTTGACGAACATGAAGCCGCCGCCGGCGCGCGAACCGCCGGTGAAGCCCACCACCGTATCGACGGCGGGGTCCTTGCGGATGATCTCCACCAGTTGCCGCAGCTTCTGCTGCATCGCCTGGAACGAGATGCTCTGGTCGGCGCGGATGCCGCCATTGATCTGGCCGGTGTCCTGCCGCGGGAAGAAGCCTTTCGGCGCCGCTGCGAACAGGTAGACGTTCAGCGCCACCACGAAGCCCAGGATCAGCATCACCAGCCACACACTGTGCAGCGCCCAGTCCAGCGCGTGCGCATACACGCGCTGCATCCAGTTGAAGCCGGCCTCGAAAGCACGCGAGATGCGGCCCGGCGGCTTGCGGTCCTTTTCGGCCCTCAGCAGCCAGGCGCACATCATCGGCGTCGTCGTCAGCGAGATCACCAGCGAAATCATCACCGCGGCCGACAGCGTCACCGCGAACTCGCGGAACAGCCGTCCCACCTGGCCGCCCATGAACAGCAGCGGAATGAACACCGCCACCAGCGACAGGCTGATCGACAGCACGGTGAAGCCGACCTCCTTGGCGCCGAGCAGCGCCGCCTTGAACCGGTCGACGCCGTTCTCGACGTGGCGCGCGGTGTTTTCCAGCACCACGATCGCGTCGTCGACGACGAAGCCGGTGGCCACCGTCAGCGCCATCAGCGACAGGTTGTTCAGCGAAAAACCCAGCATGTACATCACGCCGAACGTGCCGAGCAGCGACACCACCGTGGCGATGGCGGGAATGATCGTGGCCCGCACGCTGCGCAGGAAGGCGCTGACGACGAGCACCACCAGCACCACCGACAGGATCAGCGTGAACTCGACCTCGTGCAGCGACGAGCGGATCGACGTCGTGCTGTCCGACGCGACGGACACGGTGATGTCCTGCGGCAGCTGGGCGCGCAGTTGCGGCAAGAGCGCGCGCACGCTGTCCACCGTCTCGATGATGTTGGCGCCCGGCTGGCGGGTGATCAGCACGATCACGGCCGGCTGGCCGTTGAACAGGCCGAGGGTGTTCTTGTTTTCGGGGCCATCCTCCACGGTGGCCACGTCGCGCAGGCGGATCGCCGCGTTATTGCGCCAGGCAACGACGAGATCGCGGTAATCGGCCGCGGTGCGCCCGCCCGTCTCGGTGCCGGGTGCCGAGTAGATCTGCAGCCGGCGGCCTTCGCTCTCGATCGCGCCGCGCGGGCGGTTGGCGTTGGTGGCCTGGATCGCCGCGCGCACGTCCTCGGTCGACACGCCGTACTGGTTCAGCGCGAACGGCAGCAGCTCGATGCGCACCGCCGGCAGCGAGCCGCCACCGATCTCCACGTCGCCCACGCCCTGTACCTGCGCCAGCTTCTGCTGCACGATGTTCGATACGGCTTCGTAGATCTGGCCCGGCCGCCTGGTCGGCGACGTCAGCGCCAGGATGATCACCGGCGAATCCGACGGGTTCATCTTGCGGTAGGTCGGGTTGCTCTTCAGCGTGGCCGGCAGGTCGGCGCGCGAGGCATTGATCGCGGCCTGTACTTCGCGGGCCGCCGAGTCGATCTTGCGGTTCAGGTCGAACTGCAGGTTGATGCGCGTCGACCCGGAAGACGAGTTCGACGTCATCTCGTTGACGCCGGCGATCACGCCCAGCCTGCGTTCGAGTGGCGTGGCGACGCTGCTGGCCATCGTGTCCGGGCTGGCGCCCGGCAAACTGGCCGACACCGAAATGGCCGGGAAATCGACCTGCGGCAGCGGCGAGACCGGCAGCACGAAGAACGCGGCAATGCCGGCCAGCGCCAGGCCGATCGTCAGCAGGACGGTGGCGATCGGGCGCCGGACGAACGGTTCGGACAGGTTCACGATACCGCTCCGTCAGGATTCCTGTCGCCTGCAGACAGCTCGGGCTTCCTGCCGAAGCGCTGGCCAAGGCGGTCGAACGCCAGGTAGATCACCGGCGTGGTGTACAGCGTCAGCAACTGGCTCAGCAGCAGGCCGCCGAAGATGGCCAGGCCCAGCGGCCGGCGCAGCTCGGCGCCCTCGCCCCAGCCGAACATCAGCGGCACGGCGGCGAACAGGGCGGCCAGCGTCGTCATCAGGATCGGGCGGAAGCGCAGCAGCGCCGCCTGGTGGATCGCCTCGCGCGGGCTGCTGCCGGCATCGCGTTCGGCCTCGATCGCGAAGTCGATCATCATGATCGCGTTTTTCTTGACGATGCCGATCAGCAGAATGATGCCGATGATGCCGATCACCCCCAGGTCCTGGCCGGACACCATCAACGCCAGCAGCGCACCCACGCCGGCCGACGGCAACGTCGACAGGATGGTCAGCGGGTGGATATAGCTTTCGTACAGCACGCCCAGCACGATGTAGACGCACACCACGGCGGCCAGGATCAGCCACAGCTGGTTGGTCAGCGACGCCTGGTAGGCGCCGGCGGCGCCCAGGAACGTCATCGTCACCGAACCGGGCAGCCCGATGTCGGCGGCGGCTTCGCGGATCGCTTCCACCGCGCGGCCCAGCGAAACGCCGTCGGCCGTGTCGAAGCCCAGCGTGGTGGCAGGGTACTGCGCCACGTGGGTGATCTGCAGCGGTGCCGGCTGCTCGGTGATCGTCGCCACGGCGGACAGCGGCGTGGGCTTGCCGCCGCCGGTGCGGATCTGCAGGTCGCCCAGCGATTGCGGTGTCGACAGCATGCCCGGCGCCGCTTCGAGGATCACGCGGTACTGGTTGGTCTCCGTGAAGATGGTGGAGACGATGCGCTGGCCGAACGCGCTGTACAGCGCATCGTCGATGGCCGAGGCGGTGATCGACAGCCGGGAAGCCGTATCGCGGTCGATATTGATATAGGCCGCGGCACCGGTGGCCCCGGCATCGGAGACCACGTTGCGCAATTGCGCCTTCTGCGCCATGCGGGTGGCCAGCTTGTTGGCCCACTCGTTGACGGTGGCCGTGTCGGCCCCTTCGATCGATACACGGAACTGCGTGGGGCCGCTCTCGGCATCGATCGTCAGGTCCTGCGTCGGCTGCAGGTAGATGCGCACGCCCGCCACTTCGGACACGCGCTGGCGCAGCCGGTTCATCAGCTCGCCCTGGTCGCCACGGTCCTCCTTCAGGTTGATCAGCATGCGGCCCGTGTGCAACATCGTGTTATTGGCGGCGTCGACGCCGACGATGGAGCTCAGCGACTGCACTTCCGGGTCCTGCAGGATCGCCGCGGCCGCCTGGCGCTGCAGCTCGGCCATGCGGCTGTACGACACCGCCTGCGCCGTCTCGATGCGCGCCTGCAGCTGGCCCGTGTCCTGGGTCGGGAACAGGCCTTTCGGGATCAGCACGTACAGCACCGCCGTCAGGACCAGCGTGGCCAGTGCCACCAGCATCGTCAGGCCCTGGCGCAGCAGCACCCACTGCAGCGAGCGGTCGTAATGGTGGATCACCCAGTCGAAGAAATGCTGCACGCGGCCGCCGAAGCTCTTTGGATCGTCGTTCTGGTGCGACGTGAGCCAGCGCGCCGACATCATCGGCACCAGGGTCAGCGACACCACGGCCGAGATCAGGATGGTGATCGACAGCGTGACGGCGAATTCGCGGAACAGCCGGCCCACCACGTCGCCCATGAACAGCAGCGGGATCAGCACGGCGATCAGCGACACGGTCAGCGAAATGATGGTGAAGCCGATCTGCTGCGCGCCCTTCAGCGCCGCAGCCATCGGCGTCTCGCCCTCCTCGATGTAGCGGGCGATGTTCTCGATCATCACGATCGCATCGTCGACCACGAAGCCGGTGGCGATCGTCAGCGCCATCAGCGACAGGTTGTTCAGGCTGTAGCCCATCAGGTACATCACGCCGCAGGTGCCGATCAGCGAGATCGGCACCGCCAGGCTGGCGATCACCGTGGCGCGCACGCTGTGCAGGAACAGGAAGATCACCAGCACCACCAGGATGACGGCCAGCAGCAGCTCCAGCTGCACGTGGTGCACCGAACCGCGGATGCCGGTGGTGCGGTCTGACAGCACGTCCACCCGCATTGCGCTCGGCAGGCCGGCCTGCAGTTCGGGCAGGCGTTCCTTGATCGCATCGACCGTGGCGATCACGTTGGCGCCGGGCTGGCGCTGCACGTTCAGGATAATCGCCGGCTTCGTGTTGGCCCAGGCGCCCAGCTTGATGTTCTCGGCGGAGTCGACCACTCGCGCCACGTCGGTCAGCCGCACCGGCGCGCCATTCCTGTAGGCGACGATCAGGCTCTTATAGTCGTTGGCGGTCAGCAGCTGGTCGTTGGCATTGATCGTGAAGGCCCGCGTGGGACCGTCGAACGAACCCTTGGCGCTGTTCGAATTGGCGTTGCTGATCGCGGTGCGCAGCGTGTCGAGGCCGAGGCCATAGCTGGCCAGGGCCAGCGTATCGGCCTGGATGCGCACCGCGGGGCGCTGGCCGCCGGACAGGCTGACCAGGCCCACGCCCGACACCTGGCTGATCTTCAGGGCCAGGCGGGTGTTGACGATATTCTGCACTTCCGTCAGCGGCATCGTGTCGGACGTGATGGCCAGCGTCAGCACCGGCGCATCGGCCGGGTTGACCTTGGCATAGACGGGCGGCGCCGGCAGGTCGGTGGGCAGCAGCGAACTGCCCGCGTTGATGGCCGCCTGCACTTCCTGCTCGGCCACGTCGAGCGTCTGGCCCAGTCCGAACTGCAGGGTGATGATCGACACGCCGGCCGCGCTGTTCGAACTCATGCGCTGCAGGCCGGACATCTGGCCGAACTGGCGTTCCAGCGGCGCCGTCACGGTCTGCGCCATCACTTCCGGGCTGGCGCCCGGATACAGCGTCTGCACCTGGATGGTCGGGAAATCGACCTGCGGCAGCGCCGACAGGGGCAGGAACTTGAACCCCACCAGGCCGGCGAGCATGATCGCCAGCATCAGCAGCGATGTCGCCACCGGCCGGCGGATGAATGGTGCCGATGGACTCATTTTGCGGCGGCCGGCTGTTCGCGGCGTTCGTTGCCGCGCTGGTTTCCTGCGCCTGGCGCGGTATTGCTGCCATCCGCGGCGCTCGGCGCGCTGCGGCCGCCCTCTTCCGGCATCGAACGCTCGGGCGCTTCACCCTGCGTGGCGCGGCGGCCCTGCATCTTCGCCGCATCGGTGCCCACGGCGCCCGGCGCCACGTCGGGCGTGCCGGCGGGGCGCGTGTCCGCCCGGCCTGCGGCCGCGCCGCTCCCCGTACCTTCCTGCTGGGCGCCCGCACGCCGTTGGCCCCCCTGCTGCTGTCCAGGCCTGTCGCCCGGCAGCATCACGTTCGCGCCCTCCTTCAGGCGATCGGCGCCTTCGGTGATGACCTTCTCGCCGACCTTCAGGCCGGAAACGACCTGCACCTTGTCCACCGTGGCCTGGCCGCGTTTCACCGGCCGCATCGTCACGGTGCGGTCGTTCTTCAGCACCCACACATAGTCGCCGTCGGTGCCGTGGCGCAGCGCCGTGACCGGCACCAGCACGGCATTGGCGATCGTCCGCATTTCCAGGCGCACGTTGACGAACTGGCTGGGGAACAGGGTCATCCTGTCGTTGTCGAAGCGGGCCTTGGCCATCACGGTGCCGGTGGAGGTATCGACCTGGTTGTCCAGCGCTGCGAAGCGGCCGCTGGCCAGCACTTCGGTACGGGTGCGGTCATACGCTTGCGCGACCAGCGTGGCACCCGTCGAGGCGCGGCTCATGATGTCCGGTACGCGGTCCTGCGGCACGGCGAATTCCACGTCGATCGGCGATTGCTGCGTGATCACGGCAATGCCGCTGGTATCGCCACTGGAGACCAGGTTGCCGACGTCGACCACGCGCAGGCCGACACGGCCGGTGATGGGCGCCACCACTTTCGTGTAGCCGAGATTGAGCTTTGCCGTGCCTTCGGCGGCGCGGTCCGTCATCACCGTGCCTTCCAGCTGTTTCACCAGGGCGGCCTGGGTATCGACGTCCTGGCGGGCGATCGAGTCCTGCGCCAGCAGCGTTCGATAGCGCTCCAGCGTCAGCCGCGCGTTTTCCAGTTGCGCCTCGTCGCGCTGGCGCTGGCCGGTGGCCTGCAGCAGCGCCATCTCGAACTGGCGCGGGTCGATTTGCGCCAGCACCTGGCCCGCCTTGACGAGCTGGCCTTCCTTGAACAGCACCTTTTGCAGGATGCCGGAGACCTGCGGCCGCACCGTGGTGGTCGCGGCAGCCGTCACCGTGCCGAGCGCGTCGAGCGTGACGGGCAGGCTGGCCTGCTCGGCCGTCGCCACGCCGACCGTGGTCGCCATGCCGCCACGGCGGCCGCCCGGCCCACCCGGACCGCCAGGCCCGCCCTGGCCACGCATGCCGGGTCCGCCAGGCCCGCCTTCGGCAGGCCGGTGCGTCAGGTACCACGCCAGCCAACCCATGGCGGCGATGGCGAGAATGGCAATGATGGTTCCGAGGATGCGGGTACGGCGGCGGGGTTTGTTCGGGGTGTTCGTGGGCGCTGCTGGCGAGGTCATCGCTGATCCTTGTGGCTGTTCAGTAGAGTAACTATGCTTATCAAATCGACTCTATCACAGCGGATTCGGCGGCTTGTTTCGCTTTGCTTACATTTACACGCTGAAACTATGGGATACGGGGAGACGCACCGGACCGCACCGGCGCGCGTGCCGGCGGAAAGGCTGAACTGGCGGGGCTTGCGCGGTGCCGGCCGCGCTCGGGGGTGTACTGGTGGCAGTTACAAACTGGCTACAAATCTCCGTGCCGCGCTCATGCCGGCGCCAGCCGTAAGCGGCCGCGCGCCGGGCTTGTGCGATCCCGGCGCACCGCCACGACTGCGGGCGGCTACAGCATCTCGATGCTGGTCGACATGACGCCCATCAGTGCTACTTTCTCCGCCGAATCGGCGAAAGCCAGCAGCACGTCGCCGCGGTCGACGTGGCCACTCCCCAGCAGATCGCCCCAGTATTGCGCTTCCCCCGCCACTGCGTCGCGGTGCAGCGCCGTACGGTACAGCGTTGCGGCGAATTCCGCATCGTCCAGCCCGCCGTACTGGCCGCGGCCTTCCGCATCCGCCACGAACGCGTCGGCGATTGCCGCCATCGACATCCCGCCTTCATGGGCGCCGATCCACCAGTTCAGGCCGGCCTCGTCCGGCGCGCGGTCGTACAGCGCGCTGTACAGCCGCACCAGCGTGCCGACGTCGGTGGTGCCGAAGTCCAGATCGGTGGGCAATGCCAGCTTTTCGGCCGAATTGGCGAACTCCAGTGCCACGTCGGCACGGGCCGCGCCGCTGCCCAGCTTGCCCGTCCAGTAAGCCAGCCCGTTGCCATCGGCGGCCCGGTCGAACACGTTCCGGTACAACTGGCCGACGAAACCGGCATCGTCCAGTGCCGTGTTGGCAGCAGCCTGGTCGTACAGTGCATGCGCGACCTGGGACAGGCTGGCGCCCTGCTCCGCCATGCGCTCCATCCCGTCGAGCGTGGTCGCGCTGGCCTGCTTGCCGCTCAGTGCTTCGACCAGGCGCGTCGCCGTGCCCGCGACCGACGTGTCGGCGCCCAGGAACCGCAGCGTTTCCACGTTGCTGACGATATCACTGCCATCCGTGCCGCCGCCGCGGTGCGCGACCACCAGGTCGCCTTCCAGCATGCGCAGGGTGTAGTCGGCACGGCCGTTGCCCGCCAGCTGCACGATGTCGCTGCCGCTGCCGCCATCGATCGTATCGTTGTCACCGCCGCCGATGACGACATCGTCGCCGGCGTCGCCGAATACGCTGTCGCTGCCGGCCGCGCTGGCGAGGATATCGTTGCCGGCGCCACCGTGCAGTACGTCGTCACCCGCACCCAGCACGACTTCCTGCGCCGCGCTGTCTCCCCATACCACCTGGGCCCCGGCGTCACTGACGATCCGCACCGCGCCGACCACCACCGCGAACTCCACATCATGCAATGCGATGCTCGAACCGGGCGGCAAGCCATGGGCATCGATGACCAGTGCCGTCGGCACGTGGCCCGCGGCGGCCGGCGCGCCGGAAATCACCAGCGTGCCCGGAACGGCATTCGCCGCGGCGGTCGGCACGAGGGTTTGCACCAGCAGCGGTGTCGCGTCATCCAGCGTGCCGACGTAGCCTCTGCCGGCTCCGGTCAGTTGCACCTGGTCGACGGAGCCGTCCGGAGTGTGCGCACGGATTTCGCTGACCAGGTCCGTCAACGCTGCCGCAGCCGATGCCGGCCGGGCCGCGCCACTGGCCTCCAGGCCGAAGCCCACCGGCAGCTGTGCGGTCAGCAGGCTGGTGCCAGCCCCATTCCTCACCAGCGCAATGTCGGCCATGTCCTTGTCGCCCACCTGCTCGACGCGCGTCGACGTCACCACCGGGATCGACACGACCTGCGACACCGAACCGTCGCCGTGGTTGACGGTAACGACCCGGACCACCACGCCATCGATCGTGCTGTCGCCGGCTGGCGGCGGACCGGCCGGCGGCGGCGGATTCTGGATCGGCGGCGTGGTATTCATGACCGGCGTCGCCGCCAGCGGTGCGGCATCGTTGCCGGCCGCATCCTGGATCGCCGCGGCATCGTTGCCGCTGGTCGGGTCAGCGTAGGCGACCGTCACCGGCTGGTCAGCGCGCACCGCCGTGGCGAGCGTCAGCGTCACCGTGCGGGCTGCGGCATCGACAGCGGCTGCCGATACGGCGACGGCCGCGCCGCCGACCATCACCGTGAACGCGCCTGCAGCCGGGCCATGCGCCGCGTCGAGCTGGCCTGCCTCGTCGTACGCCAGCACCAGCGTGCGTCCATTGACGGTCGCCCCGCCGAATACAGGGGCGACGGTATCCGGCGCGCTGCCGTCGACCAGCACGCCGCCGAGCGGCGGCACATGGCCGGCCAGGGTGAGCGTCGCATCGTTGCCGGCGGCGTCGCGGATCGTGCTGCCGTTCAGGGCAAGCCCGATGATGGCGATGCCATCGGCATCGCTGTCGCCCGCCTGCACCGTGTAGCGGTACGTCAGCGTGTTGCCGCTGCTGGACACGAACGTTGCATTGCGCGCGGCCCCGCCGATCGCCAGGCCCAGCGTGCTGCCACCGCCGCCGACAGTCACGGCTTCATCGAAGACCACCGTAAACTCCAGTTGCCCACCAGCGGCGTACGTGCCGTTGGCTGGCGTGCCGACGACAGCCACCGAAGGCGCCAGCGTATCGCCCGGCCCGGGGACGGTCGTATCGACCAGCACACCACCGAGTGGCGGCACGTGGCCAGCCAGGGTGAGTGTCGCGTCGTTGCCGGCGGCGTCGCGGATGGTGCTGCCGTTCAGGGCAAGCCCGGTGATGGCGATGCCGTCGGCATCGTTGTCGCCCGCCTGCACCGTGTAGCGGTACGTCAGCGTATTTCCGCTGCTGGACATTAACGTCGCACTGCGCGCGGTACCGCCGATCGCCAGGCCCAGCGTGCTGCCGGTGCCGCCGACGGTCACGGCTTCATCGAAGACCACCGTAAACTCCAGCTGGCCGCCAACGGCGTACGTGCCGTTGGCTGGCGTGCCGACGACAGCCACCGACGGTGCCTGCGTATCCACCGGCCCGGGGACCGTCGTATCGACCAGCACGCCACCGAGCGGCGGCACATGGCCGGCCAGCGCGAGTGTCGCGTCGTTGCCGGCAGCGTCGCGGATGGTGCTGCCGTTCAGGGCAAGCCCGGTGATGGCGATGCCGTCGGCATCATTGTCGCCCGCCTGCACCGTGTATCGGTACGTCACCGTGTTGCCGCTGCTGGACACGAACGTGGCATTGCGCGCGGCACCGCCGATCGCCAGGCCCAGCGTGCTGCCGCTGCCGCCGACGGTCACTGCTTCGTCGAAGACCACCGTAAACTCCAGCTGGCCGCCAACGGCGTACGTGCCGTTGGCTGGCGTGCCGACGACAGCCACCGACGGTGCCTGCGTATCCACCGGCCCGGGGACCGTCGTATCGACCAGCACGCCACCGAGCGGCGGCACATGGCCGGCCAGCGCGAGTGTCGCGTCGTTGCCGGCGGCGTCGCGGATGGTGCCGCCGTTCAGGGCAAGCCCGGTGATGGCGATGCCGTCGGCATCATTGTCGCCCGCCTGCACCGTGTATCGGTACGTCAGCGTATTTCCGCTGCTGGACACGAACGTTGCATTGCGCGCGGTACCGCCGATCGCCAGGCCCAGCGTGCTGCCGGTGCCGCCGACGGTCACGTTCTCGTCGAATACCACCGTAAACTCCATCTGGCCGCCAGCGGCGTACGTGCCGTTGGCCGGAGTGCCGACGACAGCCACCGACGGTGCCAGCGTATCGCCCGGCCCCGGCACCGTCGTATCGACCAGCACGCCACCGAGCGGCGGCACATGGCCGGCCAGCGCGAGTGTTGCGTCGTTGCCGGCAGCGTCGCGGATCGTGCTGCCGTTCAGGGCAAGCCCGGTGATGGCGATGCCGTCGGCATCATTGTCGCCCGCCTGCACCGTGTAGCGGTACGTCAGCGTGTTGCCGCTGCTGGACACGAACGTTGCATTGCGCGCGGTACCGCCGATCGCCAGGCCCAGCGTGCTGCCGGTGCCGCCGACGGTCACGTTCTCATCGAAGACCACCGTAAACTCCAGCTGGCCACCAGCGGCGTACGTGCCGTTGGCTGGCGTGCCGACGACAGCCACCGACGGTGCCTGCGTATCCACCGGCCCGGGGACCGTCGTATCGACCAGCACGCCACCGAGCGGCGGCACATGGCCGGCCAGCGCGAGTGTCGCGTCGTTGCCGGCAGCGTCGCGGATGGTGCTGCCGTTCAGGGCAAGCCCGGTGATGGCGATGCCATCGGCATCGCTGTCGCCCGCCTGCACCGTGTACCGGTACGTCACCGTGTTGCCGCTGCTGGACACGAACGTTGCCGCGCGCGCGGCACCGCCGATCGCCAGGCCCAGCGTGCTGCCACCGCCGCCGACATTGACCGCTTCGTCAAAGGCGACGGTGAAATCGAGGTGCGCGCCGGTACCGTAAAGACCACCCGGCGGCACCGTGACGTTTGCCACCGATGGCGCCTGCGTATCCACCACGATGCCCGCAGTCGGCGGCAGGCGACCGGCCAGCGACAGCACGGCATCGTTGCCGGCGGCGTCACGGATCGTGCTCGTGCCCAGCGCCAGCGCCCCGATCGCGATGCCATCGCCATCGTTCTCTCCGGCCTGCACGGTGTACGTGTAGGTGGCAGAATTTCCACTGCTCGACGCAAAGGAGGCCATGCGCGACGTACTGCCGACCGTCAATGCCAGCGTGCTGTCGCTACCGGCGACGGTCACGTTTTCGTCGAAGTAGACGGTAAAGCTCAGCATGTCGCCGGCACGATACGTGTCGACTGCGGGAACCGAAACGCCTGCCACCGACGGCGCCTGCGTGTCGATCAGCACCGCGTCCAGTGGCGGCACATGGCCACCCAGCGCCAGCATCGCATCGTTGCCGGCCCCATCGCGGATCGTGCTGCCGTTCAGCGCGATGCCGGTCACGGCGATGCCGTCGGCGTCGCTGTCCCCCGGCTGCACCGTGTAGGCATAGGTAAGGGTTGTCGTGCCTGGAGAGGAGACCAGGATGGCTTCGCGCACCGCGCCGCCGATCGTCAGGCCAAGCACGCTGCCGGTGCCCTGCACGATCACGTTCGAGTCGAACGTGATCGTGAACACCAGCGTGTCGCCGGCCGCGTAGGTACCGGCGGCGGGCACGCCGATGGCACCAGCCACGACAGGTGCATCGGTATCGACCTGGATGCCGCCCGTGCTGGGTACCCGCCCCGTCAGCACCAGCGTCGCGTCATTGCCGGCCGCATCGCGGATCGTGCCCGTGCCCAGGTCCAGCGTACCGACAATGATGCCGTCGGCATCGCTGTCGCCTGCCTGCACCGTGTAGCGGTACGTCACCGTGTTGCCGCTGCTGGACAGGAACGTCGCGTTGCGTGCCGCGCCGCCGACCACCAGGGCCAGCGTGCCGTCTGTGCCGGTGACGGTCACTGCCTCGTCGAAGGCGACCGTGAAGTCGAGATGTTCCCCAGCGCCATGGATGCCGGCTTGCGGTACCGTCACGCCGTTCACCGCCGGCGCCTGCGTGTCCACCGTGATGCCGGCGGTCGACGGTACCTGCCCGGCCAGCGACAGTGTGGCGTCATTGCCAGCGGCATCGCGGATCGCGCCGCTGCCGGTACTGATGGCACCGACAGCAATGCCATCGGCATCGTTGTCGCCGGCCTGCACCGTGTACTGGTAGGTCACCGTGTTGCCGCTGCTGGACAGGAAGGTCGCGCTGCGCGCCGCGCCGCCGACCATCAGGGCCAGCGAGCCGTCGGTGCCGGTAACGGTTACCGCCTCGTCGAAGGCAACCGTGAAATCGAGCACCGTGCCGGCGACATGCGTGCCGTTCGGCGGTACCGTGAAGCCGGTCACCACTGGCGCATGCGTATCCACCGTGATGCCGGCGGTCGAAGGCACGTGCCCGGCCAGCGACAGCGTGGCGTTGTTGCCGGCCGCATCGCGGATCGCGCCACTGCCGGTACTGATGGCACCGACAGCAATGCCATCGGCATCGTTGTCGCCGGCCTGCACCGTGTAGCGGTAGGTCACCGTGTTGCCGCTGCTGGACAGGAATGTCGCGTTGCGAGCCGCGCCGCCGACCATCAGCGCCAGCGAGCCGTCGGTACCGGTGACGGTCACCGCCTCGTCGAAGGCGACCGTGAATATCAGGGTGTCGCCGGCCGCATAGGTACCGGTGGCGGGGACGGCAATGGCGCCGGTCACGACGGGACCGGCGGCATCGATCTGGATGCCGCCCGTGCTGGGCACCCGTCCCGTCAGCACGAGCGATGCGTGGTTGCCGGCCGCATCGCGGATCGCGCCGGTGCCGGTGCTGATTGCACCGACAGCAATGCCGTCGGCATCATTGTCGCCGGCCTGCACCGTGTAGCGGTAAGTCACCGTGTTGCCGCTGCTGGACAGGAAGGTTGCGCTGCGGGCGCTACCGCCGATCGTCAGCGCCAGCGAGCCGTCGATGCCGGTGACGGTCACTGCCTCGTCGAAAGCGACCGTGAAATCGAGCACCGTGCCAGCGGTGTGCGTGCCATTCGGCGGCACGGTTACGCCGGTCACCGCCGGGGCCTGCGTGTCCACCATGATGCCCGCGGTCGAGGGTATACGCCCGACCAGCGACAGCGCGGCGTTGTTGCCGGCCGCATCGCGGATCGCGCCGCTGCCGGTACTGATCGCACCGACAGCAATGCCGTCGGCATCGTTATCGCCGGCCTGCACCGTGTATCGGTAAGTCACCGTGTTGCCGCTGCTGGACAGGAAGGTTGCGCTGCGGGCGGTGCCGCCGATCGTCAGGGCCAGCGTGCCGTCGATGCCGGTGACCGTCACTGCCTCGTCGAAGGCGACCGTGAAATCGAGAACCGTGCCGGCGGTGTGCGTACCATTCGGCGGTACCGTCACGCCGGTCACCGCTGGTGTCCGCGTGTCCACCAGGATATTGGCCGTTGACGGTATATGCCGGAACAGCGTCAGCGAAGCGTCGTTGCCGGCCGCATCGCGGATCGTGCCGGTGCCCGTGGACAGCGACGTGATGGCAATGCCGTTGGCATCGTTCTCGCCCGGCTGCACGGTATATACATACGTGATCGAATTGCTCGTGGCGGAAACAAACGAGGCAAGGCGTGTCGTGCTGCCGATGACAATACTCAGCGAGCTGTCGGTTCCCGTGACGGTCACATTGTCGTCGAAAGTGACGATAAAACTCAGTGCTTCACCGGCACGGTACGAGCCAGCCGCAGGGGCGCTGATGTCGCCGCTGATGGACGGCGCGACACTGTCGACCAGCACGCCAGTGGTGCTCGCTACCCCTTGCAGCGCCAGCGCGGCATTGTTGCCGGCGGCATCCTTCAGCGTGCCGCCATTGGCCGACAGCGCGCCGATACTGATGCCGTCGCTGTCGGACCTGCCGACTGTCAGGGTGTGCCGAAATACCAGCGCCGTGGTGCCGCTGCCGCTCACGTAGTTCGCATAGACGGTCTGGCTGCCGATGACCAGCGCGAGACGCGGAGTGCCGCCTGCGGTATCGACGGTGACGGCTTCATCGAGCGTCACCGTGAATTCCAATTGCCCTCCCAGCGCATAGGTTCCCGCTGCCGGTACCGCGACCGCAAGAACGGCTGGTGCGACACTGTCGACCAGCACGCCTGTGGTGCTGTCCACGTCGTGCAGCGCAGGATCGGCATCGTTATCGCTGAGATCGCGAATCAAGCCGCCGTGTAGCGCCAGTCCCGTGACTTCGATGCCGTCGGTATCTCTCAGTCCATTGACCAGCGTGTAGCGGAATGTCAGCGCGGTGGTGCCGCCGCCGCCGACGTATTCCGCCCGCACCGCCTGGCCGCCGATGTCGAGGCCCAATGCCGGCGTGCCGCCGACCGTGTCGACCAGCACCGCTTCATCGAACGTGACCGTGAAGTCGAGGTGTGCGCCAGCGCTGTAGGTGCCCGATGCCGGCACATCGACCGATTCCACCACCGGTGCCGTGCTATCTGGGGGGAGTTCGCCCAACATCAGTTGACCTGGCCCGACGGCGCTGAAATTCGCGGCGCCGGTGGCATCGGCGGAGTAAGTGGTGACCACCAGAACGTAGGTGTGACCGGCAACCAGCTCCATGTCCGGCAGTTGCGACAGCCAGTTGACCGGCACGCCTTCCTCGTCCCTGTAATCGATGTCCTCGTTGGCGGCAATGATATTGACGAGCGGGTTCAGCGGATCGAACGTCGTGTCGTACAGCCAGATCTGGGTGTCATGGCGCAAATCCCCCAAGCCGCTGTCGGTCCACAGGTCCACCGCGGAGTCGACGGTGAGCGTGTAGGCGCCGCTAACCGTCGGCGTGATGATCTGCGACGTATAACTGTAGAGTGCGTTTTGATTTGCCTGGTTGATCGCAATGATGTCGTCTGCATACCAGATCGCGGAAAAGCCGATGTCGTTATCCTGGCCGGCGATATCGCACGGCAGGCGGGGACGGTAATATTGCTGCGTGCCGTCCAGAACGGCATCGAAGAGGGTCGTTACGGTACTCATCGCGATTTCCCAACAGTAATTTTTGGAATTCAAATAATGCCGGTGGGATATATCGCGCTCTTGCCCTGCGTCAAACTTCGCCCAGAAGTACTATTGCCAGTCGCGACGGGACGACAAAAACAGCGCATTTCCTGCTGCTGGCGCAAAACGCCGCGGCAACAGTTATCTTTCGTGCATGGGCGATATAAGCGTGTGCGCTCTTCCGTACATGAACCCTATTCGCATGGGCGTGGCGCCGCGAAGGTTCTCTCATGAACCAGAAATTGCGAGAAAGAATTTTTTATGCTAGCGATCGGCGAGCATGGAACATGCTCGCCGGGCCAGGCCGGCGCGACGCCGATGAGCTGCTGGAAAGCGACCGGGGAGGTCGACCTGCCGGCCGCAGGATCGCGTGCACGCCACTACTTCCGTGCCGTCGCGCTGCTGCCAGGTGAAGCCATCCGTCGCGATGGGCGCCGGATCGGCGATGTTCATGCCTGCGCGGTACTGGCCGCCGGCCTGTCGCCGAGCCACTGCGCAAGGTGCAGCAGCACACCTGCCGGATCCCATACGTAAGTGACCAGCGCCCCGTAAACCTCGCGCTTCGGCGGCGCCACGCGGGCGCTGCCGAACCTGCCGGTATCGAGAAGCGCCCCTACCTGTGCGTGAGCCGCCGCCGCGTCGGCCACGGTCACGTGCAGCATCGTGTTCTCGACCCACTCCTTGGCGTAGGCGTTCTGCAGGTAGAAGCGGTGGCTGCCGTTGGCCAGCAGGGCCAGGCTGGCATCCTCGTACTCGGCCTGCCAGCCCAGCGCCACGTAGAACGACTTCGACACGGCGAAGTCGGCGGCACCGACAAAGGGCCGCACGTCGCGCACTTGCAGGTCGATTGCCGCCAGAGGTGTCACTCCGGCACCCCGCACATGCAGTGGGTCAGCGCCATGAACGGCTTTTTCTGCGCCGTCATCTCGTTCAGCCAGTTCAGCTCCTTCACGACATGGCCCGCCACGCCGGCGGGGATGCCGGCCGGTGCGAGCACCGAGCCCACCTGTTTCGCCACGGCGGCGTCGATGATGTCGCTGACGGCTTGCGGCGCGCCGAAGAAATCGAGCAGCTTGTCGAAGCGCGTTGTCTCGCGCTCGATATAGACGATGCGCGGGTCGGTACCGAGCTTGGCGCGGCGCGCCGCCGAGCGCACCGCGTCATTGAAGCTGCCCAGCGTGTCGACCAGGCCGCGCTCCTGCGCCTGCGCACCGGTCCACACCCTGCCCTGCGCCACGGCGTCGATCTTCTCCGGCGTGCTCTTGCGGGCTTGCGCGGCCTTCGTCGTGAATTCGGCATAGACGTGGTTGATCGACGATTGCAGCAGCTGGCCGAAGCGCGGATCCATCGGCCGCGTCGGGTTGCCGGCATCGCCCAGCCACGTGGTTGGCTGGCCGCCGGTGTGGATGCCCAGCTTGTCCATGACCTTGTCGACGGTGGGGAACAGGGCGAACACGCCGATCGAGCCGGTGATCGTCGATGCATCGGCGATCACTTCATCGGACGACATCGAGATCCAGTAGCCGCCCGATGCCGCCAGGTTGCCCATCGAGACGACCACCGGCTTGCCGGCCGCGCGCGTCAGTTCCAGTTCGCGCCGGATCAGTTCCGAGCCGAACGCGCTGCCGCCGGGCGAATCGACGCGCAGCACGATGGCCTTGATGCTGTCGTCCTCGCGCGCCATGCGGATCAGGTTCGATGTCGACAGGCCGCCGATCGCGCCCGGCGCCGCGATGCCGTCGCCGATCTCGCCGACCGCCATCACCACGCCGATCGCGTCGCCCGTCATCTGCGGCACCAGGCGCGCCAGGTATTCGTCGAAGCCGACCTGCCGGAACGACTTGTTCTCCAGGTCCGGCGCGCCGTGGCTGAGGACCAGCGCGCGGATCTCGTCGCGCGTCTTCAGGCCATCGACCAGCTTCACGCCCAGCGCCATCCTTGCCAGGTTGCCGCCGCTCTGCTCCACCAGGGCCGGCAGGTTCTCGATGCCGCGCGCGATCGTGCCGGCCGGCAGCTTGCGGGCCGTTTCCACATCCTGCAGGTAGCGGTTCCACAGATCGTTGTTCAGGTAGGCCTCCGCTTCCATCGCGGCCGGCGACGGGCCGTTGGCCACCAGCGGCTCGGCGGCGCTCTTGAAGTTACCCACTTTCAGCAGGTTCACCGTGACGCCTAGCTTGTCGAGGGCATCGCGGTAATATGTGCGGTACTTGCCGTAGCCGTCCAGGATCACGGTGCCCATCGGGTGCAGGTAGACTTCGCTGGCATGGGCGGCGATCTGGTACTGGCCCTGATTGTAGTTCGAGCCCCAGGCCACCACCTTCTTGCCGCTGGCGCGGAAGCGGTCGATGGCCGCGGCGATCTCGCGCTGCATCGCCGGGCCGCCGCCTTCCATTTCATCGACCAGCAGCAGGGCGCCGCCGATGTCCGGATCGCGGGCTGCATTGTCCAGCACGCGCAGCACGTCGCGCAGCTGGATGTAGCGGCGCACATTGTCGTCGCCGAGATTGGCCAGCGCGGCCAGCTTGGCGCCGCCCGGCGCCTGCTCGACCAGCTGCCCGTTCAAATTCAGGACCAGCATCGTCTTGTCGCCCAGCGGCTTGGCGCCGCCGCCAAACAGCGCGTACAGCAGCGCGATGACGATGACCAGGAAAATCAGGTTCATCACGGCGCGGCGGCTGGCATCGATGAAGCGCCACACGCGGCCAACGCCGCCTCGGATATAGGAAAACACGGATCGGGACACGGGCAACTCCGAGATAATGTTGATAAGGTGACTCTATACGTGACTGTATCAGTTTGCGCCAGCCAGCGCGCCACGCCTTCCGGGTGAGGAAACCAGCCACAGCCCGGCAAACACGAGCAGGCCATTGACGAGCAGCAGTTCCAGCCCCAGCCGATAGCTGCCGAAGAACAGGTGCTGCCAGTGTTCCAGCAGCGCGCACAGGACCGGCCCGGCGATGACGACGGCGGGCACCAGCCGGTCGCGCACGGCGCGGCGCGTCAGCAGCCCGAAGCCGAACAGGCCCAGCAGAGGACCATAGGTGTACCCGGCCAGCTTCAGGATCACGCCGATCATGCTGGCGCTGTCGATCCACTTGAACACCATTACCAGCAGCAGGAACAGCGCGCAGAAGCCCAGGTGCACGCGGTGGCGCCAGCGCATGGCAGTCCGTTCGTCCAGTGCATGGGCTCCCTTTCTGCGCTGCACGCCCAGCAGGTCGATGCAGAACGATGACGTGAGCGCGGTGATCGCGCCGTCGGCGCTGGGGAACAGCGCCGATACCAGGGCGATGAAGAAGACCAGCTGCATCGCGGCCGGCAGGTGCTCCATCACGATCGTCGGGAACAGCTTGTCGCCGCTGGCCGTCACGCCGGCCTGCGGCGCATACAGGTGCAGCAGGCCGCCAAGGAACAGGAACAGCCCCAGCACGATCACGAGGATGACCGTGAGCAGCAGCATGTTCTTCTGCGCTCCGCGCAAGGTGCGCACCGAGATATTCTTCTGCATCATTTCCTGGTCCATGCCGGTCATCGCGATCGTGATGAAGGCGCCGGCCACCACCTGCTTCCACAGGTAGCCGGGACTGTCGACGTTGAAGTCGAACACGCGCGCCAGGCCCGCCGCCTGCATCTGCGCCAGGCTGTCCGCCACGGACAGGTTCATCGCGTGCAGCAGGAACCACACGCAGGCGGCCAGGCCGGCCAGCATGCCGGTAGTCTGCAGCGTGTCGGTCCAGACGATCGTCTTCACCCCGCCCTCGTACGTATAAAGCAGGATCATCAGCAGGATCACCAGGTTGGTGGCCCAGAACGGCACGCCCAGGCGGTCCAGGATGGTGGCCTGCAGGATGTTGACGACCAGGTACAGCCGCGCGGTGGCGCCCAGCGTGCGCGAGACGATGAAGAACGCGGCGCCGCTCTGGCAGGCGCGCCGGCCCAGCCGCACGTCGAGGTAATGATAGATCGAGGTCAGTTTCAGGCGGTAGTACAGCGGCAGCAGCACGAACGTCACGGCCAGGTAGCCGATCACGTAGCCGGCGGTGATCTGCAGGTAGCCGAAGCCGTCGCGCCCGACGGCGCCGGGCACGCTGACGAACGTGACGCCGGACAGCGTGGTGCCGACCATGCCGAACGCGACCAGCGCCCAGCTGGAGTTCTTGTTGCCGATGAAGAAGCTGGCGTTGTCGGCGTTGCGGGAAGTGGCCCAGGCCACCGCCAGCAGCAGGCCGAAATACGCGAAGATGACGAAAAACAGGAAAGCCGGGGACATGCTCGATGCATCCAAAGTGTGAATCGGCAGCAATATACACTGGCCGCCGGGCTACAATCGCCGGAGTCAAAGAGGAAATCCGTATGTACAGTGAAGCTACCCGGCAATTCGCGCGCGAGCAGGAAGCGCTGATCCTGCCGCTCGAGGTACGCATCCATGCGCAGGCCGACGGCCGCGCCGCGGGCCGCGAGGAATGCATGCGCGACTATGCGCGCGTGCTGTATTCGTCGTCGTTCCGGCGGCTGCAGGGCAAGATGCAGCTGCTCGGCGTGGATGCCAGTAATTTCAACCGCAACCGGCTGACGCACAGCCTGGAGGTGGCGCAGATCGCCCGCTCGATCGCCGCCGACCTGGGGCTGGAACGCAGCGTGGTGGCCGAAACGTGCGCGCTGGCGCACGACCTGGGCAATCCGCCGTTCGGCCATTACGGCGAGCGCATCCTCGACGAACTGGGCGCGGAACATGGCGGCTTCGAGGGCAATGCCCAGGCCTTCCGCATCCTGCGCACCCTGGAAAAAAAGCACCACGCCTATGCGGGCCTGAACCTGACGGTGCGTACGCTGGCCGGCATCACCAAGTATTTCTACCGCCGTGCGGACAACCCGAAGAAATTCCTGTACGACGAGGACTTTCACTTCCTCTCCGGTGAAATGGCGCGGCATGGCCTGGCGATCCGCAAGACCATCGACGCACAGATCATGGACCTGTCGGACGAGATTGCTTACGCCGCGCACGACCTGGAGGATGCGATGAGCTTCGGCATCATCACCTGGGGCGAGATCCTGCACGAATTCCGCATCAGCCGCGACTTCGCCGACGCCTTCGAACCGTTTTCGCGCATCGCCCACGGCGCCCACGAAGAAGCGCTGAAAAGCGAAGCGCAAGCCAGTTCCGAGGAATATTCGATCGTGCTGCGCAAGGAGATGACGTCGCAGATCGTGCACGAGCTGTGCCGCGATATCGCCGTGATCGATGGCAAGCATGGCCAGGAACTCGGCTACCGCACGATGGGGCCGCTGGCGCGCGGCCTGAAGACGCTGCTGTGGAAGGCGATCCTGCGCAAGAAGGACGTCCAGCTGTACGAGAAAAAAGGCGAGAAGATCATCCGCGGCCTGTTCGAAGTACTGACCGACCGCCGCTACAACCGCGACAACGTGCTGCTGCCGCCCGAGCTGCGCTGCCTGGCCGACTCGCGCGAACGCCTCGTGCTCGACTACCTGGCCGGCATGATGGACGTGAACGCCGCCGTCGAATACGAAAAATACTTCGGCAAAGGCAGCCTTGAGCGCATCTATGGCTGACGGCAATACCGGTGACAAAGCCGGTGACAGGCAACTATCAATGAGAGATATTTCCGAAGTGCCGGTGCCTGGCGCCGAGTCTGGCGATCCCTGGAGGGAAGCCGAGCTGGCCGGTTTCCTGCTGCCCGAACAGCAGGCGCACATCCATGAACAGGGCTGGCTGAAGATGCTGGCGCCGCGCGCCGCCGGCGGTGCCGAGCTGCCGCTGCCGGAAGTGGTGCGGCTGGAAGAACGGCTTGCCGCCACCGACGGCAGCCTGGGATGGGTCGTCACGCTGTGCGCGGGGGCCGGCTGGTTCGCCGGTTTCCTGCCGCCGCACGTGGCACGCGACATCATGGCGGTGCCGGGCGCCTGCCTGGCCGGCAGCGGTGCCGCGACCGGCTTTGCCGATGCCGATGGCGACGATGTCGTGATCACCGGCCGGTGGGATTACGCCAGCGGCGCACCAATGGCCACGCACTTCACGCTGAACGCGGTGCTGCGCGCGCGCGGCGAAGTGCTGCGCGACGCGCATGGCAAACCGCTCATCCGCGCCTTCGTCGTCCCGGCGCGGCATGTCGCGCTGGAAGCCTCTTGGCAGTCGATCGGACTGCGCGCCTCCGCCTCGCACGCTTACCGGATCGATGGCGCGCGGGTGCCGGCCAGCCACGGTTTCACGATCGACGCCGTGCATGCCACGGCCGAGGGGCCGCTGTACCGCTTCCCGTTCATGGCGCTCGCCTACGTGACGCTGGCGGCCAACCTGGTCGGCATGGCCGGCCGTTTCGTGGCGCTGGCCGGGCCGCTGATCGCCGTGCGGCGCCAGCATGGCAGCGGCGTGCCGCTGGGCGAAGTTCCCGCGGTGGCGGCGCGGCTCGCAACGGCGCGGGAAGAGCTGGCAGCGCATCGCGCGGCATTGTACGAGGAGCTCGACCGTGCCTGGGCCGACGTGCTGCGCCGCTCCGTTGCGGACGAGGCGAACCTGCAGCGGGTATCCTTGCAGCTGGTGGATACCTGCCGCCGTACCGTCGACGGCCTGTACCCGTACTGCGGCTTGCAGGCGGCGCGCGAGGATGCCCCGATCAACCGGGTCTGGCGCGATTTCCATACCGCCACGCAGCATGCGCTGCTGCTGCCGAACCAACCCAGCCAGGAGGCATGAGCGATGAAACAGCACCGTTACCGCATCACTGTCGAACACCTGCAGGACCCGGGTGGCAATCCCGTCACGCGCACCCCGCTGACGTTCGAGACCGGCAACCACGACGACATTTTTTCCATCGTCGAGCGCATGCGCGGGCGTGGCGACTTCGATGCGGAAACCGCCACGTCGCTGGCCGTCGGGCTGAAGCTGTTTTCCGAGGTCATGCTGGAAAACCGCGACCACCCGCTGTTCACCGAATTGCAGCCGCACTTCAAGCAGTTCATGAAGCACCTGAAGAAAGGGCCCGCGCTGCCGGACGAGCCCGCGATGGATCCCGAAACGCCCTAGTGTGCGACCGCGCGCAGCGGTTCGCCTGACGTGGCAGGCCGCGGGTTGAGCCGGTCCAGCCGGCCGGACAGCACCGTCAGGCCATAAGCACCCAGCACGACGAGCGCGCCGATCCAGCCGGTGTGCACGAGGCCGAGATGTTCGACGATGTGGCCGCCGCCCCAGGCGCCGCCGGCAATGCCGAGGTTGAAGGCGGCGATGTTCAGGCCCGATGCCACGTCGACGGCGCGCGGCGTGTAGTGTTCCGCCTGCTGCACCACGTACACCTGCAGGCCGGCCACATTGCCGAATGCGACCGCGCCCCACAGCAGGACCGTCAGCACCACCAGCCACGGGTGCGGTGCGGTAAAGGTCAGCGCCAGCAGCACGGCGGCCAGGCCGAGGAAGATGATCTTCAGGGCGTCGACCGGGCCGCGCCGGTCCGCCAGCTTGCCGCCCCAGATATTGCCGGCCGCCACAGAGACACCATACACCAGCATCACCACCCCGACGGCGCTCTCGCCAAAGCCGGCAACCTGCTGCAGGATCGGCGCGAGGAAGGTGAACGCGATGAAGGAACCGCCGTAGCCGACCGCTGTCATGGCATAGACCAGCAGCAGCCGGGGTTGCGCCAGCACCTGCATCTGCGCCAGCAGCGATGCCGGCTTCGTGTGCTGGATGTCCTTCGGTACGTACAGCAGGCTGCCGATGAAGGCGATGACACCCAGCGCCGATACGGCCAGGAAGGTTTCGCGCCAGCCGAAGTGCTGGCCGGTGAAGGTACCCAGCGGCACGCCGGTCACCAGCGCCACCGTCAGGCCGGTAAACATGATGGCGATCGCGCTGGCCGCCTTTTCCTTCGGTACCAGCGACGTGGCGATGGTGGAGCCGATGGAGAAAAATACGCCGTGCGCCAGCCCGGTGAGGATGCGCGCGGCCACCAGCGATTCATAGCCGGGCGCCTGCCAGGCCAGCAGGTTGCCGGCAGTGAAAAGCACCATCAGTGCCAGCAGCAGCATCTTGCGCGGCAGCTTGCCGGTGAGCGCTGTCAGCACGGGAGCGCCGACTGCTACGCCCAGCGCATACAGGCTGACGAGCAGGCCGGCCGAGGGCAGCGTGACGTGCAGATCGGCGGCAATGGTAGGCAGCAGGCCGACGATGACGAACTCGGTGGTTCCGATGGCGAAGGCGCTGATCGTCAGCGCCAGCAAGGCAATGGGCATGGATGACTCCTGTAAAGTAGCGGGATGCCGTGCAGTATCACGGAAGTCATTCTTTCGAAAAAGCCGCGCTCCGGCAGAACATATTTGATCCACACGCAACAATCCTGACCATGAATAGTGAAGCCCTTGCCCTGCTGCTCATCCGCGAAATGCCTTACGGAAAATACCAGGGACGCAAGCTGGCCGACCTGCCCGGCCATTACCTCGGGTGGCTGGC
Organism: Pseudoduganella sp. jia 9; assembly: GCF_055502615.1. Classification (NCBI taxonomy): domain Bacteria; kingdom Pseudomonadati; phylum Pseudomonadota; class Betaproteobacteria; order Burkholderiales; family Oxalobacteraceae; genus Pseudoduganella; species Pseudoduganella sp. jia 9. The sequence goes on along the minus strand of NZ_JBUPWE010000010.1, from coordinate 193,069 downwards.
GCGTGAAGGTTTTCCGAAAGGGGAACTGGGCGCACTGCTGGCCCTGATGTACGAACTCGACCACAACGCCTTGCGCGGGCTGCTCGATCCGCTACGCCAGCGATGACGAGCTGATTTCGGCGCGAAAATGCCCATTCCGGCATGGCTAGCACTGTTACATTCGTCTACAGCTGTGTTACTTTTCAATGAGGCTTTGTCCTACACGCCCCCCTCCTGACCGCTTATAAAAACGTCCATCCAACGGGCCTAAGATGAGCGCTCCCTTACACGACTTGCACACGAATCCAGTGTGACGACAGGTCAGGTAAAGGATGTGCAATGTTCATCACGATTTAAGGAGAGAACCATGGCATCATCTAACCAGGGCAACAACCAGGGCGGCAACAAGGGCAACAACCAGAGTGGCGATACCAGCAACCGCGGTTTTGCTTCCATGGACCCTGAACGCCAGCGCGAAATCGCCTCCGAAGGCGGCCGCGCGGCACACGCTTCCGGCAATGCGCATGAATTCACCTCGGAAGAGGCACGCAAGGCCGGCAGCATGAGCCACAAGAACGATGGCAACCGCCAGAGCGGCAACCAGGGCAATCAAGGCTCGAGCGGCGGCGGCAACCAGGGTGGCCAGGGTGGCGGCACCCGCGGCGGCACGCCTGAACAGCATGCCCAGGCCGGTCGTCAGAGCCACAAGAACGACGACAAGCGCTAGCGGAAGCCGGTAGCAGCATCCCGGCGCCCATGCGCGGTTCCCGGCCATTCGGGAACACCGAAAGCCGCTCGAAGGAGCGGCTTTCCCGTTTTGACGGACGCTTTGCGTGGTGCCGGCACGCACCGCCATCCACGCCGTTTCACCAGGCTCATCTTCAACGGAGCCAGCGTTCAGCGATCCTTTCAGCGATCCGGTAGAGCCAGTGCGAGCCGCCGGCCCTCGCCCATCATGCGCTCGAAGTCGGCGGCGGCGATTGGCTGGCTGAACAGGTAGCCCTGCAGCTGGTCGCAGCCGAGCTCGCGCAGGAAAGCCATCTGGTCCATCGTTTCGACGCCCTCGGCGACGATCTCCTGCCGCATCTGCTGCGCCATCGTGACGATCGCCCGCGCGATCGCGCAGTCGTTTTCCTCGTGCGGCAGGCCGACCACGAACGCGCGGTCGATCTTCAGGGTGCTGATCGGGAATTTCTTCAGGTAGGCAAGGCTCGAGTACCCGGTGCCGAAGTCGTCCAGCGCCAGCGCCAGCCCCATCGCCACCAGCTCGTTCATGATCGCGATCACGCTATCGGCACCGCGTACCAGCAGGCTTTCGGTAATCTCCAGCATGACCTGCTCGGGATGCACCTGGTAGCGCTCCAGTACATCGGCCATGCGCTGCGGCAGGCCGCGGTCGAACTGCCGCGCCGACAGGTTGAGCGCGATCGGTGGCATCGCCAGGCCGGCCTCGCGCCATTGGCGGATTTGCCGGCACGCTTCTTCGATGACCCAGTTGCCGAGCTCCATGATCAGCCCGGTTTCCTCCGCCACCGGAATGAACACGCCCGGCGATATCAGTCCGCGCACCGGATGGCGCCAGCGCAGCAGCGCTTCGGCGCCGACGATCCGGCCACTGCGCAGGCTGACTTTCGGCTGGTAGTACAGCAGCAGTTCGCCGTTCGCCAGCGCATCGCGCAGTTCGCTTTCGATGCGCAGGTGTTCCTTGACGCGCTGGTTCATCTCTTCGGAAAAGAACAGCAGCGCCGGCTCCATGCTGTTGCCGGCGCGCGTGGCGGCCACGTCGGCGCCGCGCAGCAGCGCGCCCGGTTCGTGCGCATCCTCGGGCCAGACCGCGATGCCCACCTGGGTGCCGACCTGCAGCGAGTGCGTGCCCACGGCAATCGGTGCCGCCAGCACGTCGACCAGCTTGCGCGCCACCAGTGCCGCATGTTCGCGCCGGTCGATGCGCGGCAGCCCGATGGCGAACTTGCCGCCACCGAGCCGCGCCAGGATATCTCCCTCGCGCAGCCGCGAGCGCAGCAAGCGGGCAGCCTCGACGAGCACCGCGTTGCCCACGTCGTGGCCCAGCGTGTCGGCGATGGCGCCCAGCCGCGTGACCTCCACGACCAGCAGCGCGCCGGGCTCGCGGTTGCGCCGCGCCTCGGCCATGGCCTGTGCCAGCAACTGCATCAGCAAGCCCTGGTTCGGCAAACCGGTCAATGCGTCGTAATTGGCCATGCGCTGCATGCGCGCCTCGGCATTCTTGTGCACGCTGATGTCGCTGAACAGGGAGAACGCATGACTGATCCGGCCTGCCTCGTCGCGCACGGCACCGACGATCACCGATTGCGGGAACAGCTCGCCGTTCTTGCGGCGGCCCACGATCTCGCCGCGCCATGGTCCGGCGCCCGCCATCGCGGCCCGCACCTGCACGCCGAAGCCGGCATCGTGCAGGGCCGCGCGCAACAGGTCGGGTGTCTTGCCGATCGCCTCGGCCATCGTGTAGCCGGTGATGCGCGTGAACGCACTGTTGACGGAGACAATGCGTTCGCCGGCATCGGTAATCATGACGCCCTGGTCGGTGTCGTCGATGATGCGGCCATGCAGGCTCGCTTTCGCCGCCACCGACAGGCCTTCATCCACCTGCGCCAGCCGCACCTGCATGCCGGCGGTGTCGCCCGTGTCATCCTTCATCAGCATGATGGACAGCCGGACGCGGATGGTATCGCCGGACTTCTTGCGGCGGCGCACCTCGGCGCTGGCCTGGTCCGTTTCCACGACCAGTTCGGCGATGCTGCTTTCCTCGTCGTCATCCGTGTACAGGAACAGCACGTGCCGGCCGACAGCTTCGCCGGCCGTGTAGCCGAACATCCGCACGGCGCCGGCGTTCCAGGCGGTGACGTAACCGGCCAGGTCGAGTTCCAGCGCCGCCTCGGCAGCTTCGACCGGCTGCGGCCGGTCGCCCGGTTCCGCCTGCGCACCCGCTTCGGCCAGCGCACTTTCGAGCTGGCCGAGCGTGTTCGCCAGCGCGGCGCCCGCTTGCGAGCGGGCCGCGCGGCACAGCGCCAGGCAGCGCGCGATCGCCGTGTCATCCATGGGATCGGCCAGCCACGTCGCCGGTCACGACCAGCATCCATTCATTGGCCTCGACGACCATCGCGTTGAAATCGGCGGCAGGCAGCCGGGCACGGTCGAGCGCCGCGGCCACCGGCCCGAAATCGCTCCGTTCCGCTGCTTCCACCAGCGCCAGCAATGCGCCCTGCTCGCCCTGGCGATCCAGCAGCGCCCCCTGGACGGCATCGGCGATCGCCAGCGGCGCCAGCACGTCGGCCAGGGGCGCGCCGAACAGCACGCCCAGCAGCGAAAACATGCCGGTCATGAATGCCTGCTCCTGGTTCAGCCGGTCCAGGCCAATGGCGCGGGCCAGCAGCTCCATCAGTCGCGCCCGCACCGATACCCGTGCCAGCAGCATCGCCGAGCGTTCGTCGCCGCGGCGTGCCGCGAACAGCATCAGGTTCAGCCAGCGCCGCAGTTGCTGCCGGCCCAGCAGCAGGATGGCTTGCGAGAAGCTCGTCACCTTGCGGCCGCTGCCCATGCCCAGCGAATTGACAAGCCGCAGCAGGTGATACGACAACGTGGCGTCGCGGCGCAGGAGTTCCTCGATGTCGTGGGTATCCGCATCGGCGGCGACGCGCTGCACCAGCTGCAACGCCAGTGCGCGCGATGCCGCACCATTGCCGGCGGGCCGCTGCGGCAGTGCCAGTGCCCAGTCGCCCTCGATCCACATCACATGGCCGGGCAAGGAGTTGCCGGGCGGCCGATCGGCATGCACGGTACGGCCGGACGGCAACTCATGCCACCCGGCTTTGCGCAACGGTTCGGCGCAGCGCTCGGACAGGCCGGGCCGGTAATGACAGGGGATGCGCGCCGCCAGTCGCAGCAGCGGTTGCGCGGGCTCTTCCGGCGGGCCGCCGGAAAGCGCCAGCACCAGTCCCGCCGGATTGCCCTGGCGGTCGGCAAGCAACTGCAGGAATAGCGTATTCATGGGGAGGATCTCTCGAAGGGCGGGAGCCGACGAAGAGGATAGTACCCCCGAATAATTGGCGACAGTCAACAGTTACCGCAACACAATTCCACGCAAAAGCTTGCCATGACGCATCTTATTGATGCACCGCAATCATGCCGCGGGCAGGTGCCGGCACATCCGCTCGAACAGCACGCCGGCGCGCATGCGCGCCAGCCACCATTGCAGCGCGGCGCCCGTTTCGCCGGTGCGCCAGGCCAGATAGAAGGTTTCGTCCGGTTTCGGTTCCTCGACCTCCTTCTCCACCAGCAGGCCGGCGGCGATCGCGGCGCGCGCGCACGGCTCGGGCAGGAAGCCAAAGCCGAGGCCGGCGACCTGGTACTGCACCTTGGCCGCCATGTCGGGCACCGTCAGCGTATCCTGCCCCAGCAACAGGCCCACAGTGCGGGGTGCCATCTGCCGCGCCGAATCGGCCATTGCCACTGCGCGGTATTGCTGCAGGTGCGTGCGCCCGAGGCGGCCCTGGACGGCTGCCAGCGGGTGGGATGGCGCCACCGCGAACACCCAGCCCAGCGTGCCGATCGGCTCGGAAACGTAGCCGCCGCCGGCCGGGCCATCTCCTGGCGCGCCGATCACCAGGTCGACGCGCCGGTCCAGCAGCGCTTCCCAGGTACCGGACAGCGCCTCGCGCACGATGCGCAGGCGCGTCTGCTGCGCAACTTCGTAGAAGGCGCGGATGTCGTCGCCGAATGCGAGGCTGGAAAACATCGAGTCATGGCCGATCGCCAGCTCGGTTTCCCAGCCGGATGCCACACGCCTGACCCGGTGCTCCAGGTCTTGTGCCGCGCGCAGCAGGTAGCGGCCTTCTTTCAGCAGTTCACGGCCGGCTTTCGTCAACTCCACTTTCGGGCCGTTGCGCTCGAACACCTGCACCCCGAGATCATCCTCGAGCTTGCCCACGGTGTATGAAATGGTCGAAGGCACGCGGTGCAATTCCTTGCCGGCGGCGGAAAAGGAGCCGCGGCGATCGATGGCATCGACGATCTGCAGGGCTTCCAGGCTGAGTCTGAGCATGTTCGAAATTTTCGATAATTGAACGGTATTTTTTCCGTTTTTTGATTCGTTCGGGGCGGCGTATAGTAGTTACATCCGAGCAGCGAACACCACGAAACAGGTGTTCGAAACGATCGCAAACAACATTCAAGGAGCATATCATGCAAGAAGTCCGTCGCAGTGAAGAACGCGGTGTCGCCAACCACGGCTGGCTCGATTCCCGCCATACCTTCTCGTTTGGCCATTACCACGATCCGCGTCACATGGGCTTTGGCCCGCTGCTGGTGATCAACGAGGACAAGGTGATGCCGGGCCAGGGCTTCGGCACGCATGGCCACCGCGACATGGAGATCATTTCCTACGTGCTGGAAGGCGCGCTGGAACACCAGGACAGCATGGGCAACGGCAGCGTGCTGCGCTACGGCGACGTGCAGCGCATGACGGCCGGCACCGGCGTGCGGCACAGCGAGTTCAACCACTCGAAGACCGAGCGCGTGCACTTCCTGCAGATCTGGGTGCAGCCATCCGAAGCCGGTATTGCCCCGGGCTACGAGGAAAAGCATTTCTCGCCTGAGAGCAAGCAGGGCAAGCTGCGCCTGATCGCCTCCCCGAACGGCCACGATGGCTCGGTACTGATTCACCAGGATGCGCGCATCTATGCGACGATCCTCAACGAGGGCGACAGCGTGACGCACGCCCTGGACGAAGAGCGCACCGGCTACGTCCATGTGATCCGCGGCACGGTGAGTGTCAACGGCACCGCGCTGAAAGGCGGCGACGCGCTGAAGATCACCCGCGAAACGCAGGTGAAGCTGGATCACGCCGAAGCTGCCGAGGTGCTGGTGTTCGACCTGCCTTACTGATCGGTAGCATGGAAGAGCCCGTCTCCCGTGCCAGTGGCAGGGATGCGGGCTCGACCGTTGGCCGCTTCTGCCGGAACCGCAATCTTTGCTATGATGAAGGGCTTATACGTACCCGAATGAAAAGAGCTTAGCCATGCTGCCCGTCGCTGAAATCCCTGTCGATCCCGCCGATCTCGAATACGTCACCTCGTGCGCGCTGCCCACGCCGTGGGCGGAATTCACGCTGCACGCGTTCATCGAGCATTCGACCGGCAAGGAACACCTGGCGATGGTGCTGGGCGATATCGGCGACGGCGCGCCGGTGCTGGCGCGCGTGCACAGCGAGTGCCTGACGGGCGACGTGCTGTTTTCCCAGCGCTGCGACTGCGGCGCCCAGCTCGAAGGCGCGCTCCAGCGCATCGCGGCCGAAGGCCGCGGCGTGCTGCTGTACCTGCGCCAGGAAGGCCGCGGCATCGGCCTGCTGAACAAGATGCGCGCCTACCGGCTGCAGGAGGCGGGCGCCGATACCGTGCAGGCCAACGAGCAGCTCGGCTTCAAGCCGGACCAGCGCAGCTATGAGCTGGTGGCGCCGATGCTGCGCCAGTTCGGCGTGCGCGCCCTGCGCCTGATGACGAACAACCCGCGCAAAATCGCCGCGATGGAAAAGCTCGGCATGCCGGTCGCCGAACGCGTGCCGCTGCTGGTCAACCGCAACGTGTTCAACCAGCATTACCTGAACACCAAGGCGCTGAAGCTGGGCCACATGATGTCGCCCGTGGTCGCCACCGCCACCAGCGACGGCGAACAGTAATATCCACCCGATACTCCACGTATTTTCATCCGTAAGTAAAAAGTAACCAAGCGTAACGGCCGGGCTGGCGCCGTCCCGGGCGAGGGTTCCTGAGGTACACTCTTCGTTGTCGAAAAGTAGTCCAGGAACTGCATGAAACCCACCCGGCTTGCCGCAACCGTTCAATTCGCGATCACCGTGACCTGGGGCGCCGCCGCCGCGGCCGCGCCCGTTCCCCCATCGGCACCCCCGACGATGCCGGGCGCACAGACACCACCCGGCGGCGCTCCCGCTGCCCGGCGCGTGCCGGCACCGGGCGCGCAGGGTGCGCAGGCCGACTCCGCACCGCTGCCTACGCCCTCCTCCGCTGCGCAAAAGCTGTACGCGGCGGCCAAGGCCGACCTGCTGCAGGTGCGTTCGCTGCTGAAAAGCGGCCGCACGCAGTCCTCGGTCGGTTCCGGCTTCCTGGTCGGCACCTCGAACCTGGTGCTGACGAATTACCACGTCGTCTCGCAATTCGCACTCGATCCGGAAACCTACACGGGCGAATGGGTCGACACGTCCGGCCAGCGCGGCAACATCGAATTGCTGGCGGTCGACGTGCTGCATGACCTGGCGGTGGTGCGCGTGAACCGCTACGGCACCGGCTTCTTCAAGGTGCCGGAAGATACGGTGCGGCTGACGCAGGGGCAGTACCTGTACTCGCTGGGCAACCCGCTGGACCTGGGCTTCGCCATCTCCGAAGGCGCGTACAACGGCGTCATCTCGCGCAGCTTCTACGACCAGCTGATGTTTACCGGTCCGATCAATTCGGGCATGAGCGGCGGCCCCAGCGTGACGGCCAATGGCGAGGTGGCCGGCGTCAACGTGGCCAAGCGGCTGGACGGCGAACTGGTCAGCTTCCTCGTGCCGATCCGCTATGCGCAGCGGCTGTTGAAGCAGGTCGGCGACAAAACCGCGGCGCCAAGGGATTTCACCGCCATCGTCACGCAGCAGTTGCTGGCGCACCAGAAAGCAATGGTGGACCAGTTGCTGGCCGGGCCGCTGACGAAGAAAACGATGGGGCCGTACGAAGTGCCGGTGCGCGAAACGGAGCAGATGCGCTGCTGGGGCAACTCCAGCGCCCAGGCCACGTCGCGCACCGAAAAACCGTTCGCGGTCGACACCACCAGCTGCACGATGGAGTCATCGGTCTTCGTTTCCAATGCGCTGCAGACCGGGGCGGTCGGCATCCGCCATCAATACCTGCGCAGCACCGGGCTCGATGCGATCCGCTTCGCCCAGTTGTCGTCGAGTTCGTTCAAGAACGAGTCCTTCGGCAACTACAAGGACAGCCGCCTGACCGGCCCGCAATGCACCGAGCAGTTCGTGACGAATGGTTCGCTGCCGATGCGCGCCGTGCTGTGCGTGCGCGCCTACCGCAAGTTCGCCGGCCTGTACGACTTCTCGCTGCTGACGGCCAGCACCGACGACGGCATGATGAACCTGCAAAGCCGGCTGGATGCGCGCGGCGTGTCCTATGACAATGGCATGCGCACCGCGCGCGCCTTCCTCGAAGCGCTGGCGCGTACGGGTACCAGATGACGGCACCGTACTTCATTGAAATCCTCGCGCGCAACGGCGATGTGCTGTCCAGGCAGCGCTTCGAGTCGCTGCCCGTCACGCTGGGCCGCGGCTACGACAACGACTTCGTTCTCGACGATGCCCATACCGCGCCGCACCACGCGGTGCTGGAGCAGGATGGCGACGGTGCCCTGGTGCTGCGCGACCTGGGCAGCCAGAACGGCATCGTGCTGCACGGCCGGCGCCAGCAGGCGGTGGCACTGAACGGCACGACGACGGTGCGGCTCGGGCACACGCGGCTGCGCGTGCGCGACGCCGCCTTTCCGGTCGAACCGGAACTGACGGACACCACGATGCATGCGTGGGAAGGCGGCGCGCCGGCACTGGCCGGGGTGGCGCTGATCGCGCTGTTCCTCGGCGTCGACGAAGCGCTGACCGATACCGAAGGCTTCCAGGCGATCCGCTACCTGCTGACGATCGCCACCGGCGTGGGTGCCGGGCTGGTCTGGAGCGGCGTCTGGGCGCTGGTCAACCGCCTGTTCGGCAGCCACGCGCGGCTCGGGCGGCACCTGTTCATCCTGGGCGCCGGGCTGGTCACCATCGGTGCCTGGAAGGCGCTGTCGGCGGTACTGGCCTTTGCCTGGTCCGCCGAAGTCTTTACGCGCTACGGCAACCACGTGTCGATCCTGATCGTCTGCGGCATGGTGTATTTCCATGTGCGAACCGTGCGGCCGCACATGTCGACCAGGCGGCTGCAGATCGCCTGCGGCATCCTGCTGGGGCTCGGCTCCGGGCTGGTCGCGATGAGCAACCTGCAAGGCACCGGCCGCCTGTCCGATGAGCTGTACATGTCGGTGCTGCTGCCGCCCGCCGTGCGCCAGAGCCCGGACCACAGCGTCGACGATTTCCTGGGTTCCGCGGCGCGGCTACGGCTGGAAGCCGATGCGGAACGCAAGCGGGACGTGCCGGGCGACGAATCGGACGACGAAGACGTTGACTGAGCGATACAATAGTGGGATGACCGCAGCACATCCCGACATCCTTGCCGCCTTGCGCGATGCCACCGCCGCCCGCCACGCCGAGCTGGACGGCAGCATGCCGCTTGCCCGGCCGGCACCGACACTGCACGATTACCGCGACCACCTGGCGCTGCTGCGCAGCTGGCTCGTGCCGATCGAGGCCTGGCAGGCCCGTTTCGCCGACGGGCCACAGGATGGCGCGCTGCTGGCGCCGGCACCGCACCTGCCCCAGATCGAGGCCGACCTGGACGATCCGTCGCTTGGCGGCGCCGTGCCGTTCGCTGCCGTGCCTTGGCATGGCGGCGACGCCGCGGCCTATCGCTGGGGCGTCGCGTACGTGATCGAGGGTTCGCGCCTCGGCGGCGCGGTGCTGTACCGCCGGCTGGCGGACCGCCTGGCACCGCATCCGCTGCGTTACCTGCGTGCCGACGGCGTCGCGCCCGGCCCCCGCTGGCAGCATTTCCTCCGTGCCTTGCGCGCCAGCGTACAGGGCGAGGCGGCCATCGCCGAGGCTTGCCGGGGCGCCTGCGACGCGTTCGACAGCCTGATCACCCTGCGGCGCAGCAGCGCGGCAGGTGCCACCCTGGTATCGCGGGCGGCATGAAGGGACAGCCGGGCGCCCAGGCAATGCCGGCCCCTCCGGTCGGCCTGGACAATTGCGCGGACGAACCGATCCACATTCCCGGCCTGGTGCAGCCGCATGGTGCGATGCTGGCCTTCGCGGCCGACGGCACGCTGCGCGCATGGAGCGCCAACGTGGCCGACCTGCTCGGCTTCGCGCCGGCCGCCGGCACCCCGTACAGCCAGCTGGGACTGGCGGCGGACGTGACCGGGCAGTTGCGCACCTGCCTGGAGGAAGGTGCCGATTCGCCAAGCGGCATCGAAACCCGCGGCAACGGCCACACCTTCGACTGCGTGGTGCACGGTAATGGCACTTACGCCATCGCCGAATTCGAATTGCGCAAGGTGGCGGCCGACGCCCTGGCCGCCTTTGCGCTGAAAGCCCATGCCGCGATCGAAAGGTTGCGCCGGCAGCGCTCGACCGAGGCGCTGCTGCGCCATGCCGTGGAGCAGGTGCGCGAGATCACGGGCTTCGATCGCGTGATGGCCTACCGCTTTCGCCACGACGACAGCGGCGATGTCACTGCCGAGGCGCGGCGCGACGACCTGCACCCGTTCCTCGGCATGCGCTACCCGGCCAGCGACATACCGGCGCAGGCGCGCCGCCTGTATACGATCAACACGCTGCGCCTGATCGCCGACGTCGGCTACACGCCGGTGCCGGTGCTGGGCACGGCCGCCGACGCACCGCTGGACATGAGCCATTGCGTGCTGCGCAGCGTATCGCCGATCCACATCGAATACCTGCAGAACATGGGGGTGGGCGCGTCGATGAGCGTGTCGATCGTCATCAATGGCCGGCTGTGGGGCCTGATCGCCTGCCACCACATGGCGCCGCTGCGCGTGCCGTATTCGGTGCGGATGGCGTGCGACGTGATGGCGCAGGTACTGGCCGCCGCCGTGCAGAGCATCGACTCGCGCGAGCGCGCGGCGCTGGCCGAACACGCCGCCGTGGCGCGCACGCGCCTGATCGAAACGCTGCTGCACGAGGACGACGTGCTGGCCGCCCTGGAGCGCCATGCCGACGAACTGGCCACGAACCTGGCTGCCGACGCGCTGGTCTTTGCACAGCAAGGCAAGCTGACGGCGCATGGCGTGGACGACGAACTGGCGGCGATGATCGTCGCATCGCTGCCGCCGGACGGCGACGAGATGCTGCATCGCTTCAGCCGTGGGCAGTGGCCCGAAGCGCTGCGCGAGCGCCTCGGGCCCTGGGTCGGCTTGCTGGCCCTGCACTTCGACCCGGCCACCGCCGGCTGGCTGCTGGCGCTGCGCAAGGAGCAGATCGAAACCGTGCGCTGGGCCGGCAAGCCGGACAAGCAGGAAAGGACCGGCCCGCTGGGCCATCGCCTGACACCGCGCGGCTCGTTCGACGAATGGGTGGAATCGGTGCACGACAAGGCAGTGCCATGGGAATCGGCGCGGCTGATGGTGGCCGACCAGTTGCTGGGCGAGATGCACCGGGCCAGCATGGCGCGTCATGCCGAGACGGAAAAGGCCCGCATGCAACTGCTGGCGATGCTGGGCCACGACCTGCGCGATCCACTGCAGTCGATCTCGATGGCGGCCTCGGTACTGCAGCATGGCGCCCAGCCGCAGCAACTGGGTCAGCGCATCGAGCGCTCGTCCGGCCGGATGCAGCGGCTGATCAGCCAGGTGCTCGATATGAGCCGGCTCGACAGTGGACTGGGACTTTTCATGCGCAAGACCGACGTCGACCTGTCGAAAATGACGGAGGACCTGCTCGATGAAACCCGCATGGCGCATCCCGGCACCGTCTACCAAGCCGACATCGCGCCGGAGGTGCTCGGCTGCGCCGACCCGGACCGGATGGCGCAGGTGATCAGCAACCTGCTCAGCAACGCCCGCCACCATGGCGTCAACGGCCTGCCGATCCTCGTCACGCTCCGCGAGGAAGACGGCCAGGCCGTGCTGCAAGTGCGCAACGACGGCGCGCCGATCCCGCCCGAACTCGAAGCGCAGCTGTTCAACCCGTTCAAGCGGATGGCCCTGCAGAACCGCGCCAACCGCACCGGCATGGGCCTCGGGCTGTATATTGCCGAGAATGTCGTGAAGGGGCATGGCGGCACCGTCACCTACCGCTACGAAGCGCCGCACGTGGTATTCCGCGTCGCCTTCCCGCTGCGCCCGGCCTAGGATCCGGTCTTCGCCGCCGGCGGGTATGGCGCACCCTTCAGTTCCACCGTATTACCCTCGGGATCCTCGATATAGATCGACGGCCCCTCGCCTTCCGCGCCGTAGCGCGATTCGGCGGGGCCGCTGGCCACGCCGCACCGGTCGAGGTGCGCGCGGATGACGGCTTCGTCGAACGGCTCGACCCGGAAGCAGAAATGATCGACATTGCGGCCCTCTTTCCCCGGCGGCGCGCCGCCCATCCGGCCCAGCTTGCCGTGCACCGGCACCAGGTCGACCAGCGCACTGCCGGCACGCAGCTGCACGAGGCCGATCTCGTCCTGCCGCCGCTCGATCGGGCAGCCCAGCACGCCGGTGTAGAAGCGGATCATCCTGTCCAGGTCGACCACGCGCAGCACGATGTGGTCGAGTTCACGAATCGCAATCATCGGGTCTCCTGTTTTCCCGGCCATCCGGCCATGACGAAATCGATGGTCCGATACAGTTCGCCCCGGGTGGCGCCACCGGCGGCCTGCACGGCCATGCCCTGCACGATCGTGGCGACGAAACTGGCCAGTTGCGCCGCGTCGGCGTGGGCTGGCAGGTCGCCTTCCGCGACCGCGCGTTCGAGGCGCTGGCGCAGGCGCTGTTCGCGCGCGCTGCGCAGTGCCACGAGCTCATCGCGCAGCGGGCGGGCCTCGTCGCCGCAGGCCAGCGCGCCACTGGTGCCCAGGCAGCCATGCGGACTGTCGGGGCATGTCTGCACATCGGCCGAACCGCGCAGCAGCCGTTCCACCACCTCGCGCGAGGTTGTGGCTTCCAGCGCCGCATCGCAGAAGTCCAGCCGAGTGCTCTGGTAACGCTGGACCGCGCGGCGAAACAGCCCCTCCTTGTTGCCGAATACCGCGTAAAGGCTGGGTCGGTTCATGCCCATCGCCGCGGTCAGCTCCGGCAACGAGCTGCCTTCGTACCCCTTCTCCCAGAAAACCTCCATGGCCCGGTCGAGGGCTTCTTCCTCGTCGAACGTGCGCGGGCGCCCCGTGCGGGGACGGTCTGGCTGGCCCGGCGGATCCATTCCCTGATGCGTCTTTACTTTCATACCGATCGGTTAAAAATTCCTTGACGTGTGATGCTGCCCCGATAGATTATAACCGGCCGGTTAAAAACTCAAGGAATCATCATGCATGCACCCGCCACGTCCAGTCCCGATCCCCTGCTTCCCGCGCCGGACGACGGCCCGCCCGGCCTGGCCGCGTGGCTGGCCGTCCTGTCGGTGGGCATTGGCGCGTTCGCGCTGGTGACCACCGAGTTCCTGCCGGTCGGCCTGCTGCCGCAGATGGCTGCGGAACTGCGTGTCACCGAAGGCCTGGCCGGTTTGCTGGTCACCGTGCCCGGCATCGTCGCCGCCATTTCCGCCCTGGCGGTGACCGTCGGCGTGGGCCGGGCCGACCGGCGCCACGTGCTGTGGGCGCTGATGGGCGTGATGGTGATCTCGAACCTGCTGGTGACTTTCGCCACGTCGTTCTGGCCCATCCTCATGGGCCGCTCGCTGCTGGGTATCGGCGTGGGCGGCTTCTGGTCGATCGGTGTCGCGATCGGCCCGCGGCTGGTGCCGCTGCGGTACACCACCCGCGCCACCGCACTGATCTTCGGCGGGGTATCGATAGGCACCGTGGCTGGCGTGCCGGCCGGCGCCCTGATCGGCGAACTGTTCGGCTGGCGCACCGCATTCGGCATCGCCGCCGGCATCGGCGTGCTGGTGCTGGCAATCCAGGTCTTCCTGCTGCCGCCGCTGCCGCCGACCCGGGCCACGAAGGCGCGCGACCTGCCGCTGCTGCTGAAAAATGCCAAGGCCCGGGTCGGCCTGGCGGCCACGGTGCTGATGTTCGTCGGCCAGTTCGCCGCCTACACCTACATCACCCCGTTCCTCGTGCAGGTGTCGGCAATGAGCGTGCGCACGGTCAGCGTTCTGCTGCTCGCCTACGGCGCCGCCGGATTCCTCGGCAACATCATCGGCGGCTGGGCCGCGGAACGGAGCGCCCGCGGCGCGCTGATCGGCACTGGACTCGTGATGGGCCTGGCCACGGTGGCCTTGCCGCTGTTCGGCCAGGATCCGGTTGCCGCGACGGCCCTGGTCATGATCTGGGGGCTGGGTTTCGGCGCGATGCCGATCTCCCTGCAGAACTGGATGTTCCGCGCCGCGCCGGATGGCATGGAGACGGGCGGCGCGCTGTTCGTCGCCACCGCCCAGGTGGCGCTGGCATCGGGTGCCGGCGTGGGCGGCCTTGCCGTCGACCACCTGGGCGTGCCTAGCGCGATGCTGGTCGGCGGCGTATTCGCGCTGGCCACGGCGGCCGTCGGCTGGCATTTCGGGCGCGAGCGCAAGCACACCGCGCTGCACGCCGTCCACTGACCGTTGCGTGGCACCGCATGTCGCCACCTGCTGCCGGGACAGGTGTCCGTAAAACCGGTGACAGGCTCCAGTTTTTCTGGAACGCTTGTTGCCGGTTAACCGGAGCCCGGCACCGGTTTTCGGGATTTCAGATGCGGCCGCGGCGGAACTCGGCGACGAATTTTCTTGCCTGCGCGGCGCTCAGCACCACGACCGGATCGCCGTGATAAACGTACAGGAACGGCGGTCCGCCGAGCCTGTCGGTCAGTTTTGCCTGCACCAGGAAGCGCGTGCCGAGCGGGTGATCGGTGACGAGGGAGCGCGAACACTGCACCCGCAGCAGCGGATGATAGGCCTGCCCGACCACGGGGCGCACGCGCACGGTGCCGCGGTCGTCGAAGGATTCGACGGCCACCTCGCGGTAGGCGGACAGGTCGCGTGTCATTCGGCGTGCAGCACCAGCAGCGCGACGGCTTCGGCGTTGATGCCTTCCTCGCGGCCCAGGTAACCCATCTTTTCGTTGGTCTTTGCCTTGACGTTCACCTGGCCGGGTTCGACACCCAGGTCGGCGGCGATGTTGGCGACCATCGTGGCGATGTGCGGCGCCATCTTCGGCCGCTGGGCGATGATCGTCGCATCGACATTGCCGATGTCATAGCCGGTCGCTTTTACCCTGGCGGCGGCGGCGCGCAGCAGGACCCGCGAATCGGCGCCCTTGAACTCGACGGCGGTGTCCGGGAAATGCTTGCCGATGTCACCCAGCGCGGCCGCGCCCAGGATGGCGTCGGTCACGGCATGCAGCAGCGCGTCGGCATCGGAATGGCCGTCGAGGCCTTTGACGTGGGGAATGTCGACGCCGCCGAGGATCAGCTGGCGGCCTTCGACCAGGCGGTGGCTGTCGTAGCCCTGGCCGATGCGGAACGGGAGTTTTTTCATTGGGTGGAATCCATCGATAGATACATTTCGGCGATGCGGACGTCGGCCGGCAGCGTCACCTTGAGGTTGCGCGGATGACCCTCGACCAGGCGCGGCGACAGGCCCAGCCGTTCGACGGCGCTGGCGTCGTCGGTGATCGCTTCGGGCTCGGGCGCTTCCTCCAGCGCGCGCCGCAACAGCGCGCAGGGGAACATCTGCGGCGTCTGCGCCAGCCACATCCCGTCGCGCGGCGTGGTGGTGACGATGCCGCCGCGCGTGCTCTTCACCGTGTCGACGACCGGCAGCGCGAGCAGTCCGCCGGCCGGCTCCATGCCCGCTTCGGCGACCAGCTTTTCGATCAGTGCCGGCGTCAGGCCCGGCCGCGCGGCGTCGTGCACCAGCACGCGGTCCTCGGCGCCGATGCTCGAGGCCAGCAGCCGCAGGCCGTTGCGGATCGATTCCATCCGCGTGGCGCCGCCGCAGCGCAGCACCGTCACGCCGGCCAGGTCCGGCGGCAGGACGTCGCCGGCGTAGGCGTCGGCTGCGCTGACAACCACATAGGTGTGCGCGACCAGCGGCGAACGGAGGAACGCCTCGACCGTATGCCGCAGCATCGGCTTGCCCAGCAGCGGCAGGTATTGCTTGGGATAGCCCACCGCCATCCGCGCGCCCACGCCGGCGGCGGGAATCAATGCAAAATAATTCATCTCTTCTTCATCATATTCCAGGCCCCTGAGACGGCCCCCAGGGCAAGGCGCATCGTCGAAGACAGTCCTTTAGTACGGCAAGACGATGCAACGCAGCCATGGGGATCGTGCCGCGGCTCTCAGCGCCCGGCGCGGGTTTTCACGAGTATCTTCTGGATCTCGCCATTGCACGCCTTCGACAGCCGGGCATATTCGGCGGGTGTGTCGATCGCCGCCTGCACCGCTTCCACCTTCGCCATTTCGGCCTTGATGTATGGCAGCCAGCCGGAATCGATCTCGAACGACAGCGCCGTGCGCGCAGTGCCGCTCGGCGCATAGAACGGCTTGCCGCCGAAGCGCTTCGCCAGGGCAGCGGCCACCGTCTTTTCCACCTTCGGCAAGTGATCCATGTAAGCCTGCATGTGCCGCATCTCGTGCGCCAGTATTTCCCGGTAGCCGCACGACCCCACCGGGAATTCGTTGCCGACGTAGATCTTCACCGGCGCGTAGGTCAGCTCCACCTTCAGCCGCGGCGCGATGCACTCATAGCCGCTGGCCGGATCCTGCAGCATGGCGCCTTCGGCACCGGCCCGTACCACCGATTCGGTGCGCGTCAGGCCCAGCACGAACTCGTTGCGGCGCGCGACGCCCTTCATCGCGGTCAGCATTTTATAGGACAGTTGCGTGTTGATCGTGTAGCCGTTCTGCTTTGCCGAGAATACCGAGACGGTTTTCGTGATCGTATCCTCGCAGCGCACCTGGAATGCGGTGCGCGCCGGTGCGGCCTGCGCGGCCTGCACCGCGAGGAACAGCAGCACAAGCAATAGAACCGGCAGGAACGGCAGCAGCGGCATCAGTGAAACGCGCGGCATGGTCAGCCCAGCTTCCAGTCCCCGCGCTGCAGCTTGTCGAGCCAGAATGTGCCGATGATCGTCTTCACGTCCGTGATCCGGCCGGTGCGCACCCACTCGAGCAGCTCGTCCAGCGTGGCGGTGAAGCATTCGAGGAATTCGCCGTCGTCCAGTTTCGCCTGGCCTTTCGTCAGGCCGCGCGCCAGGTAAAGGTCCAGGTGCTCGTCCGAATAGGCAATGGCATTGTGGATGGTGGCGACGAATTGCCAGTCCGTGGCGGTGTAGCCCGTCTCTTCTTCCAGTTCGCGCTTGGCGCTGTCGAGATGGTCCTCGCCTTCGTCGATCTTCCCGGCCGGGAACTCGATGAAAACCTGGGAATTCGGATAGCGGAACTGGCGTTCCAGCAGGATGCGGCCATCGTCCAGCACCGGCAGCACGACCACAGCGCCGGGATGGCGGATGTATTCGCGGCTCGTCACGGCGCCGTTGGGCAGCCGGACATGGTCTTTGTGGATCTTGAGGAAACCGCCGTCGTAGGCGATGCCGCCGTCGACCTTCACTTCTTCCAGGTGAGCGTCATTGCTCATGCAAACTCCCATGATCGTAAAGGCCACAGTGTAGCAGCGCAGCACCGGCCGTGAAGCGCCGGTGATGCCGGTGGCGCATCAGAGTGCCTGGCAAACCTTCAGGGCAAGGCGCAGCGACGAAGACAGTACGCGTCTGTACGGCGAGGAGCTGCAACGCAGCCATGGAGGTTTGCCAGGCGCTCTCAGTGACGCTTGCCCAGATAGCGGACCACAAAGCCGGGAAATGCCAGGACGGCGAACATGCAGGCGGTGATCGCGTAGAACTCCCACGTTTGCGGGAACACGGTACCGATGCGCCCTTCCAGCGCCAGGCCGATGCCGCCGACGACGAAGTACAGCACCGTCAGTTCGAGCAGCCGGACGAGGAAGGGTTTCGAGGGAGCCTGGCCTGCCCCGCCTTTCAGCGGGACGAGGGCCAGGATGCGCTCATTGAAGAACGGCAGGTTGGCCAGCACCAGGGCCAGCAGGACGACCAGCCATGCCGAGGCGCCGATATCCATGGCTTACGATGCCAGCGTCTTGCTCATCGCGTGCAGGCACGCATCGAGCAGCGGGCCGGGAATCACGCCCAGCACCACGACCATCAGGCCATTCAGTGCCAGCACGATGTTCTTGTCGCCGGCAACCTTGATCGGCGCCGTGTCGGCCGGCTCGTCGAACCACATCGTCTTGACGACGCGCAGGTAGTAAAACGCACCCACCAGCGAAGCCATCACGGCGAACACGGTCAGCCACAGGTAGCCCGTCTTCAGCACCGACTGCAGCACGGCGAACTTGGCGGCGAAGCCCATCATCGGCGGCACGCCGGCCAGCGAGAACATCAATACCGTCATCAGCAGCGCGTACCAGCCGGAACGCTTGCCCAGGCCCTTGAAGTCGGACAGCTCTTCGGCTTCGTGGCCGGCGCGGGCCAGCACCATGATCAGGCCGAAGGTGGCCAGCGTGGTCAGCACGTAGGTGATCGAGTAGTACATCGCGGCGCTGTAGGCTGCCGAGGCGTTCGACTGGTCGGTGCCGATCACGCCGGCCATCATGCCCAGCAGCACGAAGCCCATCTGCGCGATCGTCGAGTAAGCCAACATGCGCTTCAGGTTGGTTTGCGCGATCGCGGTCAGGTTGCCGATCACCAGCGACATCACGGCCAGGATCATCAGCATCTGCTGCCAGTCGAAAGCCAGCGGGATCAGGCCTTCCACCAGCAGGCGCACGACGATGGCGAAGGTGGCCAGCTTCGGCGCGCCGCCCAGCAGCAGCGTGACGGCGGTCGGCGAACCCTGGTACACGTCCGGCACCCACATGTGGAACGGCACGGCACCCAGCTTGAAGGCCAGGCCGGCCACCACGAACACCAGGCCGAACACGAGGATCGTGTCGTTGATGGATCCGGCGGCGATCTTGGCCGACATCGTCGTCAGGTCCAGCGTGCCGGTCGCGCCATACAGCATCGACATGCCGTACAGCAGGAAACCGGAAGCCAGCGCGCCCAGCACGAAGTACTTCATCGATGCTTCGGTGGCGTTGGTGTTGTCGCGGCGCAGGGCGACCAGCGCGTACAGCGACAGCGACATCAGTTCCAGGCCCAGGTAGATGGACAGGAAGCTGTTGGCCGAGATCATCACCATCTGGCCCAGCGTGGCGAACAGCGCGAGGCCGTAGAACTCGCCGCCGAGGTTACCGCTCAACATGCCGCGGTCGGTCGTGTACTGGCGCGCATACACCAGCGTGACGCCCACCGACAGGTAGGTGAACAGCTTCAGCAGGTTGCCCATCGGGTCGGACACGACCATGTTATTGAACGCATAGGTCGTGGTGCCGGCGGCGAAATCGCCGTACGTGATCACCGCCGCGCCGGCCAGGGCCAGCAGCGACAGCATGTACGTGATGTTCCGTTTCGCGGCAGGCAGGTACACGTCGATCAGCAGGATCGCCGAGGTGGCGATCAGCAGGAAGATCTCCGCGTAGATCGGTGCGAGATTGGTATCGTTCGGATTCATGTAACTAGGGTCCTATCTGCAATCATTGCGCAATCTTGGTCTGCGCGACGTGCTGGAGCAGGTCGGCCACCGAGGTTTGCATCGTATCCGTGAACGGCGCCGGGTACAGGCCCATGTACAGGGTCGCGATCGCCAGCAGGCCCAGCATCAGGAACTCGCGGTTGTTCAGGTCCTTCAGTTCGGCCACGTGGTGGTTGGCCACCTTGCCGAAGATGACGCGCTTGGCCATCCACAGCGAGTAGGCAGCGCCCAGGATCAGCGCGGTCGCGGCCAGGATGCCGGTCACGAAGTTGAACTGCACGGCGCCCAGGATCACCATGAACTCGCCCACGAACCCGGAGGTCGCCGGCAGGCCGCAGTTGGCCATCGAGAACAGGATGAAGAACGCGGCGAACTTCGGCATCCTGTTGACGACGCCGCCGTAGTCGGCGATCTGGCGCGAGTGCGCCTGGTCGTACAGCACGCCGATGCACAGGAACATCGCGCCGGACACGAAGCCGTGCGAGATCATCTGCATGATGGC
This sequence comes from Pseudoduganella sp. jia 9, assembly GCF_055502615.1. Classification (NCBI taxonomy): domain Bacteria; kingdom Pseudomonadati; phylum Pseudomonadota; class Betaproteobacteria; order Burkholderiales; family Oxalobacteraceae; genus Pseudoduganella; species Pseudoduganella sp. jia 9. The sequence goes on along the minus strand of NZ_JBUPWE010000010.1, from coordinate 173,115 downwards.
GCCCTGGGTACCCATGTCGTTGAACATGAAGAAGCCCAGCGTGACGAAGCCCATGTGCGCGATCGACGAGTAGGCGACCAGCTTTTTCATGTCCTTCTGGACCAGGGCCACCAGGCCCACGTAGATCACGGCGATCAGCGACAGCACGATGACGACGGGTGCCAGGTCGCGCGAGGCGTCCGGCGTGATCGGCAGCGAAAAGCGCAGGAAACCGTAGGCGCCCAGCTTCAGCATGATCGCGGCCAGCACGGCGGAACCGCCGGTCGGCGCTTCCACGTGCACGTCCGGCAGCCAGGTGTGCACCGGGAACATCGGCACCTTGACGGCGAACGCCATGAAGAAGGCAACGAAGATCGCGACCTGCTCCGTCATCGTCAACGGCAGCTGGTGCCATTCGAGGATGTTCCACGAACCGGACTTGTTGTACAGGTAGATGATCGCGACCAGCGTCAGCAGCGAGCCGAGGAACGTGTACAGGAAGAACTTGAACGCCGCATACACGCGGTTGGCACCACCCCACACGCCGATGATGATGTACATCGGGATCAGCGTGGCTTCAAAGAAGAAGTAGAACAGCAGGCCGTCCAGCGCGGTGAACACGCCGATCATCAAACCCGACAGGATCAGGAACGCACCCATGTAATGGGCCACGCGTTCCTGGATCACTTCCCAGGCGGAGATCACGACGATGATCGTGATGAACGCGGTCAGCGGCACGAACCACAGCGACAGGCCGTCGATGCCGAGGAAGTAGTGGATGTTGAAGCGCTCGATCCACGGGCTGCTTTCGGCGAACTGGATGCCGTGCGCCGCATTGTCGAACTGCGTGAACAGCGGGATCGTCGGCAGCAGCGAGACGATCGAGCCGATCAGTGCCAGCACGCGTACCAGTCCGGCGCGCGAATCGCGGCCGATCGCCAGGATGATGACGCCGAACAGGATCGGCAGCCAGATCGACAGGCTGAGGTAAGGAGGAAGATTATTAATCGTTGACTGCATCTTTTATCTCTTTTGCGTGTGGCGTTAAGCGTGCCAGAACGGCAGGAAGTACACCAGGAAGCCCAGGATGCCGATGATCATCACGAACGCGTAGTGGTAGATGTAACCCGTCTGCGCCAGGCGCGTCAGCGACGAGAACCAGCCGACCAGTTTTGCCGAACCGTTGACGACGAAGCCGTCGATGATCGCACGGTCGCCCACCTGCCACAGGCCGTTGCCCAGTACGCGCGCGCCCTTGGCGAATACGGCCTGGTTGAACGCGTCCATGTAGTACTTGTTGTCCAGCAGCGTGTGCAGGAACTTGAACTTCTCGTAGAACCATGCCGGAACGCGCGGATTGATCATGTAGCAGTAGTACGACGCTGCCACGCCGGCCAGTGCCAGCCAGAACGGTGCCGTCTGCAGGCCGTGCAGGGCCATCGCGACCGGGCCGTGCCACATGTCGTTCAGTTCCTTCATCGCCGGGTGCTTGGCGGCGTCGACGAAGATCACGTTGTTGAAGAAGTCGCCATGCAGCATCGGGCCGGCGGCCAGGAAGCCGATGATCACCGAAGGAATCGCCAGCGCGGCCAGCGGGAACCAGACCACGAACGGCGACTCGTGCGGCTTCTGGCCCGGCTCGAGGCCATGGTGGCCGTGGTCGTCGTCTTCCTCTTCGTGGTGCGCGTCGGAATCGTGCGCGCCGTGGGCGATGTCGCCATGGGCCGCCTTGGCATCATGCTTGTGATCATGGTGATCGTCATGCGCATGTGCCTTGCCGAAGTTTTCCGGACCGTGGAACACGCGGAAGTACATGCGGAACGAGTAGAACGCCGTGATGAACACGCCGGCCAGCACCGCGAAGTTCGCGAAGCCGGCGCCCGGCAGGTTCGTGGCGTGCACCGCCTCGATGATCGAATCCTTCGAGTAGAAGCCCGAGAAGAACGGCGTGCCGATCAGTGCCAGGGAACCCAGCAGCGACGTGATCCACGTGATCGGCATGTACTTGCGCAGGCCGCCCATGTTGCGGATGTCCTGGTCGTGGTGCATGCCGATGATGACGGAGCCCGCGCCGAGGAACAGCAGCGCCTTGAAGAACGCGTGCGTCATCAGGTGGAACACGGCCACCGAGTAGGCGGACGCGCCCAGCGCGACGGTCATGTAGCCCAGCTGCGACAGCGTCGAGTAAGCCACCACGCGCTTGATGTCGTTCTGGATGATGCCCAGGAAGCCCATGAACAGCGCGGTGATCGAGCCGATGATCAGGATGAAGGACAGTGCCACGTCGGACAGCTCGAACAGCGGCGACATGCGCGACACCATGAAGATGCCGGCGGTAACCATCGTCGCGGCGTGGATCAGTGCCGAGATCGGGGTCGGGCCTTCCATCGAGTCCGGCAGCCACACGTGCAGCGGGAACTGGGCCGATTTGCCCATGGCGCCGATGAACAGGCAGATGCAGGCCACGGTGATGACCATCCAGTCGGTACCCGGCAGCGTCGCGTTGACCAGCAGGTCCTTCCTGGCGAACGCTTCCTGGTAATCCATCGTGCCGGTGTAGGCCAGGATCAGGCCGATGCCGAGGATGAAGCCGAAGTCGCCAACACGGTTCACGAGGAACGCCTTCATGTTGGCGAAGATCGCGGTCGGACGCTTGTACCAGAAGCCGATCAGCAGGTACGACACCAGGCCCACCGCTTCCCAGCCGAAGAACAGCTGCAGGAAGTTGTTGGACATCACCAGCATCAGCATCGAGAAGGTGAACAGCGAGATATACGAGAAGAAGCGGTTGTATCCCTCGTCCTCAGCCATATATCCAATCGTGTAGATGTGCACCATCAGCGACACGAAGGTCACGACGCACATCATCATCGCGGTCAGCGAGTCGATCTGGAAGCCCACTTCCAGGTTGATGCCGGCCACGGTCATCCAGCGATACACCGTATCGTTGTAGGTCGCGCCGTCCAGCACCTGCAGGAAGGTCTGGAAGGAAATCAGGAACGCGACCAGCACGCCCAGGATCGTGGCGGCCGTGGCCACCTTGCGGTTGACCACGTTGCCGAAGAACTTCGTGCCCAGCAGGCCCGCGATCGCGGACCCCGCCAGCGGCGCGAGGGGAACAGCGAGGAGAAGGTTAGGGTTAAGCCCCGTCATGATGAACCTATCTGTTTATTATTCGAGGGTTAAAAACTAGCCTTTGAGGCTGTCCAGGTCTTCGACGTTGATGGTGTCCAGGTTACGGAACATCAGCACGAGGATCGCGAGGCCGATCGCAGCTTCCGCCGCCGCCACCGTCAGGATGAAGAACACGAAGATCTGCCCCGCCGCGTCGCCCAGGAAGTGGGAGAACGCGATGAAGTTGGTGTTCACCGCCAGCAGCATCAGTTCGATCGCCATCAGCAGCACGATGACGTTCTTGCGGTTCAGGAAAATACCGACGATCGCGATCGCGAACAGGATCGCGCCCAGGACCAGGTAATGTGCCAGTGACAGGGTCATGGTGCCTCCTTGGTTGCTTCGGTCGACGCCACTTCTTTCTTGACGGCGTCCATCTTGACGATCTTCAGGCGGTCGTTGCGCTTGACGCGCACGGCTTCGCCCGGATCGAAGTACTTGATGTCCTTGCGGCGGCGCAGCGTCAGCGCAACGGCGGCGACGATGGCCAGCAGCAGCACCACGGCGGCCACTTCGAACGCGTAGATGTACTGGGTGTAGATCAGCATGCCCAGCGCCTTCGTGGTACCGATGGTGTTGGCCGCTTCAGGCACCGGCGTTTCCATGCCGAAGCTGCGCCACAGCACCGAAGCCATCTCCAGCACGATGATGCCGCCGACGATCGAGGCCACCGGCAGGTAGCTCCAGAAGTTCTTGCGCAACTCGGTCTGGTCGATGTCGACCATCATCACGACGAACAGGAACAGCACCATCACGGCGCCCACGTAGACGAGCACCAGCACCACGGCGAGGAACTCGGCTTTCAGCAGCATCCAGATGCCGGCTGCCTGGAAGAAGGCCAGCACCAGGAACAGTGCCGCCGTCACGGGGTTGCGCGCCGTGATCACGCGTGCCGCGGAAACCACCATGATGGCCGCGAACACGTAGAACAAAACGGTTGTAAAAGTCATGTGTAAGTCCGATTCAGATCAGCGATACGCGGCATCCGCGGCGCGGTTGGCGGCGATGTCCGCCTCGTAGCGGTCGCCGACAGCCAGCAGCATCTCCTTGGTGTAGTACAGGTCGCCCCGCTTTTCACCGTGGTATTCCAGCACGTGCGTTTCGACGATCGAATCGACCGGGCACGACTCTTCGCAGAAACCGCAGAAGATGCACTTGGTCAGGTCGATGTCGTAGCGCGTGGTGCGGCGCGTGCCGTCATCGCGTTCGTCGGATTCGATCGTGATGGCCATTGCCGGGCAGACCGCTTCGCACAGCTTGCAGGCGATGCAGCGTTCTTCGCCGTTCGGATAGCGGCGCAGCGCGTGCAGGCCGCGGAAGCGCGGCGACATCGGCGTCTTCTCTTCCGGGTACTGCACGGTGATCTTGCGCGAGAACATGTACTTGCCGGTCAGCGCAAGCCCCTTGATCAGTTCGGTCAGCATCATGCTGCCGATAAAATCTTTTACTCGAGTCATTTTGTGCGCTTCCTTACTTCCAGATGTTCCACGGCGTCTGCATCCAGGTCGCGACGAGCACGAGCCAGAACAGCGTGAGGGGAATGAAGACCTTCCAGCCCAGACGCATGATCTGGTCGTAGCGGTAACGCGGGAAGGTACCACGCACCCAGATGAACAGCGACACGATCAGGAACGTCTTCAGGAACAGCCAGAAGAAGCCGCCGAAACCGCCGCCGAATTCGAGGAACGCGAACGGTGCGGACCAGCCGCCCAGGAACATGATCGATGCCAGTGCGCCGACGAGGATGATGTTGGCGTATTCGGCCAGCATGAACATCGCGTACGACATGCCGGAGTACTCCACCATGTGGCCGGCGACGATTTCCGATTCACCCTCGACGACGTCGAACGGTGCGCGGTTCGCTTCGGCCAGGCCGGAGGTCAGGTAGACCACGAACAGCGGCAGCAGCGGCAGCCAGTTCCACGACATGAAGTTGACGCCCATGTCGGCGAAGCGGCCGACCTGCTGGCTGGTCACGATGTCGATGAAGTTCAGCGAGCCGGACACCATCAGGATCACGACCAGCGCGAAGCCCATCGGGATCTCGTACGAGATCATCTGCGCCGATGCACGCATCGCGCCCATGAACGAGTACTTCGAGTTCGAGGACCAGCCGGCGATGATGATGCCGTAGACTTCCATCGACGTGATCGCCAGCAGCACCAGCAGGCCGGCGTTGACGTTGGCCAGCACGGCTTCCGGGCCGAACGGCACCACCGCCCAGGCAGCCAGCGCCGGCATGATGGTCATCACGGGGCCGATCACGAACAGGCCTTTCGCGGCCTTGGTCGGGATGACGATTTCCTTCAGCAGCATCTTGATGCCGTCGGCCATCGGTTGCAGCAGGCCCATCGGACCCACGCGGTTCGGGCCGATACGGATCTGGATGAAGCCGATCAGCTTGCGCTCCCACAGCGTGGCGTAGGCCACCATGCCGAGCAGCGGCATCAGCACGCACAGCAGCTTGATCATCGTCCAGACGAACGGCCAGGCCGCGCCCAGCGCGTCGGCGCCGGCGGTATTGATGGTATTGACGAATTCCAGCGCCATTATTTGCCCTCCCCTGCGGCAGTTGCAGCTTTAGCTACCGAGATCGGACCGAACATGTCGCCCAGCGTCGCGGTCGAAGCGTGGGCCGCGGAGACGCGCACCACGTTGGCCGGCAGGCCGGCATCGACACGCGCTTCCAGGATCGCCGAACCGCTGCCTTGCAGCACCTGCACCAGGTCGCCCGACTTCACGGCGATCTGTTCGGCCAGCGCGGCCGAGATGACGGCCTTCGGCGCCTGCGCGTCGACGGTGGCCTGCAGCGGTGCCGAACGGCGCACCAGCGCGTCGGCGAAGTAGATCGGCACGTCGGCGATGCGCTCGAGCTTGTCGCCGGCGCCGAACGAGGCAGCCTGCGGCGCCACGTTCGAGACGTTCGACAGCTTCGACGAGACGTCGGAAACGCCTGCGCCCAGCACTTCGTCGCGGATCGATTCCGAAGTTTCGTAGTCGAAGCCCGGCAGGCCCAGGATGTTGCCCAGCACGCGCAGCACTTTCCAGGCCGGACGTGCGTCGCCCAGCGGTTTCACGGTGCCGTTGAAGCTTTGCGCGCGGCCTTCGCAGTTCACGAAGGTACCGGACGTTTCGGCGAACGGCGCAACCGGCAGCAGCACGTCGGCGTATTCGGCGCCGTGCTTGAAGGCGGACATCACCACGACCATCTCGGCGCCCTTCAGCGCGGCCACGGCTTGCGCCGGGTTGGCGGCGTCGAGTTCCGGTTCGGCGTTCAGCAGCACGTACGCTTTTTTCGGCGTCGCGAATGCGGCTTCGGCTTTCTGCGAGAACGCGCCGGCGATGTAGCCGCCGACGGTGTTGGCCGCTTCGGTCAGGTAGCCGAACTTCGCGCCGGTCGCGTTGGCGATCCACTGCGCGGCGGCCGCGATCGCGGATGCCTGCGGGTGGTGCACGGCGGCGTTGCCGAGGAAGACGGCCTTCTGTTCGCCGGACAGCAGGCTTGCTGCGGCGGCCTTGGCGGCGTCATTGAACTCGGTGGCGAAGCCGCCTGGCGCCGCTTCGCCCTTGGCCGATGCGACGGCGGACACGATGCCCGACAGCACGGCCAGCCAGTCGGACGGCGCTGCCACGATGTTGTTGGCCACCGTGATCAGGCTGTCGTCGCGGGTGGCGTGGACCAGCGTCAGCTGGCCGCCGTTCTTCACGGCGGCGCGCAGGCGCGATGCCAGCAGCGGGTGATCCTTGCGCAGGAACGAACCGATGACCAGTGCACGCTGCAGGTTCGACACGTCGGCAATCGACATGCCCAACCATGGCGTGACCTGGCCGTCCAGCGCGAAGTCGGTCTGGCGCAGGCGGAAATCGATGTTGTCCGAACCGATGCCGGATGCCAGCTTCTTCAGCAGTGCCAGCTCTTCCAGCGTGGAGTGCGCGGTGGCGTAGGCGGCGATCGCCTCGGCGCCATGTTCGTGACGGATATTCTTCAAGCCGTGCGCGACATATTCCAGCGCAGTCTGCCAGTCGACTTCCTTCCACTCGCCGCCCTGCTTCAGCATCGGCTGGGTCAGGCGTTCGGCGGAATCCAGGGCTTCGTACGAGAAGCGGTCCTTGTCGGAAATCCAGCACTCGTTGATCGCTTCGTTCTCCAGCGGCAGCACGCGCTTGACCTTGCCCTGCTTGACCTGGACGATCAGGTTGGCACCCAGGCCATCGTGCGGCGACACGGATTTGCGGCGCGACAGTTCCCACGTACGGGCGCTGTAGCGGAACGGCTTCGACGTCAGCGCGCCGACCGGGCACAGGTCGATCATGTTGCCGGACAGCTCGGAGCTGACGGCTTCGCCGACGAAGGTGGTGATCTCGGCGTGTTCGCCGCGGCCCAGCATGCCCAGTTCCATCACGCCGGCCACTTCCTGGCCGAAACGCACGCAACGGGTGCAGTGGATGCAGCGGCTCATCTCCTTCATCGAGACCAGCGGGCCGGCCTCTTTCGGCACGACGACGCGCTTTTCTTCCTCGTAGCGGGAGTTGTTCTTGCCGTAGCCCACGGCCAGATCCTGCAGCTGGCACTCGCCGCCCTGGTCGCAGATCGGGCAATCCAGCGGGTGGTTAATCAGCAGGAATTCCATCACCGACTTCTGCGCCTGAACGGCCTTCTCGCTGTGCGAGCGCACGATCATGCCCGCCGAGACAGGAGTGGCGCAGGCCGGCAGCGGCTTCGGCGCCTTCTCCACCTCGACGAGGCACATGCGGCAGTTCGCTGCGATCGACAGTTTCTTGTGATAGCAGAAGTGCGGGATGTAGGTTCCCAGTTTGTTGGCAGCGTCCATCACCATTGAACCTGGTGGGACTTCTACCTTTTTGCCGTCAATTTCGATTTCAACCATGATCAACGCTTTAGAAGGCCGACACAGGCACCAGGCAGTGCTTGTGCTCGACGTGATATTCGAATTCTTCGCGGAATTGCTTGATGAACGCGCGCACCGGCATCGCCGCGGCATCGCCCAGTGCGCAGATGGTGCGGCCCTGGATGTTGTCGGCGATCGAGTTCAGCATGTCCAGGTCGGTCTGGCGGCCCTGGCCGTGCTCGATGCGGTGGATCATCCGGTACATCCAGCCGGTGCCTTCGCGGCATGGCGTGCACTGGCCGCACGATTCCTCGTAGTAGAAGTACGACAGGCGTTCCAGTGCCTTGACCATGCAGCGCGTCTCGTCCATCACGATCACGGCGCCGGAACCCAGCATCGAGCCCGCTTTCGCGATCGAGTCGTAGTCCAGGTCGGTCTGCATCATGATCTCGCCGCGCACCACCGGTGCGGACGAACCGCCGGGAATCACGGCCTTGATCTTCTTGCCGCCGCGCATGCCGCCGGCCAGTTCCATCAGCTTCGCGAACGGCGTGCCCAGTGGAACCTCGTAGTTGCCCGGACGCTCGACGTCGCCGGAGATCGAGAAGATCTTCGTGCCGCCGTTGTTCGGCTTGCCCAGGCCCAGGTAGTTCTCGGCGCCGATGTTCAGGATGAACGGCACGGCCGCGAAGGTTTCCGTGTTGTTGATCGTGGTCGGCTTGCCATACAGGCCGAACGATGCCGGGAACGGCGGCTTGAAGCGCGGCTGGCCTTTCTTGCCTTCCAGCGATTCCAGCAGCGCGGTTTCCTCGCCGCAGATGTAGGCGCCATAGCCATGGTGCGCGTGCAGCTGGAAGCTGAACTCGGAACCCATGATGCGGTCGCCCAGGAAGCCTTCCGCGCGTGCTTCTTCCAGCGCTTCCTCGAAGCGCAGGTAGTCCTGGAAGATCTCGCCGTGGATGTAGTTGTAGCCCACGGTGATGCCCATCGCATACGCGCCGATGGCCATGCCCTCGATCAGCGAATGCGGGTTGTAGCGGATGATGTCGCGGTCCTTGAACGTGCCAGGTTCGCCTTCATCGGTGTTGCAGACGAGGTATTTCTGGCCCGGGAACTGGCGCGGCATGAAGCTCCACTTCAGGCCGGTCGGGAAACCCGCGCCGCCGCGGCCGCGCAGGCCCGACGTCTTCAGTTCGGCGATGATCTGCTCGGGCGGGATCTTTTCCTCGAGGATGCGGCGCAGCGCCGAATAGCCGCCACGCTTCACGTAGTCGGCCAGGTGCCAGTTGTCGCCGTTCAAATCCTTCAGGATCAGCGGATTGATGTGACGGTCGTGCAGCGAAGTCATTTCTTCAGTTCCTCCACCAGCGCGTCGAGTTTTTCGTTGTTCATGAAGCTGCACATGCGATGGTTGTTCACCAGCAGCACCGGCGCGTCGCCGCAGGCACCCATGCATTCGCCTTCCAGCAAGGTGAACTCGCCGTCGTCGGTGGTGTCGCGGTAGTCGATGCCCAGCTTCTGCTTCAGGTGCTCGCCGGCCTTCACGCCGCCGCTCAATGCGCACGGCAGGTTGGTGCACACGGTGATCTTGTGCTTGCCGATCGGCTTCAGGTTGTACATGTTGTAGAAGGTCGCGACTTCCTGCACGGCGATGGCCGGCATGCCGATATAGTCGGCGATTTCCTTCATCGTTTCAGGCGACAGCCAGCCCAGTTCGACCTGGGCATGAGCCAGCGAGGCCATCACGGCCGACTGGCGCTGGTCGGCCGGGTATTTGGCCAACTCGCGGTCGATTTTTTTATAGCACTGCTCGGATAACATAATCTTTTCCTGCCTCGTTAGCGGTCGATACTGCCGAACACGATGTCCTGCGTGCCGATGATGGTGACGGCGTCGGCGATCATGTGACCGCGCGCCATTTCGTCGAGCGCTTGCAGGTGGGTGTAGTCCGGCGTACGGATCTTCAGGCGGTACGGCTTGTTGGCACCGTCGGAAACGATGTAGATGCCGAATTCGCCCTTCGGGTGTTCGATGGCCGTGTAGACCTCGCCCGGCGGTACGTGGAAGCCTTCCTGGAACAGCTTGAAGTGGTGGATCAGCGATTCCATGTTGGACTTCATGTCCACGCGCGACGGCGGAGCGACCTTGCGGTTGTCCGTCATGACCGGGCCCGGGTTGTTGCGCAGCCACTCGATGCACTGCTTGATGATGCGGTTCGACTGGCGCAGCTCTTCCACGCGCACCAGGTAGCGGTCGTAGCAGTCGCCGTTGGTACCGATGGGGATGTCGAAGTCCATCAGGTCGTACACTTCGTACGGCTGCTTCTTGCGCAGGTCCCACTGCACGCCTGAGCCGCGCAGCATGGCGCCGGTGAAGCCCATGGCCAGCGCATCTTCCGGCGATACCACGCCGATGCCGACGGTACGCTGCTTCCAGATACGGTTATCGGTCAGCAGGGTCTCGTATTCGTCGACATAGCCGGGGAAGCGGTTCGTGAACGCTTCCAGGAAGTCCAGCAGCGAACCCTGGCGGTGTTCGTTCAGGCGGTCGATTTCCTTCTGGCTGCGGATCGACGACGGCCGGTGCTTCGGCATCGCGTCCGGCAGGTCGCGGTACACGCCGCCCGGGCGGTAGTAGGCCGCGTGCATGCGCGCGCCGGATACCGCTTCGTAGCAGTCGAACAGGTCTTCGCGGTCGCGGAAGCAGTACAGGAACGGGCCCATCGCACCGACGTCCAGCGCGTGCGCGCCCAGCCACATCAGGTGGTTCAGGATGCGGGTGATCTCGTCGAACATGACGCGGATGTACTGCGCGCGCAGCGGCACCTCGATGCCCAGCAGCTTCTCGATGGCCAGCACGTAGCCGTGCTCGTTGCACATCATCGACACGTAGTCGAGGCGGTCCATGTACGGCACCGACTGCAGGTAGGTCTTCTGCTCGGCCAGCTTCTCGGTGGCGCGGTGCAGCAGGCCGATGTGCGGGTCGGCGCGCTGGATGACTTCGCCGTCCAGCTCAAGCACCAAACGCAGCACGCCGTGCGCTGCCGGGTGCTGCGGACCAAAGTTCAGGGTGTAATTCTTAATCTCAGCCATTATTTCATCCCGTATTTTTCTTCCCGGATCACGCGCGGCACGTTTTCGCGCGGCTCGATCGTCACGGGCTGGTAGATCACGCGGCCCTGGTCGGCGTCGTAGCGCATTTCCACGTAGCCGGCGACCGGGAAGTCCTTGCGGAACGGGTGGCCGATGAAACCGTAGTCGGTCAAGATGCGGCGCAGGTCGCTGTGACCTTCGAACAGGATGCCGTACAGGTCGAACGCTTCGCGCTCGTACCAGTTGGCGGCACGCCAGATGTCGGTGATCGACTGCACCAGCGGCATCTCGTCGTCCGGGCAGAACACGCGCACGCGGACGCGCCAGTTGTTCTTCACCGACAGCAGGTGCGTGACGGCCGCGAAGCGCGGGCCTTCCCACGTGCCTTCGCCGTAGGCGGAATAGTCGATGCCGCACAGGTCGATGAAGGTATCGAATCCGAGTGCGGCATGGTCGCGCAGCGTCTGCATCACTGCGTGGTAGTCGTCGGCCTTGACGACCAGGGTGATTTCACCGAGGGCCACGGATGTCGTGACGCGCTCGCCCAGGGCGCTGGCCAGGGCGCCTTGCAAAGCTTCCAGTTTTGTTGTCATAGTTCTTGCGCGCCCCGTTTAACGTGCGATCGTATTGGTGCGCTTGATCTTGTTTTGCAACTGCATGATGCCGTACAACAGCGCTTCCGCGGTCGGCGGGCAGCCCGGCACGTAGACGTCGACGGGCACGATGCGATCGCAGCCGCGCACGACGGAGTAGGAGTAGTGATAGTAACCGCCGCCATTGGCGCAGGAACCCATCGAAATGACCCAGCGCGGCTCCGGCATCTGGTCGTACACCTTGCGCAGCGCCGGTGCCATCTTGTTGCACAGCGTGCCGGCCACGATCATCACGTCGGAGTGACGCGGCGACGGACGGAACACGACGCCGAAGCGGTCCATGTCGTAACGGGCAGCGCCCACGTGCATCATTTCAACCGCGCAGCACGCCAGGCCGAACGTCATCGGGAACATCGACCCGGTGCGTGCCCAGTTGATCAGCTTGTCGGCCGAGGTGGTGATGAAACCTTCGTTTAATACGCCTTCAATAGCCATGGCTTATTCCCAATCAAGGGCACCTTTCTTCCAGATATACCAAAAACCGACGACGAATTCAGCGATGAACACCATCATCGTCACGTAGCCCTGCCAGCCCAGTTCGCGCATGGAGACGCCCCACGGGAAGAAGAAAGCCGTTTCCAGGTCGAACAGGATGAAGAGGATTGCGACGAGGTAGTAACGCACGTCGAATTTCATGCGCGCATCTTCGAAGGCTTCGAAGCCGCACTCGTAGGGGGAGAGTTTCGCCGCATCCGGGCGATACGGGCCGAGCAGGCGGCCCAGGATCTGGGGAGCGACACCGACACCGATGCCCACCAGGATGAATAAAAGAACGGGGAAATAAGTTTCGAGGTTCACGATAGGGTCACAGCTGTTGTTGAACGACCGGTTGGCGAGGTGCCACACCATTGCGGTGCGACTTGAACGCTCGATCCCGATCAAACGCTGAGACGGGGACCGAACGACACATCCTCGTAAAAAAACCAGCTAGAGGCTGTGAGGACAAACTCCTTGGGCCTTTTGCTGGCTTCTCAAATTTCTGGTGCCGACGACGAGACTCGAACTCGTACAGCTTGCGCCACTACCCCCTCAAGATAGCGTGTCTACCAATTTCACCACGTCGGCATTAAGGCCGCTATTCTACTCTTCTTTGCGCCGTTTGTTAATGTCAATTGCGCGATATCAAGGAGAAAAACGGCAAAAACTTCAAAATTATTGGTTTTACTTCGGCGCTGCCGGCGCAGGTGCGACGCCCGGCGCCGCACTTCCATTCACTGCCGGCGGCACGCCTTCGTTGCTTGCCGGCGGCACGCTTGCGTCGGCCGCCGGAGCAGCCGGCGCCGCGGCGGGAATCGCCGCCGAACCCTTGACCGGCACGGTCACGTTCTGCAGCACGCCACCGCCGCTGCTGGCGGTGCGCCCATTGGACATCACCGCGAGGCCGAGTGTCGCACCGAAGAAAATCGCCGCCGCCAGCGCCGTCGACTTCGACAGGAAGTTCGACGAACCGCTGGCACCGAACAGGCTGCCGGACGAACCCGAACCAAACGCGGCGCCCATGTCAGCGCCTTTACCGTGCTGCATCAGCACGAGGGCGATGATGGCCAGTGCCGATAAAACCTGTACTACCACGACCAGATTGAACAAGGTGCTCATGCTATTCCATTCTCGATTTTAAATGCGCGGGCTTGCGGCCCGCCTACCCCACCCGTTACCGGGATGTTTCAGACCTGGCGGCCGCGCGGGCCGCTCAGTTAATAATTCATGACGCGCTTGCCAATCCGGCATGGGCCGGGATTCGCCAGCGTTAATACCTCGGTTTTACTACCTCGGCCTTACCACCTCGGCTTTACTACCTCGGCCTTACTATCCCGGCATTACCACCCGCCGGACAATATCGACTGCCCGCCCAGGCACCCGCGCCGCTGCCGGCTCAATTGCCGGCTCAGTTGCCAGCTTTTGCAATGGCAAGGAAATCCTGCGCTTTCAACGATGCGCCACCGATCAGGCCGCCATCAATATCCAGCTGGGCCATCAGGTCCCTGGCATTTTCCGGCTTCATGCTGCCGCCGTACAGGATCTGCACCTTTGCCGCCGCGTCCGCGCTGCGCACCGCCACCTGCTTGCGCAGTGCCGCGTGCACTTCCTGCGCCAGCGCCGGCGTGGCCGTCTTGCCGGTGCCGATCGCCCACACCGGCTCGTAAGCCAGCACGATCTTGTCCAGCGCCGGATTTTCCAGCACGTCGAGCACCGCCTGCAGTTGCGCGCATACCACGACATTGGTGCGCCCGGCCTCGCGCTCTTCCAGCGTTTCGCCAACACAGACGACTGGAGTCAACCCGGCATTCAGTGCGGCGTGCGCCTTTTGCGCCACCAGTTCATTGCTTTCGTGGTGATACGCGCGGCGCTCGGAGTGGCCGACGATGACGTAGCGGCATCCGAATTCCTGCAGCATGGACGCCGCCATCTCGCCCGTGTACGCACCGGCGGCATAAGCCGACACATCCTGTGCCCCCCACGCTACCGGCGTTCCGGACAGCTCCGCCTGGCACTGCGCCAGGTAGGGCGCGGGGACGCATACCGCCAGATCGGCGCCGCCGGCGGCATGGCCTTCAACGATCCCGCGTAATAATACAGAATTGCCGGCAAGGCTGCCGTTCATCTTCCAGTTTCCGATGACGAGTTTGCGACGCATGGCTGTCCGAGTTGTTTGAGTTGTAAGGTAACCCGGGATTGTAACGTGCTCGGCAATACAGGGTCAAACCCGCAGTCGTCAATTTGGTGAGCATGCTTCGAGTGCAATATAGCCCGCCGCCATGACGGCCCTGCGACGTCGCCGCGGCAGCGTCGTCGCGTCGTCCCCGCGTGGCGCTCACGTCACCTGCAGCATGATCTTGCCGACGTGCGTGCTGCTTTCCATCAGCTTGTGTGCCTCCACCGCCTGCTCGAGCGGGAAGCTCTCATAGATCACAGGGCGGATCTGTTTCGATTCCAGCAGGGGCCACACCTTGTCGCGCAGCTGTCGCGCGATCGCGGCCTTGAAGGCAACCGAGCGTGGCCGCAGCGTGGAGCCGGTGACGGTGAGGCGGCGGCGCAGCACCTGGCCCATGTCCAGCGTGCCCTTGGCACCGCCGAGCAGCGCGATGATGACGATGCGGCCGTCGTCTGCCAGGCAGCTGATCTCGCGCGGCAGGTAGTCGCCGCCGACCATGTCGAGGATCACATCGACGCCGTTGTCGCCGGTGAGCTGCTTGACGCAGGCGGCGAAATCCTCGCGCCTGTAATTGATGCCGCGTTCGGCGCCGAGCTGTTCGCAGGCGCGCGCCTTCTCGTCGCTGCCCGCCGTGGCGAATACGCGGTGGCCCAGCGTGCTGGCCAGCTGGATCGCCGTGACGCCGATGCCGGACGTACCGCCCTGCACCAGCAGCGACTCGCCGGGACCGAGCCGGGCGCGGTCGAACACATTGCTCCACACGGTGAAATACGTTTCCGGCAGCGAGGCCGCTTCGATCAGCGACAGGCCCTGCGGCACCGGCAGGCACTGTTCGATCGGCGCGACCGCATATTCGGCATAGCCGCCACCCTGCACCAGCGCGCAGACCAGGTCGCCCGCCTTGAACCCGCTGGCGGCGAAATCGCCTTCCACCACTTCGCCGGCGACCTCGAGACCCGGCAGGTCGGAAGCGCCCGGCGGCGGCGCATAGCTGCCGAGGCGCTGGAACACGTCCGGCCGGTTGACGCCGGCCGCGTGCACGCGGATCAGCAGTTCGCCCGGACCGGGCGTGGGCTTGTCGCGGTAGCACAGCCGCAGTACGTCCGGTGGGCCGGCCTTGGTGATCTCGATTGCGCGCATGGTCGTCCTTTCAGGGAAAGGAAGATTCTAGCGCAGCGGCGAAAAGCAATGTTTCCCTAAAAATGGGGACGTACCCCAATTGTCGAGCAATGTTTCCTGGAAAACGGGGTACGTCCCCATTTTTCCGGCAACTTCTGCTTATCCACCACCGGTCCTCGACGTCCGCGGCAGCGGCTTGCCGGGCCGCCAGGCGGCCGACAGCGCCTGGCCTTCCTCGACCTGCTCCGGCGTCATTTTCTTGACGACGGCGGCGCGCTGCTCGACGGCGTTGGCGTTGCCGCCGGCGGCGGCAAGGTTCCACAGCATGTAGGCGATCACGTTATCCTGCGGCATGCCGCCGATGTGGTACCGGTACATCAGGCCCAGCACCTGCTGCGCATCGGCGTGGCCCTGCTCGGCCGCCTTGCGGAACCACGTGACGGCCTGCCGGTGGTCCTGGATCACGGCATTGCCGGTGTAGTACATGGCGCCGACGACATACTGCGCGTCGGCCTTGCCCTGCATGGCGGCGCGGCGGTGCCACATCAGCGCCTGCTTGTAGTCCTGCTGTACGCCGCGGCCCATGTAGTACATCAGGCCGAGCAGGTGTTCCGCATCCGCGCTGCCGGCCCGTGCCAGCGGCAGGATTTCCTTGTAGGCGAGCCCGTAGTTGCGGTTGTTGTACGCGGTCGCGCCCTCGGCAAAGCCGGCGATCGCGCTGCCCTGCAGGGCCAGCGCGATCAGCGTGGAGGCAGCGAGCGCCATCATGAATCGTCCAGTTTTTTTCATTGCGAGAATGGGATTCGTTCTTCTACTTGTTTCCGTCTCGTCCGGGCTCGATGGGTCACTGGTGCCCGGTCGCGTTGTTCCGTGCCGCTACTTCCAACTGACCTTGCCCAGGCCATCGACGCTGACGTTGCGGTTCAGCGGCTTGCCATACACGGTCACCGAGCCGAGGCCGGACAGGTGCAGGTTCGCATTCGTCCGCGCATTCACCGTGGCATTGCCCAGGCCGGACAGGTCGATATCCACCGAATCGGCCTGGAACTGCTGCGCATTCAGGCCGCCCAGGCCGCCCAGCGACGCGCGCAACTGCCTGCTGCTGCCGCCGAGCGTCACGTAGCCTGCGCCACGCAGGTCGAGTTCGACGTTTTCGCTGTCCGCAACCCACAGGTGCATGCTGCCCAGGCCACACAAGGTCGCGTTCAGCCGCTTGAACGCGCTGACGATCTTCATGCTGCCGGCGCCGTCGAGCGTGATGTCGAGGTCGTCGCCGGAAAAGCCGGCCACTTCGGTCATGCCCACGCCTTCGGACACCAGTTCGCGCAACTGCGGCAGCACCAGCTCGGCCCGTAGCGCCGCACGGCTGATCCTGGCGCCATTGGTGTCGCTGTCGAGCTGCAGCGTGTCGCCGGTCTGCACCGCGATCACCTTGTCGACGAAACGCCGGTCGCCGATGATCTGCAGCGACGGCTCGGCACCCTGCGTGAGCTTCAGGTTGATCACCCCGTCCAGCTTGACGCGCACCACCCTGGCGTCGATGGTCCTGGTGGCGGTGGCTTCCTCGGCGGCAGCGGCGGCGCCGAGCATCAGCCACAGGGTCGTCATCAGGAGGGCAAAGCTGAATGGTTTGTGCATGGTGCTTCCTTGCTGTTCTCGGGTTGAATGCTCAGCGGGCGGCGTATGCCGGCTGGACCCGGAAGGCGTGACAAATCGTTGGTGCGGTCATCATCGTTGTGCTCCTTCCGGGGATATTGGGTCGATGGTGGCATGTTAACCCGTGCATTGCGCGATGGCTCGCCGGCTGCGACGAAATGCAGAATTCGCGGCCCAGGCGACAGAATCGTGCGCCAGGCTGCGCCGCCGCCGTCCTTCACGCAACAACCGCGGCCGGCATTATCTGGCCTGCCAAGCGCGCCGGAGGCCATGCCACCACTGTTTAGTAAATTGGATTAAACAGCAACGGCATTTTGGGAATCGCTTGATATTGCTTTTTTTAAAATTAATACTCGTCTCGACAAAAAGGCCGCCCCCGGCCGATATTCCAAGGAGACGAGATGCGATCCACCAAGCGAACTTTGATGAGCCTGGCCGTGGCCAGCGCCTGCGGCCTGGCGGCCGCAGTGACACCGCTATCCGCGCATGCCCAGGCCGGCGCGGCCGCGGCCGACCCGAACAGCAACCCGCCGGCCGAGGCGCCCACGCTGGGGCCGACCAACGGCGGCGACCAGATTCCCGAAGTGAAGGTGACGGCGACGCGCTATTCGACGTCGCTGCTGCGCACCCCGCTGGCCGTATCGGCATTCAGCCAGGAGCAGCTGACACGCAAGGGCGCGACCAGCCTCCGCGACCTGGCCAACGAGATCCCCAACGTGGTGATCGAGAGCGGCAGCCTGGATTCGGCCGTGCAGGTGACGATCCGCGGCATCACGTCCACCAACTTCACCGAGACCGGCGACCCCGCCGTGGGCTTCCATGTCGACGGCATGTATTCGCCGCGGCCCCAGGGCGCGCAGGCGCTGATGTTCGACATCGACCAGGTGGAGGTGCTGCGCGGCCCGCAGGGCACGCTGTTCGGCCGCAACTCGACCGGCGGCAGCATCAACGTCATCTCGGCCAAGCCGGACCTTTCGGGCACGTACGGCAAGGCAAACGTCGATATCGGCAACTACCGCAAGAAACAGGTCTCGGCGGTGCAGAACATCGCCGTCAACGACAAGCTGGCGCTGCGCGGCACCTTCATGATCGTGCGGCGCGACGGCTATGCGAACCAGATGCGCGACATGTCCGAAGCCAACGCGCCCGCCTATGGCTGGGTCCCGAACGGCAAGCCGGACGTCGACCAGCGCTTCAACGCCGAGATCGGCAAGGACAAGTTCTACACCAACCAGGACCAGTGGGCGGCGCGCCTCTCGGCGCTGTACAAGGTCAACGAGGACCTGACGCTGAAGGCGGCCTACGAGCACTTCCAGGACAACGGCGCCGGCGGCGCCGACTTCCGCGATTGCGCGGCCACCGTGGGCACCCGCTACACCTGCGCGCCGGGCACCGGCAAGTGGGACCTGCTGATCAACGTGCCCGGCGCCGTCGACATGCAGATCCGCACGCTGCGCACCGGCCTGTCGTGGACGATCACGCCGGACACCACGTTCGACTACACGTTCCAGGTGGCCGACCAGAAGCGTTCGGAGATCACCGACGACGACCGCGGCATGCAGCACGCCGCGCCGTTCCAGGTCAACGGTATGTACCCGAACACGGCCACCGGCAACTGGGGCACCTGGCCGATCAAGGATGTGTTCCACCGCACCCTCGATTCGCGCTACCTCTCCACCGTGCATGAAGCGCAGCTGAAGCAGACCTTCGGCCCCTTGCAGTACGTGGCAGGCCTGTTCTGGATGCACGAGCGGAACAGCATCGACTACGAAATGACGGAAACCATCCAGAAGCCGTTCGGCGACGTCGGCTCGGTGCTGTATCACCAGCCGAACCGGCAGGTCGATGCCAAGGCGGCATTCGCCCAGGCGGACTGGAAGTTCGCTCCCGGCTGGACCGGCACGCTGGGCGCCCGCTACAGCCGCGACAGCAAGGAAGACAAGGGCGGCAAGGTGTATGGCGCGAACTGGATCGGCAGCAGCAATTACTACAATGGCCTGTACAGCCAGGGCACGCCGGGTACGCCGGGCTTCCACGTCCACGACGGCACCGACCTGACGCCGGCGATGGGCGGCAGCGTGGGCGCGTACCACCTGTATGGCACGCCGGTCTCGAACGATCACAAGGAAACCTGGAGCAAGGTGACCTGGCGCGTCGGCCTGCAAAAGCAGTTCACGCCGAACCAGATGGGCTATGCCTCCGTGTCGACCGGCTACAAGGCCGGCGGCTTCGCCGACAAGACCGACAGCTGCAACTACCAGATGTGCGCTGACGGCACGCCGGGCGTCGTGACGTTCCTGCCGTACGGCCCGGAGACGGTGACCAACTTCGAGCTGGGCTACAAGGGCAAGTTCCTCGACAACCGGCTGTCGCTGTCGGCCACCGCCTTCTTCATGAAGTACAAGGACATGCAGCTCACCGGCACCTACTTCATCAACCAGATCATTCCGGCCGCCGGGCTGCCCTGCCCGTCCGACCAGCCGAAGTGCGACGTGTACGAAGGCTGGCGCACGATCAACGTCGGCAAGGTCGACATCCCCGGCCTGGAGATCGAATGGGATTACCGGCCATGGCGCGGCGCGCGCTTCGGTGGCGGCTTCGCGTTCATCAACACAGACGTGCACGATTTCCGCGAATTCTCCGACGACTACCAGTGCGACGTGCGCGTCGAACTGGGTATCGAGCCCTGCCCGACCGCGTACGCCGGCACGGACAAGGCGCTGATCGGCCGGCGACTGTACAACGTCGACGGCAACCACCTGCCGAACACGCCGAAGTTCCAGGTCAACCTCAACTTCTCGCAGGAGTTCGCGCTCGCCGGCGGCTACCGTGTCACGCCGTACGTGAAGGTGAACTGGCGCGACAAGGCCTACTTCGACCTGCGCAACTCCGAGTTCGCCCATATCGGCCGCTACCAGAAGGCTTACGCGATGGGCGACGTCTCCGCCCGCCTCGACGCGCCGAACGACAAGTGGTACGCGGAACTGTACGTGCGTAACGTCGCCAACAGCCACGCCGCGAAGAACCGCGACTCCGTCAATGGCGGCTTCATGAAAGCCAACTTCGTCGAACCGCGCATGTTCGGGGTGCGGCTCGGCGCCGAATACTGATCACTCTCTGGTGTCCCTCACAGCCGCGCTCGTCGCGGCTTTTTTGTTTCCAAAAACCGGGGTCTGACCCCAAGACCAGGAAATATTTCCCGAGGCTGGGGTCAGACCCCGATCTTGGGAAACTTTCCGATGCCGCATTTACGTTGAGCTGAGTCAGTCGACACCGTAGCCCCGCATGCCACAG
Organism: Pseudoduganella sp. jia 9; assembly: GCF_055502615.1. Lineage (NCBI taxonomy): Bacteria > Pseudomonadati > Pseudomonadota > Betaproteobacteria > Burkholderiales > Oxalobacteraceae > Pseudoduganella > Pseudoduganella sp. jia 9. Next base: position 152,645 of record NZ_JBUPWE010000010.1, on the reverse strand, counting down.
TTATCGCCCGACCAAGGAGCTACCCAATGGCCCGCCGTGCTCGATTATTGTTACCAGGCTGTCCTCTTCACATCATCCAGCGCGGCCACCTTCGCGAGCGCTGTTTCTTTGGATGGTCGGATTACAACATCTATCTCGAGTGGTTGCGCGAATATGCGCGTTTCAATGGCGTGGCAATTCATGCATATATCCTGATGACGAATCACGTGCACATCCTTGCCACAGCCGACGAGATCGCGCAAATTTCCGCAATGATGAAGGGGGTATCGCAAAGATATGCCCAATATCTCAATCGTCGATTCGAACGAAAAGGCACTTGGTGGGAAGGCAGATTCCGATCCAGCCCCGTTCCCGTCGAAGAGTATTTCTTTATTTGCCAGCGCTATATTGAATTAAATCCAGTCCGCGCCTGCATGGTCGACTCCGCAGAACATTATCAATGGTCGAGCTATGCTGGCAACTCGGGGATGCGAACCGATGCACTGCTGACACCGCATCCACTTTACATGGCACTTGCGGCGCAGACCGATAGGCGTCATGCCGTATATCGGGGCCTGTTCTCCACTTCGATTCTGCCTCTTCAGATAGATGCCATAAGGAAAGCAATCGCTGGCAATCATCCGATTGGCAAACCTCCCGAACCTCGCGTGACCAGAAGAATGCTTGCACAGGAAGCGTAAAAAGTTGCCAAAAATCGGGGTCTGACCCCGGTGCTGAGTAATATTTCCTGAAATCGGGGTCTGACCCCGGTATCGGGAAATTACCAGCCCATCAGTTGTCGCAGGGCGGGTGCCAGGTCGTTGGCCATTTGCCGGTGCTGGTCGCGGGTGGGGTGGGCGTCCTGGGTGTCGCCGGGGTAGTGGCGGGAGGGGATGTAGTGCACGCGCGGGCTGCCGGTGCGGGAGATGGTGTCGGCGATGTACGTGGTCAGCGCGGCCTTCTTGTCGCCGTCCAGGATGGCGCCTTCGGTCAGCACGATCCGGGCCTGGGGATGGTCGCGCAGCAGCGTGCGGACGAAGGCGGTGTAGGCTTCCACGTACTGCGTGCGGTCGGGAATGCCCTGGTTGAAGTCGTTGGTGCCGATCGCGCTGACGATCAGGTCCGGCGCGTAGCGCCGCTGGTCCCATGGCTCCGGCGCGTCGGGCGAAGCAATGGCGAGTCCATAGAAACGGTCGAGATTGAATTCATCGGTGCGGCCGTTCCAGCTGCGTACCAGGCCGCGGCCGCCGTGGCACACCAGCTGCACCTGAGCCTCCAGTGCGGCGCCGGCCAGCATGCCGTACGACAGCCGGGGATTCCACCATACCGGCTGCTTTTCTCCGGGAGGCGTGCGCTCGAGCGCTTCGCCGCAGGTGACGGAGTCCCCCAGGAACAGCACCCGGCGCGACGGCAGCGAAGGTGCCGCGAGCACGCGGCCATCGGTCGCAAAGCCGTGCAGCGTGACGATGCCGTGCCACGTTTCGGACCGATGCAGCACCTGCACGACATGCGGCCCCGGCGCCATGTCTTCCGCCAGCCGGTAGGTCGAACGGGACGGGGACAGGTGAATGGTCCGCGTGTAGGCGCCATCGACGATCACGTCCAGGTAGCTCCTGCCTCCCGTCGTGGAAGCGTCCAGCACCAGCCGGCGCCCTTCGACGCGAATGATCGACGACACCCCCGGGTAGGCAAAGCGCACCGCGCCATCGGGCGCATCGGCCATCCGCCCCATGCGCGCGATGCTGTCGCCACCCGCCAGCACCGTCTCGGCCGCAATGGCGCCGACATGGACGCACAGCGCGGCCAGGCTGGCACCGGCGGCAAGCCATCGCCTGCAAGCCATCAGCGGGCCGGCTTTTCGCCCATCAGCTTCGCGATGTCCGGAGCCATCGCATCAGCCCAGGTCACGTAAGCCTTTGGGGTCAGGTGCAGGAAATCCGGCATCGTTTCGGCCGCGATATCGCCGTTCGGTTCCAGGAAGCGCGCACCGTAGTCGCGATAGAACACGTGACGGCCATCGTCCAGCGTGGCGATCTCGCGGTTCACGGCCTTGGCCTTTGCGCGCCGCTCATCCTGCGCCTTCTGTCCGTTCGGCAGGATGCCGTTGAGAAGGATCCTCGCATCCGGGTACAGCGTGCGCAACTGGGCGACGACAGCCTTCACGCCGCCGGTCACTTGCTCCGGCCCCTCATTGCACAGCCCGAAATTGTTCACGCCGATCAGCAGCACCACGACCTTTGGCCGCAGCTTGTCCATGCCGTCATTCTTCAACCGCCACAGTACATTGCCGGTATGGTCGCCGCCGATGCCGAAGTTCGCCGCGCGGTACTTGCCGAAACGGCTGTCCCACGCCTTCTTGTCCCACATCTCGGTGATCGAATCGCCGAGGAACAGCACGTCCACATCGCCCTGCCCGGCGCGCGCCTTCAGGCCATCGTTCATCTCGTGCCAGCGCGCGATCGACATCCACGGGTATTCCACCGTGCGCGGTTCGACATTCAGTGCGCAGGAACGCCCTTCGGCCGACGCCGATCCCGCAAACCCCAGCGCGGCCAGGGCCGCCAGCAGCATTGCCTTCTTCTTCAACTTCATCTCCTGTCTTGTACGTGAACGGATGGCAAGGATGATAACCCGGCATCGGCGAGGAAGATATCCCCGCCTGCGGCAACGAAGAGATCCCGCCTGCGGCGTCCGGGCGCCTCCAGCCGCGGCATCATCGCACCGTGCGGCGCCAGCTTCACGCCGAGCGCCGTCGACCTGCCGCCGCTGCCCGGTTGCCACAGGTCGGCCCGGCGGAACGACGCCAGGCCCGCGCGCCCGGCCCGTCGTGGTTGACGGTGGCAGCGTCGCGGCTGGCCAGCATCTTCAGCGCGGCCGGGGAGGATATGCTCCAGCGGCGGCCGCGGCGGTCTCCTTCATTTGCGCTCCAGCGCGTGCAGCCGGTCGGCATAACCGCGGATCAGCGCAATGGTCGACTTGTCGGTATCGAATACCGAGTACAGGCCCTGCTCTTCCTGCGGCGGATCGCCCATCAGGTCGTTGCCTTCCTTCCACCAGTAGTCGGCATTGGCCGCACGACCGGCGCCCCCCCAGGCCCAGAAGTTGAAGCCGGCGATCGGGTCGCCCTTCTCTGCACGGTCGACGACGACGTCGAACACGACCTTGTAGAAGCGGTCGCGTACCGTGGTCGGCGAGTTGATGTCGAACGAGGCGCCGTCGCGGTCCATGCCGAATTCTTCCAGCACGATCGGCTTGCCCATCTTCTTCGCGTAGTCGATGTGCACGTTCAGGTAATGGCTGCTCTTCTCCAGCGCGCCGTTCCACGTGGCGTCGACACGCTTCGAATCGATCCAGCCCCAGTTCTTCGGCCACAGGTGGTAGGTCAGGTAGTCGACATCCTTCGACGCATGGGCCTTTTCGAACAGCGCGGCATCGTGCGCCGAACCGGCCAGCCCCTCGCTGCCGGTGCTGATCAGGTGGTTTCTGTCGAGGCCACGGATATAGGCGGTCGTGTCGGCGATCCATTTCACGTAGATCGCCTTTTCCTCCGGCGTCGACGAGGCATTGCCCGGACGCGGCTCGTTGGCCAGCTGCCACGACATGATCACCGGATCGCCGGCGTACGGCTTGCCCGTCACGGTATTCTTCCGGTTGATGAACGTGCGGATCACGTTGCGGTACTCGGCCTGCGCCTTCTCGTTGGTATAGAAGCGCGCCGTCTCGCGCATGTAGGTCTCGTAATCCTTCGTCACGTTCGGGTCGAGCGCCGGCGTGCCGGCAAACCAGTTCAGGTACTGCGTCATGCCGCCCGACCATTGCCAGAAGTTGTTCAGGTAGATCACGGCCGTCATGTCGCGCTTGGCCATTTCGGCCAGCAGGTAGTCCATGCCGGCCAGCAGGCGTTCGTCGTACTTGCCCGGCGCGCTGGTGGTGGCAGGGCGCACTGCACTCTTCATGTCCGTCTTTTCCGAAACGGCCAGCACGCGCAGGTTGTTGATGCCCATGGCTTTCAGCGTATCAAGCTCCTTGAGCAGGCGCGGACGGTCGTTGGCGCCGAGATACGCGCCATACCAGAAGTTGGCGCCGGCAATGTAGTACGGGTTGCCGTTGCGGGTGAACTGCGTTTTCTTCACGGCCACGAACTCCGGCGCCGCGGCCGAAGCAACGGGTACCACGCCCATCATCAGCAGCGAGGCTGCCAGTGCGATCATCTTTTTCATCGTCATCCTTTCGTTTTCTTTGTCATGGGGCGGCCTGCCACGTCCAGCACCTGGGCAGGCAGTTGAATCGTTACGGTTTGTGCAGTGTCATCCAGTGCATGGCGCGCCAGTTTTACCTGGTAGCGCCCGCCGGCCACGTGCCAGGTATTGGCGCTGCCCTTCACCATGCCGAACAGGCGCGGGTCGATGGTCAGCGTCACGTTCGAGCTGGCGCCCGGCGCCAGGTCCACCTTGTCCCAGCCGGCCAGGCGCTTGGGAGCCTCCCATTTCGCGGACAGCGGCGAGACGTACACCTGCGGCACGTCCTTGCCTGCCACGCCGCCGGTGTTGGTGACGGTGAAGCGCACCTGTACCTTGCCGTCGACCAGCTGCGCCTTCAGGTCCCGGTAGCCGAACTGCGTGTACGACAGGCCGTGGCCGAACGGGAACAGCGGCTTGTGGCCCTTCAGGTCGAACCACTTGTAGCCGACGGCGGCGCCTTCGTGGTAGTCCACCGTGAAGCGTTCGTCGGGCTTCGCCGGGTCGCCATCGAGCTTCGGCCGCGGTAACTGCTGCTCGGAGGCCGGGAAGGTGGCCGGCAGGCGGCCGGACGGATTGACCTCGCCGAACAGCACCCGGGCGATGGCCTCGCCGCCGTTGGTGCCCGGGTACCACGCCTCGACGATGCCGGCTACCCGGTCCACCCACGGCATCAGCACCGGGCCGCTGTTTTCCAGCACCACGGCCGTTTTCGGGTTCGCCGCCGCCACGGCGGCGATCAGCGCATCCTGGTTGTCGGGCAGCGCCAGTGACGTCGCGTCCAGCGCCTCGCCGACCCATTGCGTGGCGAAGACCAATACGACATCCGCTCCGGCCGCCGCGGCCGCGGCTTTCGCCGGGTCGGTGCCGCTGTCGAATACCAGCTGCGCGCCAGGCACGCGCGCCTGGATCGCCTTCAATGGCGACGACGGGTAATACATGATGGGGCCGGGCCAGGTGGCCGGCAGCAGGCCCGGCACGGCATTGCCGCCGCGCGGATAGACCAGCGACGAGCCGCCGCCGGCCAGCACGCCCTTGTCCGCATGGCCGCCGATGACGACGATCTTCTTCACGTTCTTCGCCAGCGGCAGCAGGCCGCCCGCGTTCTTCAGCAGCACGATGCCCTCTTCCGCATCGGCCTGGCTGATGCGGCCATGCGCCTCGTAGTCGATCGCGCCATCCTGTTGTACCGGGTGATCGACCACGCCCTTGGCAAACATCGCGCGCAGCACCCGGAACGCCATGTCGTCGAGCCGCTTCTGCGGCACGAAGCCGCTTTCCACCGCTTCTTCCAGCGCACCGCCGAAGTAATGGGAACGGTCGAACTCGAAGCCGGACTGCTGGTCCAGCCCTGCGTTGGCCGCCTCCACCGTGCTGTGCGTGGCGCCCCAGTCGGACATCACGAAGCCCTTGTATCCCCAGTCGCCCTTCAGTACGCCGTTCAGCAGCCACGGATGCTCGCAGCCATACGGCCCGTTGATGCGGTTGTAGGCGCACATGAACGAGCCGGCGTCCGTCATCTCCAGCGCCACCTGGAATGCGAACAGGTCGGACATGCGCAGCGCCGCCGGGTCGATGCGGGCATCCAGTTCGAAGCGGCCGGTTTCCTGGTCGTTCAGCGCGTAATGCTTGATCGTGGCGATCACATGGTTCGATTCGATGCCGCGCACCTGTTCGGCCACCATCACGCCGGCCAGCAGCGGATCTTCGCCGCCATATTCGAAGTTGCGGCCGTTGCGCGGTTCTCGCATCAGGTTCATGCCGCCGGCCAGCATCACGTTGAAACCGGAAGCGCGCGCCTCGAAGCCGATCATGCGCCCGCCTTCGTAGGCCAGCTTGCGGTTCCAGGTGGCCGCCGTGGCGATGCCGGAAGGTAGCGCGGTGCGCTCGCGCGGCGTGGTCGTGTTCTGCGTGGCCACGCCGATGCCGGCATCGGTCAGGAACAGCGCGGGCAGGCCCAGGCGCGGCAGCGGCGGCACGTAGCCGGCCGAAAACGGGATCGCTTCGGGCACCTTCTTGGTCTTGTTGCCGGCATGGTCCGCGCCGAAGTGGCTCGATACCCACTTCAGCTTTTCCTTCTGCGTCATCTCTTTCAGGACCAGCGCGGCGCGCCGGTCGGGGTCCAGGCTGGGGTCGAGCCAGGGCCTGGCGGCATCGGCGCCCGCGGCCAGGCATGGCAATGCAGCCAGCGCCAGCAGGATTGCTGCGTTGTGGTTCATGGATCTCCTCGCTCTTTTATTGTTGTGGTTCCACGTACATGCGGGCATAACGGATGCCGAAGTACAGGATGAAGACGTAGCAGGCTGCCGGCACGAAGAACGACCATTGCAGGCCGATCGCATCGGCCAGCGCACCCTGCACGAACGGCACGATGGCGCCGCCCACGATGGCCATGCACAGGATGCCGGAACCCTGCCCGGTCTGCGCGCCCAGCCGGTGCAGCGCCATGCTGAAGATCGTCGGGAACATGATCGAATTGAACAGGCCCACGCCGATCACCGCCCACATCGCCACGGCACCGGTGCCGAAGATCGCCACCAGCAGCAGCGCGATGCTGGCCGCGGCATTGAAGGCCAGGGCCTTGCCGGGACTCACGCGCTGCATGACGGCGAAGCCGATGAAGCGGCCGATCATTGCCCCGCCCCAGTAATAGCTGACATAGTGCGCCGCCGCGCCATGATCCAGGCCGGCGATCTGCGGCTCGCCGATGAAGTTGATCAGGAAGCTGCCGATCGCCACCTCGCCGCCGACGTACAGGAAGATGCCGATCGCGCCCAGCACCAGGTGGCGGTGCGCCAGCACCGAACCGCCTGCCGCCCGCGGCGTATCGTCGGCATGGGTGATGGCCGGCAGCCTGACCAGGGCGAACAGCACGGCAAGAACCAGCAGCGCACCGGCCAGCGCCAGGTAGGGCCCCTGTACCGCCGCCGCTTCCGCCAGCCGGTAGCGTGCCAGGGCCTCGCCGGACAGTTGCCCGACGTCGAATTCGGCCGCCACGCCGCCCAGGATCAGCATGCCGCCGAGGGCCGGCGCGATCGTCGTGCCCAGTGAGTTGAATGCCTGTGTCAAGGTCAGCCGGCTCGATGCCGTGGCCGGCGGCCCCAGTACTGTGACGAACGGATTGGCCGCCACCTGCAGCACCGTGATGCCGGCCGCCAGCACGAAGAAGGCGAACAGGAACAATGCGTAGCCGCTGGTTGCCGCCGGATAGAACAGCGCGCAACCCAGCGCCGCGACCATCAATCCGGCGACGGCGCCGCGCTTGTAGCCGATCCGGCGGATCAGCGCGCCGGCCGGCAGCGACACGATGAAATATGCGCCGAAGAAGCAGAACTGCACCAGCATGGCCTGCACGTAGTTCAGCGTATAGACCGACTTCAGGTGGGGAATCAGCACGTCGTTCAGCGACGTGAGCAGGCCCCACATGAAAAACAGCACCGTGATCACGACAAGGGGGAAGGTTTGCTGCGGCTGCGCGGGAGCGCTGCCCTGCGGCGTGAGCGCCGCGGGTGACATCTGTGCCATCGATCGTCTCCTGGTATCCGGCCGGGCCGGGTGTAGTTATGGCAACGATTCTCCATAAGCGTTCACGGCGGGTCAAATACGATCGACGAAACGGTGCCAGTTTAGCGGCGTTCACTAAACAGCCATGTCCAACCTGTTCCATGGCGCGCCGCAGCATCGTTGCGTGGCGGTCCACCTTGTTTAGTAAATGCGACTAAACTGCCGCGCCCGGGCCATCGGCCGTTTGACCATGCGCGCGGGGCTGTGCAAGACTGTATCCATAAAGAGCGGCGTGGGGCAGCCGATGCTGGCAGCCGCTCAACCACAACGGAGGCGATCCATGAGCATATTTCCAGCGGGCGGCCGTCCATGAGGGCCGCCAGCGCAGCGCAGGGCGGCGTGACGATCCGCGACATCGCGCGGGCTGCCGGCGTTTCGGCCGGCACCATCTCCCGCGCCCTGAAGAACGAGCCGGGGCTGACCGAGGTCACGCGCCAGATGGTACTGGAAACGGCCCGCGACCTGGGCTACGACTTCTGCAAGCTGAGGCCGAAACGGCTGCGCCGCCTGACCTTCCTGCTGCATCGCCAGCACAACACGGCGGCCAGCAGCCCGTTTTATTCACCGGTGCTGCACGGCGCCGAGGAAGCCTGCCGCAAGCAGGGCATCGTGCTGTCGTTCATGGCGGTCGGCCCGGCCGATGGCCTGGTGGACCAGTTGCGGATGCATGCGCCCGACGCGATCGTCTGCGCCGGCTTTTTCGAACCCGAGCTGCTCACGGCGCTGCGTGGCACCGGCAAGCCGATCGTGCTGATCGACATGAAGCTGCGTGGCTACAGCTCGGTGAACCCGGACAACATGATGGGAGGCTACCTGGCCACCCGGCACCTGATCGAGCGGGGCCGCGAGCGCGTGGGTTTCATTTGCGGTTCGCTGTCGCACTACAGCATCCGCGAGCGGGCACGCGGCTACCGGCAGGCGCTGTTCGATGCCTGCATCCTGGCCGATCCGCGGCTGGAAGCGCCACTGCCGGATGGCGTGGAACTGGAACAGGGCGCGTGGGAAGCGATGGAAGCGCTGCTCGCGCTGCCGAAACCGCCGGACGCAGTGTTCTGCTACAACGACAGCGCCGCCCTGGTGGCGATGCGCTGCTGCCTGGCGAAAGGGTTGAAGGTACCGCATGACGTGGCGATCGTGGGCTTCGACGACATCTCGACCGCCGTGCTGGGCCACCGTCCGCTGACGACGCTGCGCATCAACAAGAAGGAACTGGGGGCGCTGGGCGTGGAGCTGCTGCTGAACGGCCGCGCCGACGACGTGGTGGAGAAGGTCGCGCCGGTCGAGCTGGTGGTACGCGCCAGCACCGTGTGCTGAGCTGAGCTGCCAGGAGGATTTCACCACTCGAACCTGCCCCCTGCACGCAGTACCGCCGCGGCCACGCTGGCCGCGTGGGGCGGCTGTTCGCCTGAAAAACGCAACGGTGTATGAAGCTGCGTTGCTTGCCGCGCGAATGGCGGCGGGGGAACCCGCATGAACGATGCAAGCGATGCGAACGATGCAAAGCAAAGCAAAGCAATGCAAAGCAATGCAAAACAAATGCAAGCGCTGCAAACGATATGGATAAACGATTGTCGCTGACCTGGCCGCCACCCGAAGATGGGCTTCGCGATGAACGCCGGCACGGCGAAAACTTCTTGAAACGGATGATCGATGTTACCAGATTTTCATTCCCGCGAAACGCTGTTGCGGCATATCCGCGACACCCGCAATTTCTACGATCCCCGCTCGGTCGACCCCAGCGGCGGCTTTTTCCATTTCTACAAGGATGACGGCACGGTCTACGACCCGCACACCCGCCACCTGGTCAGCAGCACGCGCTTCGTCTTCAACTACGCGATGGCCTACCGCCACTTCCACGACGCGGCGGACCTGCAGCGCGTGCGCCACGGCCTGGCCTTCCTGCGCGACGTGCACCGCGACCCGGACACCGGCGGCTATGCGTGGCAACTGGACTGGCGCGACGGCGTGAAAACCGTCTCCGACGCCACCAACCATTGCTACGGCCTGGCCTTCGTGGTGCTGGCTTACGCCCACGCGCTGCAAGCCGGCGTGGAAGAGGCGCGCGGCTGGCTGGCGGAAACCTTCGACCTGATGGAGCAGCGCTTCTGGGAGCCGGAACACGGCCTGTACGCGGACGAGGCATCGGCCGGCTGGGAAGTCATGCCGTACCGGGGCCAGAACGCCAATATGCATTCCTGCGAGGCGATGCTCGCCGCGTTCGATGCGACGGGCGATCTACGCTACCTGCACCGCGCCGAAACGCTGGCGCGCAACATCGCCGTGCGGCAGGCGCAGCGCGCGGACGACCTGGTATGGGAACACTACCGGCAGGACTGGTCGGTCGATGCCGACTACAACCGCCACGACAGCACCAACATCTTCCGCCCCTGGGGTTACCAGCCGGGTCATCTCACCGAGTGGGCCAAGCTGTTGCTGATCCTGGAGCGCCACGCCGACCAGCTGGCGGGTCCCGCGGACTGGCTGCTGCCGCGTGCCGTCCATTTCTTCGACACCGCGCTGGCCAAGGCATGGGACGGCAAGCATGGCGGCATCCACTACGGCTTCGCGCCTGACGGTTCGATCTGCGACGGCCATAAATACTTCTGGGTACAGGCCGAGAGCTTCGCCGCCGCTGCGCTGCTGGCCGCGCGCACCGGAGAACAGCGCTACTGGGACTGGTACGACCGCATCTGGCAATACAGCTGGGAGCATTTCGTCGACCACGTACACGGCGCCTGGTATCGCATCCTGGGCCCGGACAATGCCAAGCTGACCGATGAAAAGAGCCCGGCCGGCAAGACCGATTACCACACGATGGGGGCCTGCTACGAAGTGCTGACGGTGCTCCGATGACCGAACCGGTATTCATCTCCGCCGGCGAGGCATTGACCGACCTGATCGTGGCCGACGCGGCGCGCACGCATTGGACCGCGCGCACCGGCGGCTCGACATGGAACGTGGCGCGGGCGATGGCGAAGCTGGGCGTACCCAGCGCCTTTGCCGGAGCGATCAGCCGCGACGTATTCGGCGACGCACTGTGGGAAGCCTCGATGGCGTCGCGCCTCGATGCCCGCTTCTTGCAGCGGCTGGACAAATCGCCGCTGCTGGCTATCGTGCACCAGCTCTCGCCACCCAGCTATTTCTTCGTCGGCGACGACAGTGCCGACCTCCACTTCGATCCGCGCGCGCTGCCGGATCAGTGGCGCACGCACTGCCGCTGGATGCACTTTGGCGGTATCAGCCTGGCACGCCAGCCGCTCGCCGCCAGGCTGGTGGAACTGGCACGGGAAGCGAAACGCGCGGGTATCCGCATCAGCTACGACCCGAACTGGCGGCTGCTGATGGACGAGCGCTACGACGCCACGCTGCGCGCGATGACGGAACTTGCCGACGTGGTGAAAGTCTCCGATGAAGACCTGGCCGGCCTGTTTCGCACCGTCGACATCGAACGTGCGTTCGCCACGCTGCGCGGCTTCAACCCGGCGGCACAATACCTGTACACGCGGGGCGAGCATGGCGCCTCGCTGCACGTGGGCGATGGCGCCTGGGATGCCCCGGCGGTGGCCGTGCCGGTCGCCGACACCGTGGGTGCCGGCGACGCCAGTATTGCCGCATTCGCCTACAGCCAGCTGGCTGCGCCGGAGCGTTCGCCGCGCCAGCACCTGCGATTCGCCGTCGCGGGTGGCGCCGCGGCCTGCATCGGTGCCGGCGCCACCCCGCCTGGCCTGGGCGACATCGAACGGCTGGTGATGGAGATGGGCGACGCTTGAGTTTATGATGGCGGGATTGCCAACCCGACCGGAGTATTGAATGAAGTTTGCCCTTCCCTTCGCCCTGCTGGGCGTTGGAATGACCGCGGCCGCCGCCGTCCATGCCGCGCCGGCACAGGCCCGACTGCCGGACGCCGCGCGCCTCTACCAGAACAACTGCGCGTCATGCCACGGCGTGAAACTGGAAGGCGCGACGGCTCCCAGCCTGGCCGACAGCCAGTGGGTGCACGGCGCCCCTACCCGCGCCAATCTGTCCAGGATCATCGCCAGGGGCCTGCCCGAGAAGGGCATGCCGGGCTGGGAAGGCACGCTGGACAAGACGCAGATCGCTGCGCTGGCCGATTACGTGGCACCGGGCGGGCGGAAGAACGCTGGCGCCACCAAGGCTGCCGCACCGTCGCCGCAGCCGGCGGCCGACGATGGCCTGGCGCGCCTGACGCTGCCGAAAGGCTTCTCGATCTCGGTCTACGCGGAGGGCGTGGATACCGCCCGCTCCATGGCCGTTTCGCCGGGCGGCATCGTCTACGTCGGCTCGCGCAAGGCCGGCAAGGTGTACGCGGTGGTCGACGAGAACGGCGACAAGAAGGCCGACAAGGTGATCACGATCGCCTCCGGCCTGGACAACCCGATCGGCGTGACCCTGCTGAACGGCGCGCTGTACGTGGCCGAGATCGGGCGCGTGATCCGCTTCGACGCGATCGACACGACATACGCGAACAAGCCGGCCTACAAGGTGGTCAAGGACGACCTGCCGGACGACAAATGGCATGGCGAGAAGATCATCAAGGCTGGCCCGGACGGCAAGCTGTACATCCCGGTCGGCTCGCCCTGCAATACCTGCGACCGGGACGACGAGGTGTACTCGAAGATCTGGCGCATGAACCCGGACGGTTCGGGATGGGAAATGGTGGCCAACGGCATCCGCAACACCGTCGGCTTCGCCTGGCATCCGGTAACGAAAGACCTGTGGTTCACCGATAACGGCCCGGACGAAATGGGCGACAACAATCCGTCGTGCGAACTGAACGTTGCGCCGAAAGCGGGCATGCATTTCGGCTTCCCGTACTGCCATGGCGGCGTGGTGCCCGATCCGAAATTCGGCGCCGGCCGCAGCTGCGCGCAATTCACGCCGCCGGTGGCCAAGCTCGGCCCGCACGTTGCGCCGCTCGGCCTGGCGTTCTACACGGGCACGCAGTTCCCGTCGCAGTACCGCAACCAGGTGTTCGTGGCCGAACATGGCTCGTGGAACCGCACGCAGAAAATCGGCTACAAGGTCAGCCTCGTCACCTTGCAGGGCAACCAGGAAGTGTCGACGACGACCTTCATCGACGGGTTCCTGCAGGGCGAGGACGTGAGCGGCCGTCCGGTGGACATCGCCATTGCCGCGGATGGCGCGATGCTGATCTCGGACGACCATGCGGGCAGGATCTATCGGGTTACCTATACGGCCAAGTGACCGGTATCGTCACGGCCATCTTTATGTAACGAGTAACTTTCAGGCATAAACGCAACACTCGTGCGACATCGTATGACCGAAAATGTTGCGCTGCATCAACAAGCATGTTAAGGTTGGGGTCTTCGCTCCCGGAACGAGACGGCCCCAACCTGACGTCTGTCTCCCCGCCCCGCTTCGAACGGAATTCCGGCAGCACCGCGCCACGTCCCTGCGCATTCGCCCGCCAAGCATCTTGGCGACCTGTTTTCGCCGGGCCAAGCGCCCAGCTTCTTACACGGAAAAATCCATGTTCAAGCGCCTTACCATTCGTACCCGCCTGATTGCCACGATGGCCATCCTTGGCCTGCTGATCGCCGCTACCGGCGCGGTGGGCATCTACGGCGTCCGCTCCGTCAACGCGGCACTCGAAGAGACCTACAGCAACCAGCTGACGTCATCGCAGGCCACCGCCGACGCGAAGACCCTGCTGATGCGGGCCCGCCTGGTACAGGACCGCGCCGTGTTCCATCCCGACACCCCGGAACTGCCGGCATTGCTTCAGCGCGCCGAAGACTTCGTGGCCAAGTCGGACGTGGCCTGGCAGCGCTACCTGGCGCTGGAACAGGATGGGGAAGAAAAAGTGCTGTCCGACAAGGTGGCGGCGGCACGCAGGGACATGATCGACAATGGCCTGCGCGCGCTCGCGCAGGCGCTGCGCGACGGCGACGCAGCGCGCATCGACCACATTGCGATGAAGGACATGCAAAAGCTGTTCTCCGCCTACAGCGATGCCTCCGACAAGCTCGACGACTACCAGATGCTGACCGCGAAGCAAGGCTTCGATGACAGCCAGCGCCTGTTTGGCACGGTGACGGCGCTGTCGATCGGCGCCATCGTCACCGGCATCCTGCTGATCGTGCTGGCCTGCGTCGCACTGCTGCGCGCCATCATGAACCCGCTGCGCGAAGCGCTGGAGCACTTCGATGCGATGGCGGCTGGCGACCTGTCGCGCCGCGTCGATATCGCGCGGCACGACGAGATGGGCAAGCTGATGCAAGGCCTGGCCAGCATGCAGCAAAAGCTCGCCGACACCGTGCGCGTCGTGCGCGAAGGCAGCGGCTCGATCGCCGTAGCCAGCAATGAAATCGCCGACGGCAACCTGGACCTGTCGCGCCGCACCGAGCAGCAGGCCGCCAGCCTGGAAGAGACCGCGTCGTCGCTGGAAGAGCTGACGTCGACCGTGCGCCAGAATGCCGACAACGCCCGCCAGGCCAACAGCATGGCCGTCTCGGCTTCGCAGGTGGCCCAGCAGGGCGGCCAGATCGTGGCCAAGGTGATCGACACGATGGGCGCCATCACCACGTCGTCGAAGAAGATCGAGGACATCATTTCCGTCATCGACAGCATCGCGTTCCAGACCAATATCCTGGCGCTGAATGCCGCCGTGGAAGCGGCCCGCGCCGGCGAGCAGGGCCGCGGCTTTGCCGTGGTGGCCAGCGAAGTGCGCACGCTGGCCCAGCGCTCGGCCGCCGCCGCCAAGGAAATCAAGGAACTGATCGACGACTCGGTGGCCAGCGTCGAAGCAGGATCGACCCTGGTGGGCCAGGCCGGCACCACGATGGACGAGATCGTGACGGGCATCGCCCGCGTGGCCGACATCATGGCCGAGATCATGTCGGCCACGTCGGAACAAAGCACCGGCATCGACCTGATCAACGAGGCCGTCACGCAGATGGACCAGGTAACGCAGCAGAACGCCGCCCTCGTCGAGGAAGCTGCCGCCGCAGCCGGCTCGCTGCAGGAACAGGCCGCCACGCTGGAGCAGACCGTGGCCGTGTTCCAGCTGGACCAGCAAGCGCCGGCACGCGCCGCTGCTGCGGCCTCGCGCTCCGCTGCCCGTCCGGCCGCCCAACTGGCCTGGCAGTAGCATATTCAGGATTGAACCGGGGGTCAGACCCCAGTTTCAGGAAATATTGCCAAAAACCGGGGTCTGACCCCGGTTTTTGGCAACTTGTTTATTCTTGGCAGAATTTACGCCTTGTTCGCGGCGGCCTGGGTGCCGCAGGCGTAGCAGAAGCGCGTGAAGGCGTTCTTGCGCGCTTCGCATGCGGTGCAGCGGTTGAACAGGCCGATGCCGCAGTGCGGGCAGAAGTCCATCTTCGGATCCTTCAGGTCCACGCCCCGTTCGCAGCCGGGGCACACCCCCTTCCCCATCCGCGCCAGCGCGATGTCGTATCCCAGGTGTTCGCGGCGCTGCGCGTCCGGCAGGGCTTCCGCGGCGCGCTGCCGCTCCAGGTAGCGCTGCAGGCCGAGGATGGCTTGCCGGCCGACGATCACCGTCAGCAGGATGCCGACCAGGTAGCGTACATAGCCGCCGTAGCTGGGCAGGTAGGGCACGAGTTCGACGAAGAACGCGAACAGCGCGAAGAAGATGAAGCCCCACACGAACGGCCACCAGGTGCTCTTGCGCTTCCGCTTCCACAGCCAGCCGGCGGCCAGCAGCAGCGGCAGCGTCAATGCCAGGCGATAGGCAAACACGCGCAGCTCGCGCAGTTGCCGGGCCTTGTCGAAACGGCCGCGGGCATCATCGATCAGACCGTTGATGCGTGCATGGGCGCGATCCTGCGCCTGCGCGGCATCGAGCCGGCGCTGCTCTTCCTGCTGAACGGCCGTCAATGCCTGGCGCTCCTGGGCCTTCAGCGCATCGAGCTGGCGGGTACGTGCGATCAGCTCGGTATCCTGCTCCGGCCGCGCCGTGGCCTGGCGCGTGGCGAGCCAGTTGTTGAAGGTCTCGCTGGCGGCACCGGTGTTCGACGTTGCCACCTTGTGCTTCTGCTGCGCCTGTTCGAGTGCGGCCTGCGCCTCGCCATGGATCTTTTCCGCTTCCCGCAGTGCGGCGCGCGCGGCGGGGTACTGCTGCGGATCGGTGAACTGCTCCAGCACGAGCGGGTCCTCGACCAGGTTCAGGTTGTCGACGATCTTCCCGCCCAGCCCGATCAGGAACCATGCAAACAGGAAGGCCACCAGCCACAAACCGCGCTGGAACCATTTTTCGGAGAGGCGAAGGGCTTTGCTCATCGTGATGCTCCAGCTTAGTTGGACCGGAACGGAGCATAGCGGCTTTCGCCGGCTCGATGCTGTGGCAATCCTCTAATGAACGGCTGGATCACCCATAAAAAAAACCGCCGGGCTCACGCACCGGCGGTTTTCGACCATTCGCGAAGAATGATTACTTGGCAGCGGCGCCTTCTTCGGCGGCAGCCTTCATCGACAGCTTCAGGCGGCCGCGATCGTCCGTTTCCAGGACTTTCACGCGCACCTGCTGGCCTTCTTTCAGGTAATCGGCCACGGCGTTGACGCGCTCGTTGGCGATCTGCGAGATGTGCAGCAGGCCATCCTTGCCCGGCATGACTTGCACGATCGCGCCGAAGTCCAGCAGCTTGAGCACGGTGCCGTCGTAGGTCTTGCCCACTTCGACCGATGCGGTCAGCTCTTCGATGCGGCGCTTGGCTTCCTGGCCGGCGGCGGCATCCACGGAAGCGATCGTCACCACGCCTTCGTCGCTGATGTCGATCTGCGTGCCGGTTTCTTCGGTCAGCGCGCGAATCACCGCGCCACCCTTGCCGATCACGTCGCGGATCTTTTCCGGATTGATCTTGATGGTGATCAGGCGCGGCGCGAAGTCGGACAGCTCCGTCTTCACGTGCGGCACGGCCTTCTGCATTTCACCCAGGATGTGCTCACGGCCTTCCTTGGCCTGCGCCAGCGCCACCTGCATGATTTCCTTGGTGATGCCCTGGATCTTGATGTCCATCTGCAGCGCCGTGATGCCCTTGGCGGTGCCGGCGACCTTGAAGTCCATGTCGCCCAGGTGGTCTTCGTCACCCAGGATGTCGGACAGCACGGCGAACTTGCCGCCTTCCTTGATCAGGCCCATCGCGATACCGGCAACGTGTGCCTTCATCGGCACGCCGGCATCCATCAGCGCCAGGCAGCCGCCGCAGACGGAAGCCATCGACGAGGAACCGTTCGATTCGGTGATCTCGGACACCAGGCGCACGGAGTAGCTGAACTCTTCCGGCGTCGGCAGCGCGGCAACCAGTGCGCGCTTGGCCAGGCGGCCGTGGCCCACTTCGCGGCGCTTCGGCGTGCCCACGCGGCCCGTTTCGCCGGTGGCGAACGGAGGCATGTTGTAGTGCAGCATGAAGTCGTCGGTGTACTCGCCCATCAGCGCATCGATCTTCTGCGAATCGCGCGCGGTGCCCAGCGTGGCCACGACCAGCGCCTGGGTTTCGCCACGGGTGAACAGCGCAGAACCGTGGGTACGCGGCAGCACCGACGTGCGGATCGCGATCGGACGCACGGTGCGGGTGTCGCGGCCGTCGATACGCGGCTCGCCGTTCAGGATCTGCGAGCGCACGACCTTGGCTTCCATGTCGAACAGGATATTGCCCACTTCGACGGAATCCGGCGCGTCGGTACCTTCGGCTGCGGCTTGCGCGGCCAGGTCGGCGATCACTTCGCTCTGCATCGAGCGCAGGGCCTGCTGGCGGGCCTGCTTGTTCTTGGTCTGGTACGCTTCGTTGATCTTCGTTTCGGCGAATTGCGCGACCTTGGCGATCAGCGCTTCGTTCTTCGCCGGCGCGGTCCATTCGATTTCCGGCTTGCCGCCTTCTTCCACCAGCGCGTGGATCGCGTCGATCACGGCCTTCATCTGCTCGTGGCCGAAGACCACGCCGCCCAGCATCACTTCTTCGGACAGTTGCTTGGCTTCCGATTCCACCATCAGCACGGCGGTTTCGGTACCGGCCACCACCAGGTCCATCTCGGACGTCTTCAGCTGGCTGGTGGTCGGGTTCAGGATGTACTGGCCATTGGCGTAACCCACACGGGCTGCGCCGATCGGGCCGTTGAACGGCACGCCGGCCACGCACAGGGCGGCGGAGGCACCGATCATCGAGGCGATGTCAGGGTCGATTTCGGGATTGACCGACAGAACGTGGATGATGACCTGCACCTCGTTCATGTAACCTTCCGGGAACAGCGGGCGGATCGGGCGGTCGATCAGGCGGGACGTCAGCGTCTCCTTCTCCGACGGACGGCCTTCGCGCTTGAAGAAGCCGCCCGGGATCTTGCCGGCTGCATAGGTCTTCTCGATGTAGTCGACCGTCAGCGGGAAGAAATCCTGGCCGGGCTTGGCATCCTTGCGCGCCACCACGGTCGCCAGCACGACGGTGTCGTCCACCGACACCATGACCGCACCGGATGCCTGGCGAGCGATCTCGCCGGTTTCCAGGGTCACGGTATGTTGGCCGTACTGGAAGGTTTTCGTAACTTTGTTAAACATGGGTAATCCCTTTCTATTTGCCGACAGATTTTCAGGGGCTGTCGTTCACCTCACCGCGGGCGGCCGCACCGGCCGCCGTACTGCTTTCCGTACTATCGTGCTTTGTCTTACGCGTTTCGTACTACTTCACCAATCGTGAATTCCAGTTGGCAATTTTTTAACACTACAAATGACAAAATGCCCGCGTCAGCGAACTGGCGCAGGCATCTTTTGAAACCGGGAATGCAAAAATTACTTACGCAGGCCGAGCTTCGAGATCAGGTCGCGGTAGCGGGTTGCGTCCTTGTTCTTCAGGTAGGACAGCAGGCTCTTGCGGCGGTTGACCATCTTGATCAGGCCACGGCGGGAGTGGTGATCCTTGCTGTGTTCCTTGAAGTGGCCGTTCAGCTCGTTGATGCGAGCGGTCAGCAGTGCAACCTGCACTTCAGGGGAGCCGGTATCGTTCTGGCCACGTGCGTTGTCGGCGATGATCGCGGACTTGTTGATGTTTTCTACAGTCATGATGAACCTTTCACATGCGATGCACGGAGTAACGGGACCCTGCGCATCGTGATTACGTTGAACAAATAAAGCCTGCCCGTTCGGACAGGCCCGCAAGTATAACGGAATTCGCGCGGGGTGTACCAACTTCTGACTACAATCGTTCAACAAGCCGGGAGCCGAACATGAAAAAAGTGATCATTCCAGCAATGGCCGGGGCACTTGCCGTCCTGCTGTGCGGCTGCGCCCTGGGCCCGCCGCCGCAGCCGGGCGAGCCGATGGCGGCGGTCGAATCCCGCCTCGGCACGCCCAGCGCCCGCTTTGCCAGCGGCGGCGAAACGATCCATGAGTACGGCGCCGGCGCGTTCGGCCAGTTCACCTACATGGCGCGCTATGGCGCCGACGGCCGGCTGCGCTCGTACGAGCAGGTGCTCACTGACGAGAAATTCGCCGGCGTGAAGCTGGGCACGGATGACAAGACCTCGATCCTGCACACGTTCGGCCATCCGGCCGAGACGATGTACCTGTCGCGGCGCGACCTGGAAGTGTGGAGCTACCGCTACAAGCAGTCGGGTGTGTGGGATGCGATGATGCACATCCATTTCAGCCGGGATGGCAAGGTGCGCGAGATGATGGCCGGGCCGGATCCGATGCGGGAGGCGAAAGAAGGTTTTTTCTAAGCAATTAATTGCCCGGAAACTGGGGTACGCCCCCATTTTTCGGGCAATATTTTTGCGGCGGAATTACTGGATTCCCGTTTCCTGCGCCGTCTGCGGATTGACCCGCTCCTTCGCGTGCAGCTTGTTCAGCGCGGCCAAGTAGGCCTTGGCGGAGGCGACCACGATGTCCGGATCGGCGCCCACGCCGTTGACGATGCGCCCCGCTTGCGACAGGCGCATCGTGACCTCGCCCTGCGACTGCGAGCTGGGGCTGATCGCGGCGATCGAGAACAGCACCAGTTCCGCGCCGCTCTTCGCTTGGCTCTCGATGGCGTTGACGATCGCATCCACCGGCCCGTCGCCGCTGCCTTCGCACAGCACTTCCCGCTCGCCCATCGCGAACACCACGCGCGCGTGCGGCAACTCCCCCGTTTCGCTGCGCTGCGCCAGCGATACCAACCGGTAGTGCTCGCCCTCCTCCCGCTCCTCGGTGGAGACCAGCGCCATGATGTCTTCGTCGAAGATCTCGGCCTTGCGGTCGGCCAGGTCCTTGAAGCGGGCAAAGGCGGCATTGACGTCGCCTTCCGAATCGAGCTCGATGCCCAGTTCCTGCAGCCGCGCCTTGAAGGCGTTGCGGCCGGACAGCTTGCCGAGCACGATCCTGTTGGCGGTCCAGCCCACGTCCTCGGCGCGCATGATCTCGTAGGTTTCGCGCGCCTTCAGGATGCCGTCCTGGTGGATGCCCGAGGCGTGCGCGAACGCGTTGGCGCCGACCACTGCCTTGTTCGGCTGCACGGCGAAGCCGGTAATCTGCGACACCATCTTCGACGCCGCCACGATCTGCGTGGCATCGATGCCGCATTCCAGGTTGTAGTAGCCGCCGCGCGTGCGCAGCGCCATCACCACTTCTTCCAGCGCGGTATTGCCGGCCCGTTCGCCCAGGCCGTTGATCGTGCATTCGATCTGGCGCGCGCCGCCGATCATCACGCCAGCCAGCGAATTGGCCACCGCCAGGCCAAGGTCGTTGTGGCAATGCACCGACCAGACGGCCTTGTCGGAATTGGGGATGCGTTCGCGCAGCCGGCGGATCGTCTCGCCGAACAGCTCGGGCACCGCATAGCCGACGGTATCCGGAAAATTGATCGTCGTGGCGCCTTCGGCGATCACGGTTTCCAGCACGCGGCACAGG
Organism: Pseudoduganella sp. jia 9; assembly: GCF_055502615.1. Classification (NCBI taxonomy): domain Bacteria; kingdom Pseudomonadati; phylum Pseudomonadota; class Betaproteobacteria; order Burkholderiales; family Oxalobacteraceae; genus Pseudoduganella; species Pseudoduganella sp. jia 9. Next base: position 131,984 of record NZ_JBUPWE010000010.1, on the reverse strand, counting down.
AAATCTTCCTCGGAGCGGCTGCCGTCCTCAGGCGAAAACTCGATGTCATCGGTGAAGCGGCGGGCAAAGCGGATGGCCTGCGTGGCCTGCTCCAGCACCTGTTCGGGCTCCATGCGCAGCTTCATCTTCATGTGCAGCGGCGACGTGGCGATGAAGGTGTGGATGCGCTTCCTGGCGGCCGGCTCGAGCGCCTCGGCGGCGCGGGAGATGTCGCGGTCGTTGGCGCGCGACAGCGAGCAGACCGTGGAATCCTTGATGGTGGCGGCGATGGCGCGGATGGCGTCGAAGTCGCCGGGAGAGGCGGCAGCGAAGCCGGCTTCGATCACATCCACGCGCAGCTTTTCCAGCTGGCGCGCGATGCGGATCTTTTCTTCCTTGGTCATCGACGCGCCGGGCGATTGCTCGCCGTCGCGCAGCGTGGTATCGAAAATGATCAGGCGGTTGCTCATGAATTGCTCCTCGATTGGCCGCCGACCAGGGAGTCAGCGGCGGTCGCTTTCCTCGGGTTCCTCGTCGACCTGCACGATCGACACCGGCTTGCCTTTCGCCAGCCGCACGGCAAACACCACATAGCCGGACAGCCCGTACAGCACGAACAGCAGGAACATCACCTTCGGCGGATCGAGCGACACCAGCGTGAATGCCAGCGCGATCAGGAAGACGGTGATGAACGGTACCGATTTCCTGAAGTTGACGTCCTTGAAACTGTAGTACGGCACATTGGTGACCATCGTCAGGCCGGCGAACAGCGCCAGCGCCCACGACGCCCACGGGTAGTACACGCCGTGCTCGCCCATGTCGACCATCACCAGCACGAAGCCGGCGATCAGCGCCGCCGCCGACGGGCTCGGCATGCCCTGGAAGTAGCGCTTGTCGACGACGGTGATGTTGGTGTTGAAGCGGGCAAGGCGCAGCGCTGCGCCCGCGCAATAGACGAACGCGGCGATCCAGCCCAGCTTGCCCAGGCCGCGCAGCGACCATTCGTAAATGACGAGTGCGGGCGCTGCGCCGAACGACACCATGTCGGACAGACTGTCGTACTGGGCGCCGAATTCGCTCTGCGTGTTGGTAAGGCGGGCCACGCGGCCATCGAGCCCGTCGAGCAGCATCGCCACGAAGATGGCCCAGGCCGCGTGCTCGAAGCGCTGGTTCATCGCCATCACGATCGCGTAGAAGCCGCAGAACAGCGCCCCGGTCGTGAACGCGTTCGGCAGCAGGTAGATGCCGCGGCGCGGCCGGAGCTCGCCGCGTTCGTTGTATTTGCGGGCGAACCTGCTGAACGCGCTGCGGCGCGGCGGCTTGCCATTGGGAGCGGCGCCGGGCTTGGGCCGGCGGCGGGGGAATTTAGCCATTGAGTACCTGGTGCGTTATTGCTGCGTGAGCGCTGCGCTATTGTTCTGTTCCGGCCGGGGAAAGCCCGGCCGGGTGAACCCTATTATAGAGGAGCACGCAGATAGCGGAGCACTCGGGTCAGGTGGCTGGCGTGCGGGATGTCCGGTACACGCCGAATGTGCGGAATGTGCGCGGCGCCCATCCTGCTCAGCGGAAGCGCACCTTGCCCACCAGGCGCATCTGCAACGTGGTTTCGCCCGGCTCGAACGACGGCTCGGCCACCTCGGCGGTATCCATGCTCTTGCGCATGGCCATCATCATCGGTGCGGGGGCCGCCTCATTGCCGGCGTAGTTGCCGGAGCCTTCGAAGTCCACGGTATCGAGCACTGCATCGGCCACCGGCCGGCCCATCGCCGAGGCCACCGAGGCGATGCGTTCGTTCAGGTTCTTGTAGGTAGCGGCAATGCGCTGGTCGTCCAGCTTCTTCGTCGCCTCCGGCGTGAGTCCGAAGTTGATGGCGTTCAGCGTCAGTATTTTCTGCGCCGCGGCCACGGTCTTCGGCAGGCCGGCCAGGTTGGTGGTCTTCACTTCCACGTAATGCCCGACGCGCCAGGCGGTCGGCACGCGCGGCTTGCTGGCCGCCATCGGCTGCACCGGGCGGTCTTCCGGATACACCGGGTACGTGTAGTAGTTCATCGTCTTCAGGCTGGCCTGCGGGTCGGCGCGCTTCAGGATCTCGAGGCCCTGCTTCATCTTCTGGTTGACGCGCGAAGCGGCGGCGGCCTTGTCCTTGTCCTGCTCCTCGATCGCCAGCACGGCGGTGGCCTGGTCGTTCGGCGCCTTTACCTCGCCATAGGCGGGAATGATGACGGTGGTGCCGCCCGCCTGCGCCCCGGCCTGCGCGGGCGCCTGGGCGCCGGCATGCGCCGAGCCAAGCAAAAGCGTCACTACGAGTGCGGCGGGGGCCACGGTTTTCATCAGGGTCATGCGCTTCTCCTCGGTTGAAATGGTCAGCGCACTTTAACCGATCCGCCAGGCACGGCCGGGAACAGTTGGTGAACGATTGTAACAATCATGTCATTGCGGCGACACGGGGATCTGTCATCATGGAAGACTGACCGTTTTACTTTTTGAACATGAAAACAACGATCTTCCTGCCGCTGGCCTTGCCGCTGACCCTGGCGCTGTCCAGCCTTGCCGCGGCCGCACCCGCGAAACCGAATCCCGCCCCGAAACTCGTCGTCGTCATGGCCGTCGACGGCCTGCCGCAGGAACAACTGGTGCGCTATCGCGACCAGTTCGGCAACGGTGGTTTCCGGCGCCTGCTCGACGGCGGCGCCTGGTTTACCGACGCGCACCAGGCACACGGCACGACCGTCACGGCGGTCGGCCATGCCGCCATCCTGTCGGGTGCCTACCCGAACCAGCACGGCATCGTCGCCAATCACTGGGTCGACCGCGCCACCGGCAAGCAGGTCTACTGCACCGAGGACCGCAATCACCAGTACATCGGCGAGGAAACCGCGCCGGACGACGGCACGTCGCCGGCAAGGCTGCGCGTCGATACGCTGGGCGACCAGCTTCGCTACGCGACCGGAAACCGCGCCAGGGTGATCGCCGTTTCCGGCAAGGACCGCGGCGCGATCCTGTTGGCCGGCAAGGGCGGCACGGCATACATGTACATGGAGCGCAGCGGCAATTTCGCCAGCAGCACCTGGTACATGCAGCAGCATCCGCAATGGGTGCAGCGCTACCTGTCCGGCAAGCCGCAGGACCGCTACTACGGCCAGAAGTGGCGCCCGCTGCTGGCCGACAGCGCCTATGCCGGCGACGCGGAAGGTCCGCTGTTCGACTTCCCGTACTACAGCGAGAGCGGCCAGCCGGATGCCGGCTATTACAAGCGCCTGAAGGAAGGCCCCGCCGTCGACGAGCTGACGCTGGACTTCGCCCGCGCAGCCATCGACGGCGAAGCGCTGGGCGCCAACCCGGCCGGCGTGCCGGACCTGCTGGGCGTGAGCCTTTCCGGCCACGACTACGTAAACCATCGCCACGGCCCGGAAAGCAAGATGTCGCACGACCACCTGCAGCGGCTGGACCGGATGCTGGCCGGTTTCTTCTCCTACCTCGACAAGCGCGTGGGGGCGGACGAGTGGATGATCGTGCTGACGGCCGACCACGGCTTTGCCAACAGCGCCGAGTTCTCGCAGCGCCAGCGCATCGATGCCGGCCGCATCGACGGCAAGAAGCTGCTGGCCGGACTGGACCAGCACCTGGCCGCCGCCTTCGGCGGCGTGAAGCCGATCGCCAATGCCGTGCTGCCGAACATTTATTTCGACGGCAACGCCATCGACAAGGCAGGCCTGAAGCGCGCGGACATCGAATCCGCCGCCAGCAAATGGCTGCTGGCGCAGGCCGGCGTCGCCGACGTCTACACCCGCACGCGCTTCGAGGAAAGCGGCGCCAGCGGCACCCGCCAGGACTTGCTGATGCGCCGCGGCTGGCACCGCCATGAGTCCGGCGACCTGGTCGTGGTACCGCGCGCCTACTGGGCATTCGGTTCGGGCACCAGCGGTGCCACGCATGGCACGCCGTACCGCTACGACACCAGCGTGCCCCTGGTCATGATGGGCAAGCGCTGGATCGCGCCGGGCAATTACACGCAGTATGCCGAGGTGGTCGACATCGCGCCGACGCTGGCCGCGCTGCTGCAGGTGCGGGCCCCGGCGGGCGCCGAGGGGCGCGTGCTGACGGAGATCCTGCGCAAGCGGTAATACCGGTCAGCCCAACGCCTGGTAAAGCTCCGCGATATCGTAAGGCTTGGCCAGCAGCCGCACGCCGGGCAGGTTGACCCGGCTGTCCGTATAGCCGGTGGCCAGCACGATCCGCACATGCGGATAGCGCGTCAGCACGATGCGCGCCAGTTCGACGCCGCCGATCGCGCCGGGCATCACGATATCTGAAAATACCTGGCGCACCGGCGCACCGGACTCCAGCACGGCAAGCGCTTCGTCGCCGCTGGCCGCGGCGTGCACCTCGAAGCCGGCCGTGACCAGGGCGGCCAGCATCGTTTCGCGTACCAGCGGGTCGTCCTCGACGAACAGCACCAGCCCGTCGGCCGCTTGCAGCGCGGGCGGCGCAGGCCTGGCGTCATCGCCGGCGGAGTCTGCCGCGCCGGCGGCGCGCGGCAGCCAGATCGTCACCGTGGTTCCGGCGCCGGGGGAGCTGTCCAACACCAGCTTGCCGTTCGACTGGATGGCGAAACCATACGCCTGCGGCAGGCCGAGACCGGTGCCCTTGTCCACTCCCTTCGTCGTGTAGAACGGTTCCAGCGCGTGCGCCAGCGTATCCTGGCTCATGCCGGTGCCGGTATCGGTCACCGACAGGCGCAGGTAGTCGCCCGGCGCCAGGCCCGCTGCCTGCCCCTGTACCGCATCCGCCAATGCCTCGTTGCGCAGCGCGACGCCTACCTTGCCGCCCCCCGGCATCGCATCGCGCGCGTTGATGACGAGGTTCAGCAAGGCCAGCTCCATCTGCAGCGGATCGATGGTGACGGGCCACGGGCGTTCCGGCGACTCCTGCAGGTCGAGCACCAGTTCCACGTTGTCCGGCAGCGCATTCTTCAACATCGGCAATACATTGCGCACGGCCGATGCCGGGTCGACGGTGGCCAGCCGCGCGTCCTGCACGGTGCCGAACGAGCGCATCTGGCCGGTCAGCGTGGTGGCGCGCGCGATGGCGCGCTGGCAGGTATCGGCCAGCGCCTGGACCCGCGCGCGGTCCTGCGTCAGCGGAATCAGCTGCAGGGCGCCGGACAGGGTTTGCAGCACGTTGTTGAAATCGTGGGCGATGCCGGCCGTGAGCCGGCCCAGCGCCTCCAGTTTCTGGCCCTGCAGCAGCGCGCGCTGGGCGCGCTCGGCCGCGGCCACCGCCTCGGCCACCTTGCGCTCCAGCTCCGCTTCGTTGTCGCGGATCCGGGCGCCGGCATCGGCCAGCGCCCGGCTGACGGCGTCCGCCTCGGCCATTCCGGAGACCAGTGCCGCCACGGGTTCGCCGGCACCCAGCGCCTCGGCACTGCGCCGCAAACGCTCGATGGGCGCCGCGGTGCGCCGGGCATACCAGTGCGCGCCGGCGATCGACAGTGCCAGCATCAGCACGATCATCGCGGCAAAGCCGGTGGCCGCGTAGATCGCCGGCCGGCGTATCTCGTCGAGCGGCACGCTGAGGATCACGGTCCAGCCGGACAGCGGGGCGCGGCTGAAGAACGCCATGGTATCGGTGCCGGACAGCGTGACACCCTGGTGCACGCCGGCCCGTTCGCCGGCCAGGATGCGCGCGCGCAGCGCAGGGCGCACGTGCATGCCGATGTACTTGTGGGCATCGCGGCTGCGCGCGATCACGCGGCCCTGGCGGTCCGCCAGCGACGCGGTCCACTGCGGCGGCAGCCCTTGCTGGACCAGCAGCGGCACCAGCCGTTCCGCCGCCATGCCCATCGCCAGGTAATGACGCAACTGGCCGTCGACCCGCACAGGGATCTGCACCGCGATATCCGGACGCTTGCCGACCGGCGCGATGAACAGGTCGGAAACCACGGTACCTTGCGGCCCTTGCGCGCGCCGCAGCGCCATCAGATTCGATCTGCCTTGCGCCGGCGGCCCGCCGAAAGGGTGGCGCGTGTTGAGCAGCTGGCGCCCCTCCAGGTCCATCAATACGACCGTTGAATGGCTGGGCGGTGCCACGAGGCGAGCCTGCTCGCGGAATGTCCGCAGGTCCCCATGCCGCAGTACCGGCGACGCGGCCAGCGTGCGCAGGACGGCTTCCATCGCCAGCAGTTCGCGGTCGGCCAGCAGCGACAGTGCGCGCACCGCCTCGCGCGTACCGGCCACCTCGGCCTTGCGCTGTTCCTGGTACACGTACCATACCGCCACCGATGCCACCACCACGGCGGGGAACAGGATCGACAGGATCAGCAGCAGCAGGCGGGTTCTGATAGGCATGGGTGAGGGCGAATGGCGATCATGAAGCAGCAATAACGAAACAGCAACATCGATTCTATCCGAGCAAGCAACACAACGTCGTGCACGCTTCGTCGCGCGCAACGAACGGTTCGCCGCAAAAGGTTTCCCTCGGCCTGGCCGCCGTCTTACATTGCGTGGATCGCCATGACCGGAGAACCCCGATGAAAAAGCTGCTGGCAACCACCCTGCTGCTGTCTTCCATGCTGCTGCCCGTGTTCGTCCCGGCCGCCCACGCGGAACCGGCCGGCGACGATGCAGTCGCCGTGGCGGAGATCGATATCATCGTCAAGGCCTTCCAGGCCGCGATCATCGCGAAAGACCGCGCGGCGCTGGAAGCGATGTTCCTGCCGGCCGATAACAGCTGGCTGATGGTGGCCAGCGATCCGGCCAGGCTGAAACCGGGCCAGCCGCGCGTGCGGCCATCCTCCTACCGGCAGTTCGCCGAATCGATCGGCAACAGCAAGGTACCCGTCGAAGAACGCTTCCACAATGTGCGCATCCACAGCAACGGCAGCATCGGCACGGTGTACTTCGATTTCGATTTCGTCGAAAACGGCAAGGTCACGAACAAGGGCGCCGAATCCTGGCATATGGTGAAAACGGAAGGCGGCTGGAAGATCAGTTCGATGGTATTTTCACTCGGCTGATATTGCCGGAATTGCGGCTACAATCGCTCGATGTCCCCGCGCTCGTTCGACACGGCCCGCCTGGCCGATCCCCCCTTTCATCACGCCTTGCTGGCGGCGCTGCCGATCTCCGCGTGCATCGCGATCATGGCCGTGCCGGACTTCGGCCACGAACGCCCTCTGATCTTCCGCACGCTGTACCTGTGCACCTACCTGGCGTGGATCGCGCCCACCGCGTGGCTGCAGCGCCAGCTGTGGCGGCGCGGCCTGCACTGGTGGGTCGTGGCGCTGGCACTGCTGGCGGCCACCTACGCGATGTCGGTCGCGAACAGCGCCCTGGGACAGACGGTGGGCATCCGCCTCGGCTTGCGCGAGAGCTACCGCTGGGACATGCTCTTCGCGGGCCTGGACGGTTGCTGGCTGCCTCTGATCGCATTCTGCACCACCCATGCAGTGGTGGCCTACAACAGCGCGCTGGGCGCCGAGCGCTCGCGCGCGGCCGAGGCCCTGCTGCTGGCGCGCGATGCCGAATTGCGCGCGCTGCGCTACCAGTTGCAGCCGCACTTCCTGTTCAATACGCTCAATGCCGTTTCCGCGCTGGTGGCCACGGGCCGCGACCGCGATGCCAACCGCATGATCGCCCAGCTGGCGGACCTGCTGCGGGCCACGCTGGCCACGAATCACGCACATGAGCACGCGCATGAGCACGCGCATGAGCACTCGCTGGCCGACGAGCTCGCGCTGACCGAAAACTACCTGGAGATCGAGAAGGCCCGGCTGGGCGACCGGCTGCGCATCGGCATCGACATCGGCCCCGGACTGCTCGATGCGCAGGTGCCGTGCCTGCTGCTGCAGCCGCTGGTCGAGAACGCCGTGCGGCACGGCATCGCGCCCGATCCCGCCGGCGGCGCACTGGCGCTGACGATCGCCGCGGGCGACGGCATGCTGCACATCGTGGTCGTCAACGATGCGCGCGTCGCGGGTGCCGAGGGCGATTCGCTGGGCGTGGGCATGCGCAACGTGGCCGAGCGGCTGCGCAAGCTGTACGGCGGCACGTACCGTTTCACGGCCCGTCACCTTGCCGGCAGCCGGTTCGAAGTGGCGATCGAACTGCCGCTGCGGCGCGAGGCCGGCGCCGGCGCATCCTGGGTCCGCGCGGCATGATGCGCGCGCTTGTCATCGATGACGAACCGCTGGCACGTGCCGGCGTACTGGCCCGGCTGCGGCAATGCCCGGATATCGGCGTCGTGGCGGAATACGGCGACGGGCCCGCCGCGCTGGCCGGCATCCGCGACGCGCGGCCCGACCTGGTGTTCCTCGACGTGGACATGCCCGGCCTGAACGGGCTGGACGTGCTGGCCGCGCTGCCGCCGGCGGAGCGGCCGCTGGCCGTTCTGCTGACGGCATACGAGCAGTTCGCCGTGCAGGCGTTCGCACTGGACGTCGTCGATTACCTGTTGAAGCCCGTGGAAGATGAGCGCTTTGCGGAAGCGGTAATCCGGGCCCGGCAGGCCTGGCGCTTCCGGCAACACGCGCCGGTCAGCACCGAGCGGCATGCCGGCTACCTGTCGCGTTTCACCGTGCGCTACGGCAGCCGCCTGGTGTTCGTCGATGCCGGCGACGTGGACTGGATCGACGCGGCGGGCGATTACGCCACGCTGCACGCGGCTGGCCGCGAATACCTGGTGCGCACGCCGCTGCACAGGCTGACCGAATCGCTCGACCCGGCGGCGTTCGTCCGGGTGCACCGCTCGGCCATCGTGCGCCTGGACCGCGTGGCCGAACTGCGCACGCTGGGCAACCGCGACGCCCTGTTGCGGCTGCGCGACGGCACGCCGCTGCGCGCCAGCCGCACCTATATCGATGCACTGCTGGCGGCGCTGGAACGGCAGCGGAGAGCAGCCTGACGGGCAAAAAAAAACGGCCCGTCAGGGCCGTTTTTCGTGAGGCGAAAGCCGCTTAGTTCTTGGACTTGTCGACCATCTTGTTGGCGGCGATCCACGGCATCATCGCGCGCAGTTTCGCACCCACTTCTTCGATCTGGTGCTCGGCCGTCAGGCGGCGGCGCGAGATCAGCGTCGGTGCGCCGGCCTTATTTTCCAGGATGAAGGACTTGGCGTATTCGCCGGTCTGGATGTCCTTCAGGCACTGGCGCATGGCTTCCTTGGTCTCGGCGGTGACGACGCGCGGGCCGGTCACGTACTCGCCGTATTCGGCGTTGTTCGAGATCGAGTAGTTCATGTTGGCGATGCCGCCTTCGTAGATCAGGTCGACGATCAGTTTCAGTTCGTGCAGGCACTCGAAGTACGCCATTTCCGGCGCGTAGCCCGCTTCCACCAGCGTTTCGAAGCCGGCCTTGATCAGTTCCACGGTACCGCCGCACAGCACGGCCTGTTCACCGAACAGGTCGGTCTCGGTCTCTTCGCGGAAGTTGGTTTCGATGATGCCGGCCTTGCCGCCGCCGTTGGCGGATGCGTACGACAGGGCGATGTCGCGGGCGGTGCCGGACTTGTCCTGGTACACGGCGATCAGGTGCGGCACGCCGCCACCCTGCTTGTACGTGTTGCGCACGGTGTGGCCCGGGGCCTTCGGTGCGACCATGATCACGTCGAGGTCTTCACGCGGCACGACCTGGCCGTAGTGCACGTTGAAGCCGTGGGCAAAGGCCAGCACGGCGCCCTGCTTGATGTTCGGTGCCACGTTTTCGTTGTAGACCTGGGCGATGTTCTCGTCCGGCAGCAGGATCATGACGACATCGGCCGCCTTCACTGCGTCGTTGACTTCGGCAACCTTGATGCCGGCCGCTTCGACCTTCTGCCACGACGCGCCACCCTTGCGCAGGCCGACGGTGACGTTCACGCCGGATTCGGTCAGGTTCTGTGCGTGCGCGTGACCCTGCGAGCCGTAGCCGATGATGGCAACGTTTTTGCCCTTGATCAGGGAGAGGTCAGCGTCTTTGTCGTAGAAAACTTTCATGGTCATTCCTAAGTATTTTGTGTGAATCGTATAGATAATTTACAGCTGGGCGAAGATCGGAGCGGGGTTCGACTCAGAGCTTCAGGATGCGTTCGCCGCGGCCGATGCCGGAGCCGCCCGTGCGGACGGTTTCCAGGATCGAGGTGCGGTCGATCGCGTCGATGAAGGCGTCGAGCTTGCTCTTCGCGCCGGTCAGTTCGATCGTGTAGGTCTTCTCGGTCACGTCGATGATGCGGCCGCGGAAGATGTCGGCGGTGCGCTTCATTTCCTCGCGCTCCTTGCCCACCGCCCTCACCTTGATCAGCATGAGCTCGCGCTCGATGTGCTGGCCTTCGGTCAGGTCGACCACCTTGACCACCTCGATCAGCCGGTTCAGGTGCTTGGTGATCTGCTCGATGATGTCATCCGAGCCGCTGGTGACGATCGTCATCCGCGACAGCGTGGAATCTTCGGTCGGCGCCACGGTCAGCGTCTCGATGTTGTAGCCGCGCGCCGAGAACAGGCCGACGACGCGGGACAGCGCGCCCGCCTCGTTTTCCAGCAAAACAGAAATGATGTGTCGCATATCAGAGGTCCTCCGAACCGAGCAGCATTTCGGACAGGCCCTTGCCCGCCTGGACCATCGGCCACACGTTTTCGCTCTGGTCGGTGATGAAGTTCATGAACACCAGGCGGTCCTTCATGCCGAACGCTTCGCGCAGCGCGCCGTCGACGTCGCCCGGCTTCTCGATACGCATGCCGACGTGGCCATAGGCCTCGGCCAGCTTTTCAAAGTCCGGCAGCGAGTCCATGTACGACTCGGAATAGCGCGAACCGTAGTCGAGTTCCTGCCACTGGCGCACCATGCCAAGGAAGCGGTTGTTCAGCAGGATGATCTTCGGCGTCAGGTGATACTGCTTGCACGTGGCCAGTTCCTGGATGTTCATCTGGATCGAGCCTTCGCCGGTGATGCAGGCGACCGTGGCATCCGGGTTCGCCATCTGCACGCCCATGGCGTACGGCAGGCCGACACCCATCGTGCCCAGGCCGCCGGAATTGATCCAGCGGCGCGGCTTGTCGAACTTGTAGTACTGCGCGGCCCACATCTGGTGCTGGCCGACGTCCGACGTGATGAACGCGTCGCCACGGGTGATCTCGTAGACTTTCTCGACGACCGATTGCGGCTTGATGATCGTGTCCGACGTCGGGTACCGCAGGCACTGGCGGTTGCGCCATTCAGTGATCTGGTTCCACCACTTCGACAGCTGGGCCGGATTCGGCTTGTGGTCGGCTGCGTCGAGCTGCGCCAGGAATTCGATCAGCACGTCCTTGACGTTGCCGACGATGGGAATGTCCACCTTCACGCGCTTGGAGATCGACGACGGATCGATGTCCACGTGGATGATCTTGCGCGGGTTCGAGGCGAAGTGCTTCGGGTTGCCGATCACGCGGTCGTCGAAGCGTGCGCCGATGGCGATCAGCACATCGCAATTCTGCATCGCCATGTTCGCTTCGTAGGTGCCGTGCATGCCGGGCATGCCCACCCACTGGTCACTCGACGAACGCGAGCCGCCCAGGCCCATCAGCGTGTTCGTGACGGGGAAGCCGAGGCGTTCGACGAGCTTGTTCAATTCGTTCGCCGCATTGGCCAGGATCACGCCGCCGCCCGTGTAGATCATCGGGCGTTCGGCCGCCAGCAGCAGTTGCACCGCCTTGCGGATCTGGCCGGAGTGGCCCTTGTCGACCGGCCGGTACGAGCGCATCTCGATCTCCTTCGGATAGGAGAACACGTGCTTGTGCATCGAGATGTCCTTCGGGATGTCGACCAGCACAGGGCCGGGACGGCCGGTGCGGGCGATATAGAAGGCTTTCTTGACCGTTTCGGCCAGGTCCTTCACATCCTTGACGAGGAAATTGTGCTTGACGACGGGACGCGTAATGCCGACCGTGTCGCATTCCTGGAATGCATCCTGGCCGATCGCATGGCTCGGCACCTGGCCGGAAATGACGACCATCGGCACGGAATCCATGTACGCGGTCGACAGGCCGGTCACCGCATTGGTGACGCCCGGACCGGACGTGACGAGGGCAACGCCGACCTTCTGCGAGCTGCGCGAATACGCGTCCGCCGCATGGATGGCAGCCTGCTCATGGCGAACCAGGATATGCTGGAATTTGTCCTGCTTGAAGATGGCGTCGTAGATGTAGAGGACTGCTCCTCCCGGATAGCCGAAGACGTGTTCGACGCCCTCTTCGGCCAGGCAGCGCACGAGTATCTCGGCGCCAGTGATGGCTGCTTCGGTGTTCATGAAACATTCCTTTCAAGGTCCATAGGAGATTGAACGGATGCTCTTGCCTGTCGAAGTTAGCCTATCGCCACAGCTCCCTCGAGCGTACTTGCATTTGCGGTCACGCCGGCTGTTCCCCCAACCGTAGTGGGGTGCGAGACGGACGCTGTAACGCAATTATTTCCGCTGGAGTTTCTGCAGCTGTTCGGCCGACCTCTCGCGCTTTTGGCACGGGCTGGAGCAAACTGCTGACATATGAAAGCGGATCGGGCACGGCGGCCTTGTGTGCAGCGGCGCGCGATCTGGGAGCCTCGTGGTGTGCGAAGCGTTCCATACGTTACTGCGTTGCACCATCGCTGGTCAAGGAATATTATGATTTTTCGACCTTATGCTCCTGTTCGGTGCATGCAAAATGGATAAGCGTGGCGAAAAGCGCCAAAAAAATGCGGAATAACGTGATATTTGCTAGGATGCACAACTCAGAAGACCTCAACGGCACGCACTCCCCTCCTGATGGCAACAGATAAAGAACTTTCAGACTTTCTGGAAAACGTCGAACGACGTGCCTTCAAGCAGGCGGTCTATGCAGTGCGCAAGGATGAGGCGGCACTGGATATCGTCCAGGATGCAATGATCAAGCTGGCGGAAAAATACGGCGACAAGCCGGCCGCCGAACTGCCGCTGCTGTTCCAGCGGATCCTGCAAACCACCATCCTCGATTACTTTCGCCGCGAAAAGGTGCGAAATACCTGGGTCAGCCTGTTTTCCGGACTGGGGAATTCCCAGGAGGAACATGAGGATTTTGATATACTCGAATCCTACGAGGCCGAACAGGGCACCCAGGCCGCCGAATCGAGCGCTGACCAGGTCGAACGCATGCAGGTTCTGCAACTCATTGAAGATGAAGTGCAAAAGCTCCCGACGCGTCAACGCGAAGCGTTCCTTATGCGTTACTGGCAGGATATGGATGTAGCAGAGACGGCCGCAGCGATGGGATGTTCCGAAGGGAGCGTGAAAACACATTGCTCAAGAGCAAATCACACTCTCGCCGAAGCACTCAAAGCCAAGGGAATCAAACTATGAATACCGAAGAAATCAATTTCGCTTACCGCGTGCGCCATGCGCTCAACGAGAAGCTGGACGATTTGCCGGCCTCGACTACCGACCGCCTTGCCGCCGCCCGCCAGGCCGCCCTGGCCCGCAAGAAGCCACACGTGGAAGTGCGCGTGACCCGTACCGCGACGGTGGCCGCCACCGCCGGCGGCAATGGCTTCTTCTCGGCACCGTTCGGCTGGATCGGCCGCGTCTCCGTGGTCTTGCCGCTTCTGCTCGTCATGGGCGGCATGGTCGGTGTCTACCAGTACGAGCAGCAGCAGTCGATCGCCGAACTGGCCGAACTGGATGCGGCTTTGCTGACGGACGAATTGCCGCTGCAGGCCTACCTGGATAACGGTTTCAACGCCTATCTTGAAACCCGCGGGCGTTAGGGATGGCGCGTAGGATGGCGCAAAAGAACGGCCGCGCATGGATGTTCGGTGGTGCCGCAGCGCTGATCGTCGCGATCGCCGCCGGTGTTGCCGTCTTGCGCCATGGCCGTCCGGACGCTGCGCCATCACCCGCGGCCTCCGCATCGGCACTGCTGTCCCCTTCCGTCAATGAATTGCGCTGGCAGGATCTCACGCCCGCGCAGAAAGAAGCGCTTGGCCCGCTCAAGGCGGGCTGGGACGACCTGGGCCCCGTGCGCAAGCAAAAGTGGCTGGATATCGCCAGCCGCTACGCGACGATGAAACCCGCGGAGAAAAAACGCATGCTTGAACGCATGCGCGCCTGGACCGAAATGTCCCCCGAAGAACGCAAGGCCGTACGCGAGAATTATGCGCGTGCGCAGCGCGCCGTCGGCGGCAAGAAAGCGGCCCAGTGGGAAGAATACCAGCAGCTGTCGGACGAAGAAAAACGCAAGCTGGCCAAGGCCGGCACCACGAAGAAACAGCAGGTGGCGAAGCCGCCCACGCCGGCACAGAGCCTGGCAAAAACCCCGCAGCCGGCCAAGCCGCATGGGCCGGCCGCTCCCCCGCCCGTGATTGCCGCGACACCGCCCCCTGTGCCCGTGGCGCCGCCGCCCCCACCGCCGCCCCAGCCGGTGCAGGAACTCGTGTATCCGCTCGAGGGCGCCGCCACGCCGGCCGTCATGTTGCAGCAGAATCCACCGGCACCAGCGCCGGCGCCAGTGCCAGTGCCAGTGCCAGTGCCGGTGCCGGTGCCCGCTCCAGCATTGCCGGCAACCCCGGCCGCCGCCGCTCCGGCAGCCGCGCCAGCTCCCGCCGCGTCATCCGCCGCACCCCATGCAGCCAAATAACGCGGCTGTATCGACACCTTCGATCAGGCGCCGCCTCGTGTCGATGGTGTATGAGCTGCTGCTGGCATTCGCCGCCCTGTTCCTGCCTTTCCTGGTATTTGAATTCGTTGTCGATGCCAGCCATGCAGCCGCGGTCGAGCATGGCCGCCAGGCACTTGCTTTCCTCGTGCTGGGGGCGTATTTCATTCATCAATGGAGCCGCAACGGCCAGACGCTGGCGATGCAGACCTGGCGCCTGCGCCTGACCTTGCCCGATGGCGCGCCGGTACCGCCGAAGCGGGCTGCGTTGCGGTACTTGCTGGCCTGGATGTGGGTGCTGCCGGCCCTGGTCGCCAGCTGGGCGTTCGGGCTCGCGCACTGGCATGCGCTGGGTGCCATCGCCATCGGCATCGCTGCGTGGTCGCTGACCGCCCTGCTCGACCGCGAGCGCCAGTTCCTGCACGACCGCATCGCCGGCACGCGCCTCGTGCAACTGCCGAAGCCGGCGAAGAAGGCCGCCGCGCAGACGGCCTGACCTTGCAGGGACGGCTGCCGCCCTCACCTGTGCCGGATGATCCCGGACGACGACTCCCTCACCGAACCGCTGTGCCCACTATGCGGCCGCCCGCTCGGCACGGCCAACATCGACCGGCACCACCTCGTGCCGAAGACGTTCAAGGGCCGGGCGCAGTTCCCCATCCATAAGATCTGCCACCGGAAAATCCATTCGGTCTTCACCGAGAAGGAACTGTTCCGGACGTATCACACCTGGGAGAAACTGCGCGAGAACGAGGACATCCGTACGTTCATCGACTGGGTGGCACGCAAGCCGCCGGAGTTCTACACGAGCACTGCGACGGCGAACAGCAAGAAGCGAAAGTGATACCCCGAAAAACTGGGGACGGACCCCTGTTTTCAGGAAAATTGCCTTGAAACCAGGGTCCGTCCCCAGTTTTGCGGGTTAGAAGCGTTCGTAGCCGAGCAGGTAGCGCCATTGCCCGACCTGCAGGCTGCCCATCGAGAGTCGGCCGATCCGCAGCCGCCGGATGGCGGTGGGGGTGAGTCCGACGGCGCCGCACATCCGCTCGACCTGGCTCGGTTTCGGTCCCTTGACGGCGAAGCGCAGCCGCCGTTCGTTCTGCCAGCTGACTTTCGTGGCGCCCTGGTTCAGTTGGGCGAGGCCATTGTCGGCGATCGTGCCGTCGACGTCGACGATCAGTTCCTGCTCCACCGAACCCGGCTCGTCCACCAGCTTGCGGATGACGCGGTAATCCTGTGTAAACACGAACAGGCCGCTGGCCGACGGGTCGAGCGGCAGCACCGGCGTGAGATTGTGCAGGTGCCGTTTCAGGAAGCGCTCCTTTGCCGCGTGCTCGCTGCGTGCTTCCGGCAGCAGGCAGCGCAGCGCATCGGCGCCGGCCGGCTTGTTCAGCAGGATCGTGACCGGCACGATCTCGAGCAGCGTGGCGTCCGGCGCCAGCGATACCGCCTGTGCCGGGGCGACGCGGGCGCCCGGCTCTTCGACGACGGCACCATCGACGAGCACGAAGCCGCCCTCGATGTACAGTTCCGCCTCGCGCCGCGAACAGCCCTTCTCGTCCATTACCCGCTTGGACAGGCGGATCGACTCGTCACTCATGCGCAGCCTCCGCCCCGGTATAGAAACGATGGCCCATTTCCTGCAGCCCGACGGTATCGAGCACTTCCTTCAAGCGCTCGGCGGGACGCTTGCGCGGCAGGTTCTTGTAGGTAGCGATGATCAGCTCGTTCTTCATCGAATGCTCCCAGCCCACCAGTTCCGTCACGTTGACCTGGTAGCCGTGCGCTTCCAGTTGCAGGCAGCGCAGCACGTTGGTGATCTGGCTGCCGAACTCCCGGGTGTGGATCGGGTGGCGCCAGATTTCCGTGAGCGCGCTCTTGCCGAGCGACTGGCCCTTGTTCTTCTTCAGCACCGAGGCCACTTCGGCCTGGCAGCACGGCACCAGCACGATATGCCTTGCATGTTTCTTCAACGCGAAATCGATCGCGTCGTCCGTTGCCGTGTTGCACGCGTGGAGCGCGGTGACGATGTCGATGGTCTCCGGCAGGTCGGACGAGGTGGTCGATTCGGCCACCGACAACGGCAGGAACGACATGCCCGCAAATCCGAACTTCGCGGCCAGTTCGCGCGAGCGCTGCACCAGCTCGTCGCGCGTTTCGATGCCGTAGATATGCGAATCGCCTTGCAGCGCCTTGAAGAACAGGTCGTAGAGGATGAAGCCGAGGTAGGACTTGCCGGCGCCATGGTCGACCAGCGACACGGCGCCCTTGTCCTGCACCACGTCGTTCAGCAGCGGCTCGATGAACTGGTACAGGTGATACACCTGCTTGAGCTTGCGCCGGCTATCCTGGTTCAGCTTGCCGTCACGCGTGAGGATGTGCAGTTCCTGCAGCAGCGCGACGGACTGCCCCGGCTTCACCTCCGGGATGTCCGTCACCGTGGTTGGCAGGGGCGCCTTGTCCGCCTTATTGCGCTTCATCGATCCACGCCTGCTGGATCGCTTCCAGGATCTTCTCGCCGCCACGCTTGTGATCGTCGTCGAATCCTTCCAGCGTCACCACCCAGTGGTGCAGGTCCGTGAAGCGGATCTGCGTCGGGTCCAGGTGCGGATATTTGTCATACAGCGCTTCCGCGATCGCCGTGATGTCCGTCCATTTCATCTCAGTGCGAGCCTTCGCTGGCATGGTTGATGGTGTATTTCGGGATTTCGATGACCAGGTCCTCGTCCGCCACGATCGACTGGCACGACAGGCGCGACTGCGCTTCCAGGCCCCAAGCCTTGTCGAGCAGGTCTTCTTCCGTCTCGGTGGCTTCGTTGAGCGAATCGAAACCCTCGCGCACGATCACGTGGCAGGTGGTGCAGGCGCACGATTTTTCGCAGGCGTGCTCGATGTGGATGTCGTTGTCCAGCAGGACGTCGCAGACGGATTTGCCCGCTTCCGTCTCGATGACGGCGCCTTCGGGGCACAGCTTGGCATGGGGCAGGATGACGATTTGTGGCACTTGCTACCTCTGTAATATTTGTAGATGACGCGGTGGACGATGTGGCTGGACGATGTGGCTGGACGATGTGGCTGGACGATGTGGCTGGATTATGTGCCTGGGTTACGCGACCTGGTCCAGCGACTTGCCGGCCAGCGCGCTGCGCACGCTGCGGTCCATCCGGCGCGAGGCGAATTCCTCGGTGCCGTGCGCCAGTTCCTCGACGGCGGCTTTCACAGCCAGGTGGTCGACCGCGCCCGCGACCGACTGCGCCAGGATCTCGCGAGTTTTTTGCATCAGCGCATCGACCACTACCCGTTCTTCGGCGGTCAGCAAGGCCGCGTCTTCATCCAGCGCCGACTGGGTCGCCAGCAGGATGCGCTCGGCCTCGACCTGCTCTTCGCGCAGCGCGCGCGCCTTCATGTCGCTGTCGGCCGACGTGTACGATTCCTGCAGCATGCGCGCGACATCGTCGTCGCCCAGGCCATACGACGGCTTGACGGTGATCGATGCCTCGACGTTGGAGCGCAATTCACGCGCCGAGACGGACAGCAGGCCGTCGGCATCGACCTGGTAGGTGATGCGGATGCGTGCCGCGCCGGCCGCCATCGGCGGAATGCCGCGCAGCTCGAAGCGCGCCAGCGAACGGCAATCGGATACCAGCTCGCGCTCGCCCTGCAGCACGTGCACCGCCAGCGCGGTCTGGCCATCCTTGAATGTCGTGAACTCTTGCGCCCGGGCGCACGGAATCGTCGAATTGCGCGGGATGATCTTCTCCACCAGGCCGCCCATCGTCTCGATGCCGAGCGACAGCGGAATCACGTCCAGCAGCAGCCAGTCATCGCCTGCGGCGCGGTTACCGGCCAGCAGGTTGGCCTGGATGGCAGCGCCCAGCGCCACCACCTTGTCCGGATCGATGTTGGCATGCGGGATCGTGTGGAAGAACTCGCCCACGGCGCGCTGCACGTGCGGCATGCGCGTAGCGCCGCCCACCATGACCACGCCGTCGATATCGTCGGCATCCACGTTGGCATCGCGCAGCGCCTTCTTGACGGCGTTGATCGTCTTGCCGACCAGGTGTTTGGTGATCTCGTTGAACGTTTCGGCAGTGATGATCTGGTGTACGTTCTCGCCGGACGACAGGCTGGCATCGACCAGCACTTCGTTCTTGGTCGACAGCAGTTCCTTGGCCTCGCGCGCCTTCACCATCAGCACCGCGGTGTCCTGCTCGTTCAGCGGTGCCAGCTTTTCCTGCGCATGGATCCAGCAGAACAGGCGGTGGTCGAAATCGTCGCCGCCCAGCGCGGAATCGCCGCCGGTGGCCAGCACTTCGAACACGCCTTTCGACAGTTTCAGGATCGAGATGTCGAACGTGCCGCCGCCCAGGTCATAGACGGCGAACAGGCCCTCGGAGGCGTTGTCGAGACCGTAGGCGATGGCCGCGGCGGTGGGCTCGGACAGCAGGCGCAGCACGTTCAGGCCGGCCAGCTGGGCCGCATCCTTGGTGGCCTGGCGCTGCGCATCGTCGAAATAGGCGGGCACGGTAATCACGGCGCCCACCAGGTCGTCGCCCAGCGCATCCTCGGCGCGCTGGCGCAGCGTGGCCAGGATCTGTGCCGACGTCTCGACCGGGCTCTTCACGCCCGCCACGGTCTTCAGCTGCACCATACCGGGCGCATCGACGAAGTCATACGGCAGGTTCTCGGCGTAGGCGATGTCCTTCAGGCCGCGGCCCATGAAACGCTTGACGGAGACGATCGTGTTCTTCGGATCGGTGGTCTGCGCCGCCAGTGCCTTGTAGCCGATGTTGGCGTGGCCGTTCGGCAGATAGCGCACGACGGACGGCAGCAGCGGCCGGCCGTCCTCGTCGTTCAGCACCTCGGGAATGGACGAGCGCACGGTGGCGACCAGCGAGTTCGTCGTGCCCAGGTCGATGCCGACCGCCAGGCGATGCTGGTGCGGGGCGGTGGACATGCCGGGTTCGGAAATTTGCAGAAGAGCCATGTGAAACCTGTTGTTGTTGTGTGCCTGCCGCCGGGGTAGATCCGTCGCGGCGCGTGGTGAAGTCGCCTATGCGTCGAGCGCGTCGAAGGCAAAGCGGACTTCTTCGCCGAATTTTTCCAGGAACATCAGTGCGCGCACGCCTTGTGCCGCGGCGTGGTAGTCGCCCGCGTCCAGCTGCGTCTCGATGTCCTTCAACTGGCCCTTGCGGGCGCTGCGCAACTGGCCGTCCAGCTGGTCCAGCAAACCGGCATTGCGCGTGGCGCGCGCCTCGGCCAGTTCCTCGCGCCATTCCATCTGCTGCATCAGGAAGGCCATCGGCATCGCCGTGTTCGACTCGACCTGCAGGTCGACGCCATGCAGCTCGCACAGGTACTGCGCGCGCCGCTGCGGGTTCTTCAGCGTCTGGTAGGCTTCGTTGGCCCGCGTGGCCCACTGCATCGCGACGCGCTTTTCAGCGTCCGTGGCGTTGACGAATTTGTCGGGGTGCACGCGGCCCTGGACTTCGCGGTAGGCGGCGTCCAGCGCGCCGGCATCGATGGCGAACTGCCGCGGCAGGTGGAAAAGCTCGAAGTGATTCTGCACGGTGAAAGTAATATCAATGCGTCAGACGCGGAAGCTTTCGCCGCAACCGCAGGCGTCTTTTTCGTTTGGATTGTTGAACTTGAAGCCCTCGTTGAGGCCTTCACGCGCGAAGTCGAGCTCCGTGCCATCAATGTACGGCATGCTTTTCGGATCGACGAATACCTTCACGCCGTGCGATTCGAACACCGAGTCTTCCGGCGCCACTTCATCGACGTATTCCAGCTTGTACGCCAGCCCCGAGCAGCCCGTCGTACGCACGCCGAAGCGCAGGCCGACGCCTTTGCCGCGCCGTTCGATGTAGCGGGAGATGTGCTTTGCTGCCTTTTCGGTCAGGGTGACTGCCATGCGAATTCCTCCTTCACCGGAACCCGCGCCGCGGATTCCGTTCTTGCATTCAAACTCAGGCCGAGTGCTTGGCCTTGTAGTCGCTCACTGCCGCCTTGATGGCGTCTTCCGCCAGGATCGAGCAGTGGATCTTCACCGGCGGCAGCGCCAGTTCCTCGGCGATCTGCGTGTTCTTGATGGCCAGTGCTTCGTCCAGCGTCTTGCCCTTGACCCATTCGGTCACCAGCGAGCTGGAAGCAATGGCCGAGCCGCAGCCGTAGGTCTTGAATTTCGCGTCTTCGATCAGGCCGTTGGCGCCGACCTTGATCTGCAGTTTCATCACGTCGCCGCAGGCCGGCGCGCCGACCATGCCGGTGCCGACGGTGTCATCGCCCTTTTCAAAGGCGCCCACGTTGCGCGGGTTTTCGTAGTGATCGAGTACTTGTTCCGAGTAAGCCATGATATTGCTCCTAATGATTCGTTATGACGGCCAGCTTAGTGAGCGGCCCACTGGATCGAGCTGATGTCGATCCCTTCCTTGAACATATCCCACAGCGGCGACAGTTCGCGCAGCTTGCCCACCTTCGACTTCATCAGTTCGATGGCGAAGTCGATGTCCTGCTCGGTCGTGAAACGGCCGATCGTGAAGCGGATCGAGCTGTGCGCCAGTTCGTCGCTGCGGCCCAGCGCGCGCAGCACGTAGGACGGCTCCAGGCTGGCCGAAGTACAGGCCGAACCGGACGACACGGCCAGGTCCTTCACGGCCATGATCAGCGACTCGCCTTCCACATAGTTGAACGACACGTTCAGGTTGTGCGGTACGCGGTGGTCCATATCGCCGTTGATGTAAACCTCTTCGATCTCCTGCAGGCCCTTGGCCAGGCGGTCGCGCAGCGCCTTGATGCGGGCGATCTCTTCATCCATCTCGACCTTGGCCAGGCGGAATGCTTCGCCCATGCCGACGATCTGGTGCACCGGCAGCGTGCCCGAACGCAGGCCGCGCTCGTGGCCGCCGCCGTGCATCTGCGCTTCCAGGCGCACGCGCGGCTTGCGGCACACGTACAGCGCGCCGATGCCTTTCGGGCCGTAGGTTTTATGCGCGGTAAACGTCATCAGGTCCACTTTCAGCGCCTGCACGTCGATGGCCAGCTTGCCGGTCGCCTGCGCGGCGTCGCAGTGGAAAATGATGCCCTTGCCGCGGCAGAAGGCGGCGATCTCGCCGACCGGCTGGATCACGCCGATCTCGTTGTTGACCAGCATGACGGAGACCAGGATCGTGTCCGGGCGTACGGCCGCGGCCAGCTGCTCGACGGTGATCAGGCCGTTGTCCTGCGGGTCCAGGTACGTCGCTTCGAAGCCCTGGCGCTCCAGTTCACGCACGGTGTCCAGCACGGCCTTGTGCTCGGTCTTCACCGTGATGATGTGCTTGCCCTTGGTCTTGTAGAACTGCGCCGCGCCCTTGATCGCCAGGTTGTTGCTTTCGGTGGCACCGGAAGTCCAGATGATCTCGCGCGGATCGGCATTGATCAGCGCCGCCACGTGGCCGCGCGCCTCTTCCACGGCCGCCTCGGCCGTCCAGCCGTACATGTGGCTGCGCGAGGCCGGGTTGCCGAACTGCTCGCGCAGGTAGGGAATCATCTTGTCCGCCACCCGCGGGTCGATCGGCGTGGTGGCCGAATAGTCCATGTAGATCGGGAAGTGCGGCGCGGTCTTGAAATCGACCGGGGCAACCTTGGGGACGTTTTTTTCAGGGGCGTTCATCTTTTCACTCCAGTGCTTTGCGGCGTATGTGGGTATTCTGGGACAGCTGAGTGCTTACTTTGCCAGGGCGGCGTGTTCATTGCGGTGCATGACCACCACGTTCTGCTCGGCGTTCTTCTGTTTTTGCTGGTCGACCAGGTCCTGCAGCGAGACCGAGTCGAGGTAATCGACCATCTTTTCGTTCAGCGTGGTCCACAGTTCGTGGGTCATGCAGCGTGCGCCGCTGGCGTGGTCCGCGCCATGGCAATTTTCCTTGCCGCCGCACTGGGTGGCATCCAGCGGTTCGTCGACGGCGATGATGATGTCGGCCACCGTTACCTTGTCGGCACGGCGGGCCAGGCTGTAGCCGCCGCCGGGACCGCGGATCGATTCGACGATCTCGTGCCGGCGCAGCTTGCCGAACAACTGCTCCAGGTAGGACAGCGAAATGGCTTGCCGCTGGCTGATGCCAGAGAGCGTGACGGGACCTTTGCCCTGGCGCATTGCCAGGTCGATCATCGCCGTCACGGCAAAGCGGCCTTTGGTAGTCAGACGCATACGACCTCGAATAAATGCCGCCGGGAACAACGCAATCCGGCAGGTTTCCAACTCGGTATTGAACTAAGGTAAAATCTCGTGCTTCATCTGCCAGGTTTCCGTCGCGATAAGGGCTCTTTCGAAAACACCTTGCGGACCCGCAAACAAAACCTGATTACTTGAACGATTTAGTCAAGTATAACAGCTTCCAAAAATCCTTGCCGGGCGTAGCTTCGATGCCGATGCAGCGCCTCGTAGGCAATCTTCCCCGAACCGCCAGGGCTGCCACCGAAAATTAGCGGCGATGCAACAATCGCAGCGGGCCGAACAGCGCGTGCATCTCCCTGTTGGCGATGAACGACAGGTTATATGGGTGCTCCGCCACCGCCTGCGGCATTGCCCGCACGGCCGGCAACTTGTTGAATTGTTCGGCAATCTTTCCCCATAACACCAACCTGGGCTGCTCCTCGCGCGCTGCGAGGGCGTCGATCACGGTGGCAAAGAACGGCAGCCACGCCTTGGCGTCCTTGACCGGCGCCACGTGCGGCCGGAACACCAGCGAAGCGTTCAGCAGCAGGAAGCCGTGGTCCGTCAGCCGCTGCTGCAGCTCGGCCAACGTGCCGATCGCGGCCCCGCTCCGGGCGCGCACGGCGCACGCAGCCAATGCGGTGCCGGCGGTATCGGATTCGTGCAGTTGCCCGTCTGCCACCAGCAGCATCTTCATGAAGTTGCGCAGCGACGTGGCACGGTTGACGCGCTTCGACAGGCCGCCATCGGCAAGATCCGACCACAGGCTGTCGACGGCGCCATCCATGAAACAGACGCCGGTGGCGCTTTCCGCCCGCGGATACGGGCCCTCGCCCACCAGCACGTAGCGCACCTGCTCCAGCGGCAGCGCGAAAGCGGCGAACAGGCGCTGCCCGGTGGGCAGGTAGCTGTCGTCGGCCAGGGCCGGCAGATAGGCAGGATCCGCGGCGGCGATGGCCTCCAGGCCCTTGATCAATACCGGATGCCACGAAGGATCTGCCCTGTCGAGGGCGGCGAGGAAGTGCGAGGGAATGGTCATGCGCTGGCGAAGAGGCAAAGGGCGGGATTCTACCGTAAGGAACACCTCCTTCCAGGCCAGATGTTGCCCCAAAAACAGGGTCTGTCCCTATTTATTGTTGCCCCAAAAACAGGGTCGGTCCCTATTTGTTTGGGTCCGTCCCTATTTGTTTGGCCGGTACCTTATCGTGGATTCATGGCCGTCCCAGCAGGTCGTGCGCGTCGAGGATCGCAAAGGCGATCTCGGGGCGGGCGTCGAGGCAACGCCGGATCGCGGCCGGTACGGCTTGACGGGTCTTGCGGCACAGGCCGGGACACGGTACCAGCTCGATGGCGAAGCCGCGCACGGTGCGCACCTCGTTCGGCCCGGCGCGATCGTCAACGTGACGCCCAGCTGCTCCTGCAGCCGCTGGCCAACGCGCACCAGCTCGGCGTAGCTGGCGATCGATTCCAGTCGCTCGATCAGGCGCTTCTCTTCGTCGCGCGTCAGGCGCAGCACGCGCATGTCCGCCTGCGGATCGTTCTCCAGCAGCTCGCGCTTGCAGTCGCAAGCACCGGGCGGGCACTCCTTGCGGATCGGGAATGGGGGCGTCATGGCATGAGGGGATGGCCGCGAAAGTATCCTGCGCACGATTGGTGCTGTCAATTTGTGCACGCCAGGCGACACAACATGCCACGGCGTTCTATCGTGCGCGACTAGTGTGTCAGCTTACCGTACAGTAGACATTTATCAACATTGCGACCTTTTTTGCAAACTTCATGACGGAGAGCGCCTTGACGGACCATGAGAAGCCGGCGCAGCCCGTCGTTCCAGCCCACCTGGGCTTTCTTGCCGCCCCCGGGGAGATGGCGGGCCTGATCGCCGCACACGACTGGTCGACCACGCCGCTCGGCCCCCTGGATGCCTGGCCGCAGAGCCTGCGCACCACCGTCAGCCTGATGCTGAACTCGAGCCATCCGATCTGGATCGGCTGGGGCCCGGAAGCGACCTTCCTGTACAACGATGCCTATGTGGAAGTCCTCAGCCGCGCCAAGCACCCGTGGGCGCTGGGCCTGCCAGCGGCCCGGGTGTGGGCGGAAATCTGGGACTTCTGCGGGCCGCTGGCCGACAAGGTGTTCCGGCAGGCCGAAGCCACGTTCGTCGCCAATGTCCAGCTGTACATGAACCGCGGCAGCTACCTGGAAGAGACGTGGTATTCGTTCTCGTACAGCCCGATCGTCGACGAGTCGGGCGGCGTCGGCGGCCTGTTCTGCCCCTCCACGGACGTTACCGCCAGCAATCTGAACACACGCCGGCTGGCCACGCTGTCGGCGCTGGCCGCGGCCGCCGGCGAAGACAGCGTCACGCGCGCCTGCGCGACGGCCATGGCGACCATCGGCCGGAATCCGCTCGACATGCCGTTCGCCCTGCTCTACCTGGTGGACGAGGAATCCGGCACCGCGCTGCTCCGGCAGGCGGTGCACCTGCCACCGTCCGAGCGCGTCACGCCCACCGCCATTGCGCTCGACGATGCCGCCGCGCCTTGGCCCATTGCCGAGGTTTGCGCGGCCGGCAGCGCCGTGCTGGTGCCGCTTGGCGGCGTGGCAGGACTGCCGGCCGGCGTTGCCGGGCAGCCCGTCACGCAGGCGCTCGCGCTGCCGCTGGCGATCCCGGGGCGCACGCGGGCAGCCGGCGTGCTGATCGCGGGCGTCAACCCGGCGCGGCCGCTCGATGCCGAGCACCGGACCTTTTTCGGCCTGCTGGCCGGGCAGGTCGCGGCGGCGCTGCAGAATGCCACCGCGGCCGAGGAGCAGCGCCGCCGCGCCGATGCGCTGGCCGAGCTGGACCGCGCCAAGACCGCGTTCTTCGCCAATGTGAGCCATGAATTCCGCACGCCGCTGACGCTGATGCTGGCTCCGGTGGAGGATGCGCTGGAGGACGGCACAGCGCCGCTGCCGCCGGCGCAGCGCCAGCGCCTGGAACTGGCGCACGACAACGCGCTGCGGCTGCAAAAACTGGTCAACACGCTGCTCGATTTTTCGCGCGTGCAGGCCGGCCGCATGCATGCTTCGTATGCCGAGGTGGACCTGGCGGCGCTGACGGGCGACCTGGCCAGCGGCTTCCGCTCGATCGTCGAGAGCGCCGGCCTGGCGCTGGACGTGCACTGCGAGCCCTTGCCGGCACCGGTCTGGGTGGACACGGCCATGTGGGAAAAAATCGTGCTGAACCTGCTGTCGAACGCGTTCAAGTTCACGTTCGAGGGCCGCATCGCGGTCGCCCTGCGGCAGCAGGAGGGCCACGCGGTGCTGACCGTGCAGGATAGCGGCGTGGGGATTTCCGAGCACCACCTTGACAAGATCTTCGAGCGCTTCCAGCGCGTCGAGGGGGCGCGCTCGCGTTCGCACGAAGGGTCCGGCATCGGCCTGGCGCTGGTGCGCGACCTGGTGGACCTGCATCATGGTGCGATTACCGTCCGCAGCGAGCCCGGCAACGGCACCTGCTTTACCGTGACTTTGCCGCTGGGCCACGCGCACCTGCCGGAAGAGCGCCTGGCCGGCCGCGCCGACGGCACCGCTTCGGCCGCCACGCTGCAGGCCTATACGACCGAGGCGCGGCGCTGGCTGCCGCGGCAGGCCGGCGACGAGGAAGACGATCGCACGCTGCTGGCCCATGGCGCCCACGTGCTGGTGGCGGACGATAACGCCGACATGCGCGGCTACCTGGAGCGCCTGCTGCGGCAGCGCTGGCGCGTGACGACGGTGGCGAACGGCCGGGAGGCGCTGGAAGCGGCCAGGCGCGAGCGTCCGGACCTGATCGTTTCCGACGTGATGATGCCGGAACTCGATGGCTTCGGCCTGATCGCCGCCGTGCGGGCGGACGACGCGCTGCACGACTTGCCGGTGATGCTGCTGTCGGCACGCGCCGGCGAGGAAGCGCGTATCGAAGGACTGAATGCCGGCGCCGACGATTATCTCGTCAAGCCGTTTTCGGCGCGCGAGCTGCTCACGCGTGTCGAATCGCAGTTGATCCGCTACCGCATCCGCCAGGTGGAGCGTGCGCATGCCGAGCGCATGGCCGAGGTGTTCATGCAGGCGCCCGCGGCGATCGCGATCCTGCGCGGCACGAATCTCGTCTACGAGCTGGTGAACGAGCGCTACGCCGGGCTGATCGGCGGACGCGACGTGCAGGGTACGCCATTCCGGCAGGCGCTGGCGGAAGTATCCGACCTGAGCCTGTTCGAGGAACTGGAGCACGTGCTGGCCAGCGGCGAGCCGGCGGTGGGCCGGGCGCGCCGTGTGGCGCTGCAGCGCCAGCCCGGCGCGGAGCCCGAGGAATGCTTCTTCGACTACGTGCATCAGCCGATCCGCAACACTGCCGGACAGGTGGACCGCGTCGCCATCGTGGCATTCGACGTGACGGCGCTCGTGCGGGCACGCAGCGACGCCGAGGTGGCGAACCGCGCCAAGGACGAATTCCTGGCAATGCTGGGCCACGAGCTGCGCAATCCGCTGTCGCCGATCCTGGTGGCGCTGGAACTGATGCGGCTGAAAGGCATCGGCACGCTCGACAGGGAACATGCGGTGATCGAGCGGCAGGCGCGCCACCTGGTGCGCCTGGTGGACGACCTGCTCGACGTGGCCCGCATTGCCCAGGGCAAGTTCGAACTGCGGCGCGAACGGATCGCATTGGGGACACTGGTGACGCAGGCGGTGGAAACGGTCAGCCCGCTGCTGGAAGAACGGCGGCACCGGCTGCGCCTCGATGTGCCGGCGGCCGGGTTGACGGTGGATGCCGACGCCGTGCGCTTCGTGCAGGTGTTGTCGAACCTGCTGACGAACGCCGCCAAGTACACCGGCGATGGCGGCGACATCGGCCTCGAAGCGCGGCGCGTGGAGAACGACGTGGTGATCCGCGTAACCGACAACGGCATCGGCATCTCGCCCGAGATGCTGCCGCAACTGTTCGACAAGTTCGTCCAGGAGCGCCAGGCGCTGGACCGCTCGCGCGGCGGCCTCGGCCTGGGCCTGGCGATCGTCAAGAGCATCGTCTCGCTGCACGGCGGCACTGTCACCGCCAGCAGCGCCGGTGCCGGCCGGGGCAGCGTGTTCGAGGTGCGCATGCCGCTGGCACCCGGTGCGGTGGATAGTACCCCGGTCGCGCAGTCACCTTTCGCGATGAAGCCCGTGGCGGCCGGCGGCGACATGCCGGCCGGGCGCAGCCGGATCATGCTGGTGGACGACAATCCGAACGTGCTGGATGGGCTGCGCGCCATGCTCGAACTGCGCGGCCACGAGGTGCATGCCGTGTCCGATCCCGCCACGGCGCTGCGTCTGGCCGACAGCCTGGCGCCTGACCTGGCCATCCTCGACATCGGGCTGCCGGGCATGGACGGCTATGAGCTGGCGGCCGAACTGCGCCGCCGGCCGCACCTGTGCGACACCCGGCTGATCGCGCTGGCCGCCTATGGCCAGGAAGCCGATCCGCGCCGCGCCGCCGCCGCCGGCTTTACCGCGCACCTGGTCAAGCCGGTCAACGCGCGCGAGCTGCAGGCGCTGGTGGAAGATGAAGTCCAGGTGCCGTAGTCGTGCCGTCGCATTGTTGCAAAAAGATATCTAGACTTTCTTCAAAGGAATTTTATCGATTCGACCGTGTTACACTTTTTCCGTGTAATGCCTCGCGCCGACCTGTCCGCAATCCGTCCGTTCCCGCTTCCGCCTCCCGATGCACTTCAAGCTGCCCCTCGCGCTCCCCTGCTGGCTTTACCGGCTGATGGCCGGCTGCTGGCTGGCGCTGGCGCTGGTCCTGCTGCCGGCGCATGCAGCCCCGGGCGAGCGACGGGTGCTGGTCCTGTATTCGCTGGGCCCAGATACCATGTCGAACTGGCAGCGGCTGCTGCACGACGGGATGTACGACGAACTGGGCAAGCGCGGCGACGCCACGATGCCGGTCATCCACGAGGAACGACTGGACGCGATCCGTGTCGGTGCCGATGCCGCGACGGCCGGCATGGCGCCTTACCTGCGCAGCAAGTATGCCAGGGTGAAATTCGACGTGGTGGTGACCGAAGGCCAGGTGGCCGCCACGTTCCTGGGCGAGCATCCCGACCTGTTCCCCGGAGCGCGGCGTTTCTACGTGAATTTCGGCCACTCGGGCTGGCAGCCGCGGGACGGTACACCAATCGCCGTGCATCCCGATTTCGACCGCGCGGTCGGTATCGTGGCGCGCACGGCGCCGGACGTTCGGCACCTCGTCGTGATCGGCGACAGCAGCGAGCGGGTACAGCGCTGGGTCGCCGCGATCCGCGTCGCGGCCGCCCGCCACGCCGGCAAGATGACGTTCGAGTACTGGACCGAGGAGGATTTCGACCGGGTGGCAGGCAAGCTGGCGACGCTGGACCGGCACAGCGCCCTGCTGTTGCTGGCTGCCGGCCTGAACGACAAGGCGGGCCGCCTCGATCCGCATGACATGGCGCACCGCATCGCCGCCGCCAGCCCCGTGCCGGTGTTTACGCACCTGGATTCGCTGGTACTGCCCGGCATGGTGGGGGGCTACGTCCTCAGCGGCGAAGGCATCGGACGCGTGATCGCCCGCATCCTGGTCGGCGCACGCACCGACGATATCGCGCTGCAGCGCTATGTGTTCGATGCGCCCACGGTCAGCCGTTTCGGCCTGCGCGACCTGCCGGCCGATGCCAAGCTGCTGAACCGGCCGGACAGCGTTTGGGAACGCTATCGCTGGCAGATCGTTTCCGGCATCACGCTGATCGTGTTGCAGGGCGCGCTGATCACGGCGCTGGTGGCGGCACTGCGCGAGCGCCGCCGTACGCTGGCCGCGCTGAACGACGAGCGCGATCACCTGGAAGAGCGCGTGCAGCGGCGCACGCTCGAATTGCGCACCGCGAACACGCAGCTGGAACAGTTGGCCACGACCGATCCGCTGACCGGCATCGCCAATCGCCGCAAGATGACCGAGCAGATCGACGCCGAACTGGTTCGTGCTCGGCGTTTCGGCCACCCGGTCTCGGTGCTGATGGTGGACATCGATTTCTTCAAGCGCATCAACGATACCTTCGGCCACGATACCGGCGACAAGGCGATCGTCGCGGTGGCGCAGCTGCTGGCCGGATCGCTGCGCACGATCGACACCGCGGCGCGCTTCGGTGGCGAGGAATTCGTGGTCCTGATGCCGGAGACCGAGGAAGCGGTTGCCGCCGTGGCGGCGGAGCGCCTGCGCATCGCGGCGGCCGCGCTTCGCCTGCATGCCGAAGACGGCAGCGAAGTGACGCTGACGATCAGTATCGGCGTTGCCTCGGCGGTTCCTGGCGACACGCCGTCGACGCTGCTGATGCGTGCCGACCAGGCGCTGTACCGCGCCAAGGAGGAAGGCCGCGATCGCGTGGTACGGTTCCAGGGGCCTGGCCTGTCCGGCCTGCAGCCGTAGCTTTGGACGTAGCCGCAGCCTCTGCCTCTGCCCCCGCCTCTGCCAGGAAAAGGCCGCCGCAAAATCCGCGCCTGTCATCCGCCCTATAATTGCCCGTCCAACGTTTCCATTTGCCGACCATGCCGCACAACACCATCGAGATCAACCGCGCGATGGACCTCGCGATGAATCACTTCGACGGCCGCCACAGCGTGTGGCTGTTCGGCTACGGTTCGCTGATCTGGAAGGCCGATTTCCCGTTCATCGAACGGCGGCCGGCCTCCATTGCCGGCTGGGTGCGCCGCTTCTGGCAAGGCTCGCACGACCACCGCGGCACGCCGGACGCACCGGGCCGCGTGGTGACGCTCGTGCCGCAGGAAAACGCCGTCTGCCAAGGCATGGCTTACCTGGTCACGCCGGAAGAATTCGTGCACCTCGACCACCGGGAAAAGAACGGCTACCTGCGGCTGCCGACCGAGATCCGTTTCGATGGCGGGGGCAGCGAAAAGGGCCTTGTCTACATTGCCCGGCACGACAATGCCGCTTACCTGGGCGAGGCTTCGGAATGGGAGATCGCGCAGCACATTGCCGGTGCGCGCGGCCCCAGCGGGCCGAACGCGGAATACCTCGTGCACCTGGCACATGCGCTGCGCGACATGGGGCACGAGGATGAGCATGTGTTTGCGATCGAGCGCCACCTGGCCGGCCTCGGCCGCTGAAGCCGGGCCGGCAGCGCTCGCCCGGAGCACACACCACGCCCGGGCCGGATACTAAAACAGGCTCATCTGCCCTGCCGCCTCCGCCCGACGGGCCTTCGCTCCCTGTGGCGGCACCACCAGAGGCGGCCTGAACTGCGTGCAATCGAGCTGCCGGAACCGGGTGCCGCGGCCCGCCATGCCGCAGCGCTGGGTGGCCTTCTCCACGCGCTGGCGGATCAGGTCGGCCCACAGGCCCTGGCCGCCCATCCGCGTGGCGAACGACGCATCGTAATCCTTGCCGCCGTGGATTTCGCGCACCCGGTTCATCACACGCTGGGCACGGTCCGGGAAGTGCGCTTCCAGCCAGTCCTTGAACAAGGGATTGACTTCCCATGGCAGGCGCAGCACCACGTAGCTGGCCTGGATGGCACCGGCATCGAAGGCCGCCTCGATCACTTTTTCGATCTCCGGTTCCGTGACGAAGGGGATGATCGGCGCGACCGACACGCCGACCGGGATGCCCGCCTCCGTCAGCGTGCGGATCGCCCGCAAGCGCCGTTCCGGCGACGCGGCGCGCGGTTCCAGCGTGCGCGCGATTTTCGGGTCGAGCGTGGTGAGCGTGATCGACGCCGCCGCCAGGCGCTGCTCCGCCATCGGCGCGAGAATGTCGATATCGCGTTCGATCAGCGACGATTTCGTGATCAGACCCACCGGATGGCGGCATTCCCGCAATACCTCGAGCACACGCCGCGTGAGCTTCAGCTCGCGCTCGATGGGCTGGTAGGCATCGGTATTGACGCCCAGCGCGATCGGTTCCACCGCGTAGCCCGGTTTCGCCAGTTCGCTGCGCAGCAATTCGGGCGCATTGATCTTTGCATACAGCTTGCTCTCGAAATCGAGTCCGGGCGACAGGCCCAGGTAGCTGTGCGTGGGCCGCGCAAAGCAGTAAATGCAGCCATGCTCGCAGCCGCGGTACGGATTCAGCGAGACGCCGAACGGAATATCGGGCGACTGGTTGCGCGACAGGATCGATTTCGCCGTTTCCTCGGTGACATGGGTGCGCCACACGCGTGCTTCCTCTTCCTCGCGCAGCCAGCCGTCGTCGAACGTTTCGCGCACGTCCACCTCATAGCGGCCCTGCACGTTCGTGACGGCGCCGCGCCCTTTCAGCGCCTTCAGCGAGCGGGGCATCAGCATGACCTGCTCGGCCTGGGGATCGGTAGCCTTGGTGAAGTCATTCGTGGTGAAGTTGTCTCGGTGCATGGCCGCTCCAGAGTTCCATATAACTGTATGTATATACAGTATTCTAGGCCGTTCTTCAAGAGCATGCAACCGCCGCATGCACCTTGGCAGTTCGCCAACTGGTATGATTCGCAATTGCCCGTCCGGAGCACCCCCGGACCCACCATCCATAAGCAATATGACTACCAAAAACCCGTCCTTCCTGGCCAGGATCCCGCTTGCCTTCAGCGCTTTCTTCAAGACGCTGGGCGACGCCGAATTCGCCGGCCGCTACCAGAACGACCAGATCGGCCCGGTGGCCGCGCCCCCTGCGCCGGCTCCGGCACCCGCTCCTGCCCCGGCCGTTGCCCCGATCCCCGCACCGGTAGCGCCGCCATTGCGCGAAGCAACGCCCGATGCGGCACTGCAACTGCTGTCGCTGCTGCAGCGCGAAGCGCGCCTGATCGACTTCACGCAGGAGAACCTGGCCGGCTATTCGGATGCCGACATCGGCGCGGCCGCCCGCGTGGTGCACGAAGGCTGCAGCAAGGTACTCAAGGAGCACTTCACCATCGAAGCGGCGCGCACGGAAGCCGAAGGCAGCCGCGTGACGCTGGAAGAAGGCTTCGATGCCGCCGCCGTGCGCCTGACCGGCAACGTGGTCGGCAAGCCGCCGTTCAAGGGCACGCTGAGCCACCGCGGCTGGCGTGCCACGGCGGTGCGCCTGCCGAAGCTGGCCGAGGCCCACGATGCGAAGATCCTGGCGCCGGCGGAGGTGGAACTGTGAGCGAACTGAACAACGCGCCGCGCTACGCGATCGGCATCGACCTGGGCACCACCCACAGCGCGCTGTCGTATGTGGACCTGGGTGCCAGCGATGGCGAAAAGACCCGCCAGTCGGTGCTGCGCGTCCCGCAGCTGACCGCGCCCGGCACGGTGGAAGAGCTGCCGCTGCTGCCGTCCTTCCTGTACCTGCCGCACCCGGACGAGGTGCCGCCCGGCGAGCTCGCGCTGCCATGGAGCACCGAAGGCGAAAGCTCGGTGGCCGGCGAAATGGCGCGCAGCCGCGGCGCCACCACGCCGATCCGCCTCGTGTCGAGCGCGAAGAGCTGGCTGTGCCACCCCGGCGTGGACCGCCGCGCCGCGATCCTGCCGAACGATGCGCCGGAAGAAGTCACGCGCGTCTCGCCGCTGGAAGCTTCCACCCGCTACCTGGCCCACCTGCGCCAGGCGTGGAATGCCGCGCACCCGGATGCGCCATTCGGCGAACAGGCCGTGACGGTGACGATTCCCGCCTCGTTCGATCCGGCCGCGCGCGAGCTGACCGCCGAGGCGGCCCGCGCCGCCGGCTATGACGCCGTGACGCTGCTGGAAGAACCGCAGGCCGCGCTGTACAGCTGGATCCAGGGCAGCGAAGGCCGCTGGCGCAAGGAAGTCAAGCCGGGCGACATCATCCTCGTCGTCGACGTGGGCGGCGGCACCAGCGACTTCTCGCTGATCGCCATCGCCGAGCGCGACGGCGTGCTGGAACCGCACCGCGTGGCCGTGGGCGACCATATCCTGCTGGGCGGCGACAACATGGACCTGGCCCTGGCCCACCTGGTGGCACGCAAGCTGTCCGCGAACGGCACGCAGCTCGACCCGTGGCAACTGCGTGCGCTGACCTACGGCTGCCGCGCCGCCAAGGAAAACCTGCTGGCCGACGCCAGCGCCGACAGCTGGCCGATCGTGGTGCCGAGCCGCGGTTCGAAGCTGATCGGCGGTTCGATCCGCACCGAGCTGACCCGCGACGAAGTGACGGCATTCATCACCGACGGCTTCTTCCCGAAGGTGGAAGCCACTGCCCGCCCGGCCGTGCGCACCCGCGCCGGCCTGACGCAGCTGGGCCTGCCGTATGCGCAGGATGCCGCGATCACGCGCCACCTGGCCGCCTTCCTGGGCCGCCAGAAGGGAGCGACGGCCGACGTGCCCGGTTTCGCCGGGCGCCAGAACCCGGACCATTCGTTCCTGCACCCGAGCGCCGTGCTGTTCAACGGCGGCGTGTTCAAGTCGGCGCAGCTGGCCCAGCGCGTGATGGACACCATCAACGACTGGCTGTACATGGAAGGCGCGGAGGCCGCGCGCATGCTGGGCGGCGCGGACCTGGACCTGGCCGTCGCCCGCGGCGCGGCCTACTACAGCTATGTACGGCGCGGCGCCGGCGTGCGCATCCGCGGCGGCACGGCCCGTTCGTACTACGTGGCGGTGGAATCGTCGATGCCGGCCATTCCCGGCATGGAACCGCCGATCCAGGCACTGTGCGTGGCGCCGTTCGGCATGGAAGAAGGCAGCGAACTGGAATTGCCGGGGCAGGAATTCGGCCTCGTCGTCGGCGAACCGGTGCAGTTCCGCTTCTTCGGTTCGTCCACGCGCCGGCAGGACCAGGTCGGCACCGTGCTCGATTTCTGGGGGCCGGACGAACTGGTGGAACTGAACGAGATCCATGCCGAGCTGTCGCCGGAAGGCCGCCAGCCGGGCGACGTGGTGCAGGTGCGCCTGCACGCGCATGCCACCGAGGCCGGCACGCTGGAACTGCTGGCGGTGGCCGATGACGGCCAGCGCTGGAAGGTGGAATTCGACGTGCGCGGCACCGCCGAAGGGCAATGACACCTTACCTGGTCAGCATCGACCTCGGCACCACCAACACGGTGCTGGCCTACGCCGCACCCGGCGCGACCGAAGTCCAGCTGCTCGACATCGACCAGTTGACCGCGCCGGGCGAAGTACATGGCGCGCTGTTGCTGCCGTCGAGCCGCTACCACCCGGCCGAGGGCGAGCTGGGCCCGGCGGAACTGCAGCTGCCATGGCTGCAGGCCGACGTGGCCGGCGTCGAGCGCTTCGTCGTCGGCCGGCTGGCCCGCACGCTCGGCGCCCAGGTGACCGGGCGCTACGTGGCCAGCGCGAAAAGCTGGCTGTCGCATCCGGGCGTCGACCGCACGGCGCCGATCCTGCCCTGGGGTGCGTCCGACCGTGCGCCGGACGGGGTGCCGAAAGTCTCCCCGGTGGCTGCCAGCGCCAGCTACCTGGCGCACCTGCGCGGCGCCTGGAACGCCCGTTTCCCCGATCATCTGCTGGAAGACCAGCGCATCGTGCTGACCGTACCCGCGTCGTTCGACGAAGGTGCGCGCGCGCTGACGCTGGAAGCGGCCAAGATGGCCGGCCTGCATGGCGTGCGGCTGCTGGAAGAACCGCAGGCGGCACTGTACGACTGGCTGTACCGCCACCGCGCCACGCTGGCCGAACAGCTGGCGGACACGCGGCTGGTGCTGGTGGCCGACGTGGGCGGCGGCACCACCGACTTCTCGCTGGTGCAGGTGCGGGTGGCGAACGGCGAACCGGTGCTGGAACGGATCGGCGTGGGCAACCACCTGATCCTTGGCGGCGACAACATGGACCTGGCTTTGGCGCACCTGGCCGAATCGCGCCTGGCGCCGCAGGACAGCCAGCAGCGACTCTCGGCTGGACGGCTGGCGCAGCTGACGGAACGCTGCCGCGCCGCGAAGGAACAGTTGCTGGCGGCCGGCGGTCCGGAACAGGCCAGCGTCACGCTGCTCGGCAGCGGTTCCAGGCTGATCGGCGGCAGCCGCTCGGTGGCGCTGACCCGGGCCGATGTGGCGCAGGTCGTCGTCGAAGGCTTTTTCCCGCTGAACCAGGAGCAGGCCGAGGCGCGCCGGTCGCGTGGCGGCATCGTCGAATTCGGGCTGCCGTATGCCAGCGATGCCGCCGTTACGCGGCATCTCGCCGGATTCCTGCGCCAGCATGCGCAGGCGGCGCGGGCCGCGCTGGGCATCGCCGACGACACCAGCTTCCCGGTACCCGACACCCTGCTGCTGAATGGCGGCGTATTCCGCGCCGATGCGCTGGCGCAGCGGCTGGCCGATACGCTGGACGGCTGGCGCAGCCAGCAGGGGCTGGGACCGGTCAAGCTGCTGCACAACGATAACCCGGACGTGGCCGTGGCGCGCGGCGGCGTCGCCTATTCACTGTCGCGGCAAGGCATGGCGCCGTCGATCGCCGGCGGCTCGGCGCGCGCCTACTACCTGCTGCTCGATGCCGACAAGGCGCCGGGCGTGAAGCGCCGCGCCGTGTGCATCCTGCCGCGCGGCGCCCAGCCGGGCAGCGAGGTGACGCTGGCCGACCGCACGTTCGGCCTGCGCGTCGGCCGGCCGGTGCGCTTCCACCTGGTCTCCACCGTGACCGACCTGCGCCACGGCGCCGGCGACCTGGCCGACCTGGATCCGGCCGACTACGTACCGTTGCCGGCAATCTCCACCGTGCTGAAGTCCGACGACACGAAGGTGCCGAAGGAAATCCCGGTGCGGCTGGCGGCGGCGCTGTCCGAAGTCGGCACGCTGGAAGTGCATTGCGTGGAAGCGGCAAGCGGCCGGCGCTGGCTGCTGGAGTTCCAGTTGCGTGGCGAGGAAGAGTCGGCGCCGGAGCCGCAGGACAACGCGCCGCCGCCGCGCTTTGCCGATGCCGTCGAGAAGATCGACCGGATCTTCGGTTCCCGCGTGCTGCAGGTGGAAAGCAAGGAAGTGCGCCAGTTGCGCGGCCAGCTCGAGCAGCTGCTGGGCAGCCGCGAACGGTGGCCGACCGCGCTGCTGCGGCACCTGTTCGACGCGCTGATGGCGCGTGCGAAAGGCCGCCGCCGTTCGGCCGAACATGAGCGCGTGTGGCTGAACCTGGCCGGCTGGTGCCTGCGGCCGGGCTTCGGCGCGCCGCTGGACGACTGGCGCATCGGCCAGCTGTGGGCGCTGTTCGACAGCGGCGCCCAGTACTTCAAGGACAGCCAGGTGCGCGCCGAATGGTGGACGCTGTGGCGCCGCGTGGCCGGCGGCCTGTCCACCGACATGCAGCTGCGCCTGCTGGACGATTTCGCCTTCAACCTGCAGGCCAGCGCGGCCGAGCGGGGCACCCGTCCCGCCACGCTGGTCGACGGCAGCGAGGAAGACATGCTGCGGCTGGGCGCTTCGCTGGAGCGCATCCCGGCCGCCTACAAGGCCGAGATCGGCGACTGGATGGTGGCAACTCTCGGCAAGCTGCCGACCGCCGGCCCGAAGTTCGACGCCAAGGCGGCCGCCAGCTTCACCCGCTACCTGTGGGCGCTGGGCCGCGTGGGCGCACGCAAGCCATTCCACGGCAGTGCGCACGAGGTGGCACCGGTGGCCTCGGTGGAAACATGGCTGGGTACGATCCTCAAGCTGGACTGGAAGAAGATCGAACCGGCCGGCTTCGCGGCCGCGCACCTGGCGCGCATGACCGGCGACCGGTCGCGCGACATCAGCCCTGCCCTGCGCGATGAAGTACTGCGCCGGCTGACCGGCGTGGGCGCGCCGCCGACGTGGAGCGCGATGGTGCGCGACGTCGTCGAACTGGACCAGGCCAGCGAGCAGCGCATGCTCGGCGACGCGCTGCCTCCGGGGCTGAAGCTGATCAGCTGATCAGCTTCCAGGGTGGCCGTGCTGCGCGGCCAGCGCCTGCTGCTGGCCGACGAAGCCGTCGAAGGCTTCGATCAGCGCAGCAAAGCGGGATACGCCGAAGCGCGCGTCGCCGCGCATTCCTTCTTCCTCCAGCCGGGCCAGCGCATACGCCGTGGCCTCCAGCGTCGACAACTGTCCCGGCGCGTGCGCCTTGCGGATCAGGTAATGCGACGCCGGCACATCGGTCAGCGCCAGCCGGGGCAGCGCCTGCAGCGCCGGGTTCGAATACAGCATCTTGCGGCTCTTGCGCCAGGTGGCATCGAGCACGACGAGCATCACGGTGTCGGCCGGTACCGGCGCGAACGGCGGCGGTGGCGGAATGCCGAGCGAACGGTCGCCCGGCGTGTCGGGGTACAGCAGCACGGGCTGGCGGGGCCCCTCCAGCAATGCGCCGAGCTTGTCGAACGTTTCACCGACAACGAGCGTGCTGCCGGGCAGGCACAGGTGCAGCAGCCGCGCGCTGTTCTTCGCGTTCGCCGTCTCCATCGGGTGCTGCAGGATCAGCAGTGACGCATGGCTGTCGACCCGGCGTATCCAGTGGCAGATGCACGCACTGGCAGCGCGCAGGCAGGTGGGGCATTGCGCGCGCCGGTTCGTCGTTTCCTGGGTCATCCGCGCATTGTAGCCGGGCTTGCAACCATCTTCAGGCGGGCAGCGCGATGGGCCGATCCCGGCTGCCGTGATCTTCGCGGCGGCGCATCGGCGGCGCGGCATCGAGCCGGAACACGGCCACCGCATCGGCCAGCCGGTCCGCCTGCTCCTGCATCGCGGCCGCGGCGGCCGCCGCCTGCTCGACCAGCGCCGCGTTCTGCTGCGTCACCTGGTCCATCTGCGTGATCGCCGTGTTGACCTGCTCGATGCCATCCTGCTGCTGCGCGCTGGCATCGGCGATCTGGTTCATGATCTGCGTGACCTTGCCGATCGCCGCATCGATGTCGCCCATGGCATGGCCGGCGCGGTCGACCAGCGCGCTGCCGGCCTGGACCTTCTGCACCGAGTCGCCGATCAGCTCCTTGATTTCCCTGGCCGCCGCGGCCGAACGGGCGGCCAGCGCGCGGACTTCGGACGCCACGACGGCAAAGCCCCTGCCCTGCTCGCCGGCGCGCGCCGCTTCGACGGCCGCGTTCAGCGCCAGGATATTGGTCTGGAAGGCGATACCGTCGATGACGGCGATGATGTCGACGATGCGGCCCGACGAGGCGTTGATGTCCTCCATCGTGCGCACGACATCGGCCACCGCGGCGCCGCCCTGGCCGGCGAGTACGGCGGCGCCATCGGCCAGCGTGCGGCCTTCGCGCGCATTGTCGGCATTCGAGCGCACTGTCGATGTCAGTTCCTCCATCGTGGCCGCGGTCTGCTGCAATGCGCTGGCCTGCTGCTCGGTGCGCGACGACAGGTCGAGGTTGCCGGCCGCGATCCCGGCGGCGGCACTGGCGATCGTGTCGGTGCCGTTGCGAACCTGGCCGACGATGGTCTGCAGGCTGCCGTTCATCTTTTTCAGCGCGCGCATCAGCTCGCCGGTTTCGTCGCCCCGCGACGCATCGATGGCACTGGTGAGGTCGCCGGACGAGACGTTCTCGGCCACCTGCACGGCCTGCCGCAGCGGCGCGGTGATCGCCCGCGTCAGGCGCCAGGCCAATATTACGCCTGCCACGGTGGCGCAGATGCCCAGCGCGACCAGCAGGTTGCGGCCAGTTGCGTAGCTGGCCTGGATGGCGGCTGCGGTGGCGTCGAGTGCAGTCTGCTGC
Organism: Pseudoduganella sp. jia 9; assembly: GCF_055502615.1. Classification (NCBI taxonomy): domain Bacteria; kingdom Pseudomonadati; phylum Pseudomonadota; class Betaproteobacteria; order Burkholderiales; family Oxalobacteraceae; genus Pseudoduganella; species Pseudoduganella sp. jia 9. The sequence goes on along the minus strand of NZ_JBUPWE010000010.1, from coordinate 92,594 downwards.
GTTTTCAGCAGGCTGGCCAGCGCGGCCAGGTAGGCTTCCCGGGTGGTGTTCAGGTCGGCCGCATACAGGCGCTGGGCGGTAGCCATGTCGCCGGCGGCCTTCGCCGCCAGCATCGTCTTGCGCGTGTCGGTGTACTGCTTGCGCGTTGCCATCACGGCGGCGTGGCCGCGGCGCGAGTCCTCGTCGGCCAGCGTGCGCCCCAGCAGGTCCTGGATCTCCGTCGCCCGTTTCGACGATGCCGCCATCGTGGCCTCGATGGCCTTTTGCGCCGCCGGGTCCGGCGCCAGGAATGCGGCGATGGTGCGCGCCGCGTTGACTTCGATGACCTTGTTCCACTCGGCCATCAGGCGTTCGTTGTGGACCCGCTGCGTGACCAGTTCGTCGGTCAGCCGGCTGGCGCCCTGCATGCGCAGCACGCCGGTGACCGTCATTGCCGCCAGCAGCGCCAGCACGAGCGCGAAGCCAAGCGCCAGGCGCGCGCCGATTCGGAGATTGCCCATATTGCCTCCCTGCATTATCTTTGCAAGCCAGTCTGCCGATAACGCGGGGAGAATGCAAGCGGAACGCGGCAACGGGAATCAGTTCTCCGGTTCCCGCGCGACAGTGCCCAGCAATTCATCGAGCTGGGCCATCTGGCCGGGGTCCTTGACGACGGCGCGCAGCCATTGATGCAGGGGCATCGCCGCCCATGCCGCGGCCTTGTCGGCGAGATAAGCCACCGGGCTGTGGGGCTCGCTGCGGCGGAAGTACTCGGCCACCTTGTGCAACTGGTCGATGGCTTGCTGCCGCGATGCGACCGTGCCGTCGGCGCACGCCTTCAGGAGCGGCTGTGCGGAGGCGGCATCGTCCGCGGCGGCTGGTGCGGCGGGCACGGTGGGTCTTGCCAGCAGTCCGATGAAATCGACAGCGTGCTGCAGCGCATCGCGCGCGGCCATGAAGCTGGGGCCGTCGCCGCCGAGCCGCCGGTCGACCGCCTCCTCGAACGCGCGCAGTGCTTGCAGGCAGTACTGCGCGTCGGCCAGCAGCATGGCATTGAATGCATCGGCGTTGCGGCGGCGGCGCGCATCGAGCTCCTCGACCGTCGGGCCGCCCGGCGCGGGGCGATTGCCCCATTCGTCCGCCCCCTGCGCACTGGCGGCGCGCTGGCGCGCGGCGTCGAAATCGGCCAGCGATACGGCGCCGTCCTCGGTGAGCGGGATTTCCTTCACCAGTTGCGGCGAACGCGTGAGCAGCCAGAACAGGTTACCGATGCGCTGTTCGTGGTCGCCCGCTTCGGCTGCGGGATACAGCTCGTCCCAGAAGCGTTCGCACAGCCCCGCCAGCAGCGCGTAGCCGTCGCCCAGGCCGCGGAAATGGCGCGTCTTCGCATGGGCCTCGGCCAGCCAGACGGCCAGCCGCAAGTCCTTGCTGCGCGAGCGGATCAATTTTTCGCAGTGGCGTGCCACGTAGGGCCAGTCGGCTTCCTTCAACGCCTCGACCCATTCGCCCTGGTCGAGCGCGGGATCGTCGTGGCGGCGGGCGTGGGCGATGGTGTCCACTTCCGTTGAAAAGCTCAGGTCTTCGCCGCAGGACTGGGCGACGCTGATGGGAACGAGCAGTTGAGCGATGTCGAGCATGATGGTCTCCTCTATCGGATGGTGTAGCGGAACTGGCCCTGGCGCGTGGCGCCGGCCTTGATCCTGGCGATACCGGCCCCTTCGGCCATGCGGGCCAGCACGGCATCGGCGATTTCCGGCAACAGCGTGCCGTTCAGGATGTTGTCGACGTTGCGCGCGCCCGAATCGACTTCCGTGCAGCGCGCCAGCACGGCCTCGACCAGCGCGCCATCCCACGAGAACTCGGCCTGGTGATTGGCGTGCACGCGCTCGGCGATGCGCGCCAGCTTGGCGCGGATGACGCCGGCCAGCACGTCGTCGCCCAGGGGATAGAACGGCACGACCTGCAGGCGGCCCAGGAACGCCGGCTTGAAGTGCTTCATCAGTTGCGCGCGCACCAGTTCCTGCAGCTGTTCGGGCGCCGGCAGGTCGGCCGGCGCCTTGTTCAGGCAGGCCCCCATCAGCGTGGCCGAGCCGGCATTCGACGTGGCGATGACGATGGTGTTGCGAAAGTCGATTTCGCGGCCTTCGGCATCCTCCATCACGCCCTTGTCGAACACCTGGAAGAACAGTTCGACGACGTCCGGATGGGCCTTTTCGATTTCGTCTAGCAGTACCACGCTGTAGGGGTTGCGCCGCACCGCTTCGGTCAGCACGCCGCCTTCGCCGTAGCCGACGTAGCCGGGCGGCGAGCCCTTCAGGCCGGAGACGCTGTGTGCTTCCTGGTATTCGCTCATGTTGATCGTGACAAGCTTGCGTTCCCCGCCATACAGCAGGTCGGCCAGCGCCAGCGCCGTTTCGGTCTTGCCGACGCCGGACGGGCCGACGAACAGGAACACGCCTTTCGGCTTGTTCGGATCGTCGAGATTGGCGCGGGCGGTGCGCACGCGCCGGGCGACCGCGGCGATCGCATGCGGCTGGCCCAGCACCCGTTCGCCCAGTTGCAGGTGCAACTGGCGCACAGTGTCGATTTCATCCTTGACCATGCGGCCCAGCGGAATGCCGGTCCAGCCGGCGACGACGCCGGCCACGGTGGCGGCATCCACCTGCAGCTGCACCAGGGGCGCTTCGCCTTGCAGTGCACGCAGCTCCTGCTCGGCGGCGCGCGCCCCTGCCGGATCGCCCCCTTCGGCGCGCAGGCTGCGGATGCGCATGCCGAGCGACTTCTCGCACTCCCAGCGCTGTGCCAGTTCGTCCTGGCGGGCCCGCAGCATGCCGCGCTCGTCGCGCAGCGCGGACAGGCGGTTGCCGCCAGGGCCACCGCTGGCTGCGGCGGCGAGGCAGCCATCGGCCATGTCGCGCTCCAGTGCCGCGATCTCGACGGCCAGCGCGGCCAGCCGCCGATGGCAGCCTTCCAGCTGCGCCGGCACGGTGCTCTGGCCCAGCGCCACCTGGGCACAGGCGGTATCGAGCACGCCGACCGCCTTGTCCGGCAACTGGCGGCCGGCAATGTAGCGGTGCGACAGGCGCACGGCGTCGACGATGGCCTCGTCCAGCACGCGGATATTGAAATGCTTCTCCATCAGCGGCACCATCGCGCGCAGCATCGAGCAGGCCGTTTCCTCGTCCGGTTCCTCGACCTTGACGACCTGGAAGCGGCGCGCCAGCGCGGCATCCTTTTCAAAATACTTCTTGTACTCGCTCCACGTGGTGGCGGCGATGGTGCGCAGTTCGCCGCGCGCCAGCGCCGGCTTCAGCAGGTTGGCGGCATCGTTCTGGCCGGCCTGGCCGCCGGCGCCGATCATGGTGTGCGCCTCGTCGATGAACAGCACGATCGGGTGCGGGCTGCGCTTCACTTCGGCGATGACGCTCTTCAGGCGGTTCTCGAACTCGCCCTTGACGCTGGCGCCGGCCTGCAGCAGGCCCATGTCCAGCGCATGGATATGCACACCCTGCAGTACTTCCGGCACGCTGCCTTCGGCGATGCGCAGCGCCAGGCCTTCGACGACGGCGGTCTTGCCGACGCCGGCCTCGCCGGTCAGGATCGGGTTGTTCTGGCGGCGGCGCATCAGGATGTCCACCGCCTGGCGGATCTCGGCCTCGCGGCCGACCACCGGATCGATCCTGCCATCGCGGGCAAGCTGCACGAGATCGGTGGTGAACTGGTCCAGCGCCGGCGTTTTCGCGGCGACCTGCCGCACCGGGTCGGCGCCGGCCGTGTCCTCCGCAGCGGCGGACGGCGGCGTTTCGCCGGAATCGCGGGTCAATTTGTCGAGATGGTGTTTCAGCTCGTCGACCGGGAAGCGCGCGAACAGCGGCGAACCGCGGTGCGCCAGTTGCGCCAGTTCGGGTTCGGTCAGCAGCGCCAGCAGCAGGTGGGCACTGCGGATCTGCGCCGGCTGCTGCTGCGCCAGCGATGCCAGCAGCCAGGCATGTTCGAGCAGCGGCGGCAGGTGGCGCGAGAAGACCGGCACGCGGCTGCTGCCGGTTTCGAAGCGGGCCAGTTCGGCGCGCAGGTCGGCTTCCAGCGCCTCCACGGAGATGCCGCAACGCCGCGCGATGGTGGTGAAGTCGCTGCCCGGTTCTTCCAGCAGCGCCAGGAACAGGTGCTCCAGGTCGACTTCGTAGTGGCCCATGCCCAGGCACATGCTGGCTGCCCGCGTGGCGGCCTGGCGTGTGGTGTCGTTCAGTTTTCCGATCAGCGTTTTCAGGTTGTTCATGCGCTTCCTCTCGCGTTGCGGCGGATCGAGTAATGCAGCGTCGACGGCTGCAATACCGCGTCGAAGTTGATGGGTTCGGATACGCCGGGTGCGTGCAGCACGCCGGTGATGACGAAGTTGATCCGGTTGACGGTGCCCGCCTGCTGTTCGACACGGGCGACCACGCTGCGCAAGCGGGGTTCGTGCCGCTCGATCGTGGTGCGCAGGCTGTCGCAGATGCGGGTGCGGTCATCGGTACTGGACAGGCACATGCCGGCGATGTCGATCAGCCCGTAGGTAAGGATCGACGCGGCGCATTCGGGCCAGCCGTCCAGCATCTCCGCGGGCAGCGCCATGCGCGTGTTCAGCAGGTCTTCCAGGTCGCGCGCCACCGCGTCCTTCAGCTGTTCCAGCGACAGCCGGGAGCCATGGCCGCGGTCGCCGAGCAGGCGGTCGAACAGGCCGGGCGTATAGCCAGTCATAGGTCCTCGCGTAAAAAAAAACCGCGGCGTGAGCCGCGGCAAAGTCGCCGTCGCAAATCAGACGATCCGGTTCGCCGACAGATCCCAGCCGCCGGAGGTATTGCCACCCGCGCCGCCGGTGATCTTCTGCTGCGTGTAGCGCCAGCGGATCTTGGAGAATTTCAGGGCCACCGATTCGGTGAGGATGTCGCCTTCCTCGACCGATGGCGTCACGGCGCCGATCAGCACGTTCTCGATCTCGATCTCGTAGTACTTGATCCGTTCCCCCTGCGCATCGGCGCGCATGAATTCGAACTTGGCCTTCGGGATCGTGCGGCCTGCCGAGCAGGTTTGCAGCAGCACGGGCGACGCCAGGTCGGCAAGTTTCTGGAGCACGATGTCCTGGTGCTCGCAGCGTTCGGCGGTGTGGCCGCCGCCGGTGGACGAGGTGGCGGACTTCGGCTGCGCCACGCCCCAGCTGACGGACTTGCACTCGATCCAGTCCTTGTGGCGGTCATCCATCGACTCGCCCTTGATACCATCAATCTGCAGATAGACGTCAATTGCCATTGCATTCTCCTTCGTGGTTGATCAACTGGTTGTTTTCGGCAGCTCCGCCACCAGGCGCAGCGAAACGGTCAGCTCGTCGAGCTGGAAATGCGGCCGCAGGAAGCTGACGGCGCGGTAGACGCCGGGCCGGCCCGGTACTTCATGCACTTGCACCGACGCTTCCCGCAGCGGGAATTGCGCCTTCTGTTCCTGGCTGGCGTTATCGTCCAGCAGCACGTACTTCATCAGCCAGCGGTTCAGGAAGTCCTCGACATTCGATGCGGAGGCGAAGCTGCCGATCTTGTCGCGCATCATGGCCTTCATGTAGTGCGCAATGCGGGACACGGCAAAGATGTACTGCAGCTGCGACGACAGTACGGCGTTTGCATTGGCCGCCTCGGTGCTGTAGCGGCGCGCCTTCTGCGCCGACTGCGCGCCGAAGAACGCGGCGTACGAGGTGTTCTTGCAGTGGACCAGCGAGATGAAGCCGAGGTCCGACAATTCCTTTTCGCGCCGGTCGGTGATGGCCACCTCGGTCGGGCATTTCAGGGCGACTTCGCCTTCGTCGGTCTTGAAGGTATGGGTCGGCAGGTCGTCCACCAGGCCGCCGCCCTCCACGCCGCGGATCGCCGCGCACCAGCCGAATTCCTCGAAGGCGCGGGTCAGCCTGGCGCCGAAGGCGTAGGCGGCGTTGCACCACAGGTATTTCTGGTGGTCGGTGCCGTCCACGTCCTCGACGAAGTTGAAGCCGTCGACAGTGGTGCCGTCGACCGGATTGAACGGCAGGCGGCCCAGGAAACGCGGCAGGGTCAGGCCCACGTAGCGCGAGTCCTCCGATTCGCGGAAGGCCTTCCACTTCGCGTATTCCAGCGTGTCGAACACCTTGGCCAGGTCGCGCGGCTTGCCCAGGTCGCCGAAGCCCTCCAGGCCGAACAGCTCGGGCGACGCGGCGCTGATGAACGGCGCATGCGCGGCCGCGGCAACGTGCGACATCTGCTCGACGAAGTAGATGTCTTCCGGCTGGCGCGAGATCTCGAAGTCGCCCAGCAGCGCGGCATACGGAGCGCCGCCGAACGTGCCGAACTCCTCTTCGTAGATCTTGCGGAACATCGCGCTCTGGTCGAACTCCAGAGCGCCCTGGAAATCGCGCACCAGCTCGCGCTTGGTGGCATTCAGCATGCGCACCTTCAGGCCGGGGCCGGTGGCGGTATTGCGCACCAGGTAGTGCAGCCCGGTCCAGCTTTGCTCGAGCTTCTGGAAGGCCGGCGCATGCATGATCGCGGACAGCTGCTCCGAGATCAGCCGATCGAGTTCGGCGACACGCGCATCGATGGTGGCCGACAGGCTGTGGGACACGATCACGGCGCCTTCCAGTACCTGGCTTACCAGCTCGCCGATGATGTCCTTCGCCCGTTCGTGTTCGGCGCTGGACTTGGCCACCCTGCTGCGTTCGACGATCTGGTCCAGCAACGCCGTGCTTTCGGCAACCTGGGGCACGCCCCCTGCTTGCAGTTGAGCGGACATGTCATTCCTCCCCGGCCGGCGGTTTCAGTTGCGACAGCTGGTCGGTGTTCTTCAGCACGTCGGTGAGGATGTCTTCCAGCTTGTCGTTGCCGGCCAGCTTGTTGCGCAGGTCGGCCAGCTTGGTGCGCGCGTCGAGCAGCTTCGCCAGCGGCTCGACCTGGCGCACGATCGACTCCGGCCGGAAATCGGCCATCGTGCGGAACTGCAGTTCGACGGACAGGTCGCCTTCGCCCGTCAGTCGGTTCGGCGCCTGCAACTGCACCGCCGGCGCCACGCCGGACAGCACTTCGTCGAAATTGTCGTTGTCGACGTTGACGAAGCTGCGGTCCTTCAGGCGCTTCTGCTCCTTGTCCGGACTGCCGCCGTAGTCGCCGATCACGCCGAGCACGAACGGCAGCTCCTTGTTCTCGATGGCATCGCCGATTTCCACGTCGTAGGTCATCTGCACGCGCGGCGGCCTGACCTTGGTGAGGCGTTTCTGCACGCTGTCGCCGTTTGCCATGGCTGCTCCTATTTCAGTGCGCCGAACGGATCGGCGCTGGTCGTTTGATTGGCCACGGTGCGCTTGGCTCCGCCGCCCGCAGGTTTCTTCACTGGCGGCTTGGCACTCTTGTTCGGCACCAGCACTTCTTCGCCCAGCGTGGTGCGCAGCAGGTTCGCCAGTTGCTGGGCTTCGGTGCGCAGCGGGCCGCCCAGGTGGTTCTGCTGGCTCAGGTCCGCCACGGCCTTGGTCGACAGGCGCAGGCCGGCAACGGCAACGATGCTGTTGCCCTGCCGGTCGTTGGGATCGCGCTGCAGCGCCTCGAGCGCATGCGTGATCGCATCGCCGTAGCTGCCGCGATCGAATTTCAGTTGCGCGATCTGCACCCACGGTGCCTTCTCGGCCGGGAAACGGCTGCCGGCGCTGCGCAGGATCGTGTAGGCCTTGTCGGCATCGCCGGCGGCAACGCTGCGCTCGGCGTCGGCCATCGCCGCGTCGAGTGTTGCCGACGCCGGTACGGCGGTAGCGTCGGTGGGGGTGGTGCTGGCGCAGGCCGACAACAACAGCGCGCTGGCCAGGCAGGTGATCAGGTGTGTCTTCATGGTTTCCTCCATGCAATGGGGTGAAGCCATTATTGAAGAGTTGCCTGTAGGAGAGGTTGCGTTGACGCAATCAATGCAATGGTAGTTGCGTGAACGCAAGTTTGACCGAGGGCTGGACCGGTTAAATGGGTAACCGACCCACATCGGCACATCAATCAACCACCAAGGAGCAAACATGAAGGCAAGCGCATGTATCTCAGCGGCCGTCGCAGCGGCCGTCACGGTGGCGACGCTGGCCGGCTGCGCGGGCGCATCGATCGCCGGGGCCGTGCTGCAGGTCGCCGGCATCAACCGGCCGCCCGAACCGCCCGATGCGCAAAAACCGCCGCGCAGCGTGACCATCCGGCTGCATGCCGCGCCTGCCCTCAACAGCGGCAACGGCGGGCCACCGCTGGCGCTGGTGGCGCGCATCTACAAGCTGCGCCAGGCCGAAGCGTTCGAGCGCCTGTCGTACGCAGCCTATGCCGGCTCCGCCAGCACCCAGGCCGAACGCGAGCTGCTGGGGCCCGACCTGGTGGAAGTGAAGGAGGTGCTGCTGATTCCAGGCCAGCGCTACGAGGTGACGGAAAAAGTCAGCCGGGAAGCCGGCTATGTCGGCGTGGTGGCATTGTTCCGCGCGCCCGACGGCCAGCGCTGGCGCGCGGCCTTTTCCGCCGCCGATGCCGAGAAGGCCGGGATCACGATCGGGCTGCATGCCTGCGCGCTGACGGTCGGCCAGGGTGCCGCGGCACGCCAGCCGCAAGTGGCCCGGCCGCCAACCATGGCGCACTGCGCCTGAACACTCACCAGGAGAACACCATGACGACACAAATCGAACGGCGCGCCGCGCCATCCCTGTTCAGCGGCCGCCCCGTCACGCCGGACGGCACGCGCATCCACTCGCTGCTCGACCTGATGCACGAAGGCTTCCACATGCTTTACCTGCTGAAGACGAGCTGCCTGCCGCCCTCCGACGCGGAGTTCATGCCGCGCATCAGCGCCTTCCTGAACGACTTCGATCGCGAGGCGAAGAAGCTGCGTGCCGACAGCGAGGACATCGAGGCGGCCAAGTACGCCTGGTGTGCCGCGCTGGATGAAGTCCTGCTGTCATCCACGTCGCCGCTGCGCGACACATGGGAACGGCACCCGCTTCAGTTGACGGTGTTCGGCGACCAGCTCGCCGGCGAGAACTTCTACGGCCGGCTCGAGGCATTGCGCGGCAAGGGCGGCGCGCGGCTGCAGTCGCTGCAGGTGTTCCACATGTGCCTGCTGCTGGGCTACCAGGGCCGGCACGGGATGGACAACAGCGACAGGCTGGCCTACACGACAGTGCGCCTGGGCGACGAGATCGCCCACATCAAGGGCAAGAGCAAAGGCTTCGCGCCGCGTGCCGCGCGCCCCGACCAGGTGACCAACAAATTGCGCAGCGACATGCCGCTATGGGCCGTTTCCGCCGTGTTCGCGCTGGTCGGCCTGGGCGTATTCACGGGGCTGCGCACGTCGCTGAACCGCGATACGCAGCATGCGATGGCCGCCTATTCCGACCTCGTCAAGCTGGCGCCCCGCCCGGCCAGCCTGACGATCACGCTGCCGTGATCACGGACCGTCAATCGGCGACGCGGAACTCGATGCGGCGGTTGCGGGCCCGCCCATCCGCCGTCGCATTGTCGGCGACGGGGCGGTCCGGCCCCTGGCCCGATACGCTGATCAGCGCCGTGTCGATGGCCTTTGCGGCCAGGTAAGTGCGCACCGCTTCGGCGCGCGCGAGCGACAGCGACAGGTTGCTTTCGCGCAGTCCGGTATTGTCCGTATGGCCGATCACTTCCACCTTCTTGCCTTGAACTTTCAGCAACGCGGCAGCCATCTCGTCCAGGATCTGCAGGCCGGACGGCCGGATCACCGCCTGCCCGCTCTCGAACTCGATGATGCGCCTGGCCAGCGTGGCATCGAGCAGGTTCTGCTCGGCGGCGCTGACCCGCAAGCCGTTCTTGACGAGATACGTGGGATTCAGGCTGGCGGCGATGTCGCCGGCGATGCGCTGGCGCTGTGCCTCGTTCGCCACTTCACCCTGCACGCTGACGTTGTTGCCGTCCACCTTCAGCTGGCCCCGGCTGATCAGCTTCAGGTTCGGATTGATCAGCTTCTGCACATAGCCGTTCCAGTTCGGCGGCTGCACCACGTTGCCGATCGCGACCTGGTCCACCACCCGCTCCGCTCCGTACAGCTCGCGCACGCGCGCCAGCATCGCGGCCTTGCTGGCTTCGTCCGGCAACGTACCGCTGACCAGCACCTGGCCCGGCATCGGGCTGGCCGGCCCGGGCATCTGCGCCGCGGCACCGCTTGCCGCCAGCGCCAGGCCGGCCAGTACCGCCACTCGCATGGACTGCCTTGCTTTCGTCATCATGTTCTCCCGTCAGGCAAAGGTCTCGCGGAACAGCTCGCGTGCGGCGGCGAGCGACAGGCTGCCCTGCGCCAGGCAGTCAGACAGCCGCTGCACGGTGTGATCCCTGGCGATCATGTCATCGACCCAGGCCGTGTCGTCGAAGCCGATCAACTGACCGGGCGCTGCCTCCGGATCGATGATTGCCTGCAGCGCTCCCGCCGAGGCACCGGAGAAGCCGACGACCAGCATCGGCCGCGCGCCGATCTCGGTGACGAACAGCGCCAGTTCGATCTCGGCGCGCCGCAGGAACGGCGCGATCAGCGCCAGCCAGAATGCCGCCACGGCGGGCCGCTGTTCCGGCGCACCGGGCAGCGGCAACACAAGCCCGCGCTCCAGCTCATTCTTGCCGCTCCAGGCGAATGGCTGCAGCAGCAGGCCGATGCCCAGCACGATGCCGCGTACCGAACCGCGATGTTCGCCGTGCATGCCATGCGTACCATGCGTACCATGGCTGCCCTGCGGGCGATATCCCAGCAGGCTTTCCAGCGTGGCCACGTCTGTGTCGGCGGTGAAGCGTTCCAGCGCGGCGGCATGGCCTTCACTGGCGGCATCGGTACCGAGTACCGCCTTGTTCAGTGCCTGCAGCGGCGCGGCGGGATCGGCGGCCGACAGCACGTCGTCCGCCAGCGTGCCCAGTTGCTGCCACAGCGGCGCGAGCGCCAGCGGGCTGGCGGGAAGGAAGGACTCGGGACGCGGCACTTCCAGCGTGCCCATCGCGATGAAGGGGAAGCGGCGGCCCGACTGGTCGTTGCTGGCCGCCAGGTGGCCGGCCACCGCCACATGGCTGCGCGGCCCGACAAAGGCGAAATGCAGTGGCTGCGCAGCGTCGTAATGCTGTTTCCAGCGCGGGTTGGTGGTCAGCTGGGTCATCATGCCGGCCAGCCATTCGTCGATCAGGCCGGCGAGTTCGTGCTGCGCGCCACCCTTGACGAAGTCGGAACGGGCCGGCAGCTTGCCGAAATAGCCGATACGGAACGTGCTCATTGCTGTACTCCTTCCATCGTTGCTGCCGCCGCCTGGGCGATTGCCGCCGGCGCACCTTCCGTGCGCCCGCCGTGTGTGACGGTCGACGGCGCGCCGCCGACGATCGTTTCCGGCAAGCGCATGCCGGAGAAACCCTGCTGCGGTGCCGCCGCGTCGCTGGCGACGGTCGGGCTGCTGGTGATACGCAGGTCGACCGCGACGCTCAGGCCGTCGGCGCTCCAGCGCAGCTCGTGCACGCCGCCCTCCTTGCGCTTCTTCTCGGCTGCCTCGATCAGCCGTTTCAGGCCGAACTGGCCGGCTTCGCTGAACAACTCGACGTTGCGGCCGTCGAACGCGACTGCCGTGATGCGCGCGCCCGGCACGCCCTGCGTGCCGGGGTGAACCATGCTGGCCCATTGCGGCGGCGTGTTCCGGTAGCGCAGCTGCTGGCCATCGATCTCCACCGTGTACTCGATCGTGCCGGGTGACGGAATCGGCAGGATCTGGAACACGGTTTGTGCCGGCGCGGCGGCCGCGCCGGCGGCCGCCACCCAGCCCGGAAAGCGCTGCACCGCCTGCGGCTGCAGCGTGATGCCCATGTCGGCCCAGGTGCGCGGCGCCAGCACGTCGCCTCGCCTTAGTACCAGCGGCCCCATCGACGTGTTGACGAATTTCGCGACCAGCCCTTCCGGGCCGAAGAACTGGGCAATTTCCGCCTGGCTCGCTTCGATGCGGGCCGATGGCGAGAACGGATACTTGCCGGCCAGCGTGCGGTTGAACGGCTCGTACACCTGCGCCAGCCAGGTCTTGTTGATTTCCGTCTCGGCCGGGCCGACGATCACGGCGAAGGTCTGCATCAGCGGCCGCACCAGCAGCGGCCGGATCGCGCTTTTTTGCGTGTCGCTGATCCCGTTCAGCATCTGCTCGTCGACGAAGCGCAAGGCGTCGGCCAGCTCGGAGCCGCTGCCTTCCAGCGTCTGCTGCATGAAGGCCTTGGCACCCGGGCCGGGGTCGCCCTGGTTCTTCAGCACGTTCAGGCGGGTGCGCAGGCGCGACAGCGTGTCCAGGTAGGAGCGCAGCAGCGAGGCATCCTTGTCATGCTTGCCGACGATCCGCGCGACCGGGGCGAATTCGCGGCCGACCGGGCCGAGTACCCTGTCGAAACCGATGCCGCCCAACTGGATGTTGACGCTGCCGTTCACCGACGACGGCGCGCGCTGCATTACGCGCGTCCTGATCCAGTTGAGGAAGCCGGTCTGCGCTTCCTTCATTTGCGCGTTCAGCACCGTCGGATTGTCCCAGGCGGTCTGCTCGTGGATCGTGTCCAGGATTTTCGCGATCGGCGAAGCCTGCGGATCGCCGAGCCGGTTCATCGCCGCCACGGCGCCGTTGAAGCCGTTCATGTCGGCGATCGCGATACCCTGCACGAATTTCTGCCATTCGCGCGTGTAGTCGGCCTTGTACATGGCGACCAGGTTCTTTTCGATCTGTTCCGGGCTGCCCTCCAGCGTCAGGTCGTCGCGGCTGGACGTCTTCAGGACCCAGTCGGTGCTTTGCAGTTCCTTCGCCGACACTTCGCGGATCGCGCCGGCCACGTATTTTCCCCAGGCCTCGCGGGTGAACGTGCCGGAGATCGCGTGGCTCCCCTGCACCAGCGCCGCGTCCTGCTCGCCGACGATGCGGCCCACCGTCATCGCCGGAAAGCGCGTCGCGGCGCGGGCACGGATCTCGGCATACACCCGGTCGCGAGCCGGCATGCCGCGCGCCACGCGCCGCAGGTTCTCGCGCGCCGTGTCCACCAGCGCCAGCTTCTGCTCGATCCGCGGCCACGACGGGTCGCCGGCCTGCGCCAGATGGAACGTCAGCAGCCGCTCGGCGCTGCGGATCATCTGCTCGCGCGGCATCGTGCCGCGGTTGGCTTCCAGCCAGCCGCGCCAGAAGCGCGTCAACTGGTCGTTCAGGTGGCCCGCTTCGGCGTGCGCCGGATCGGCCAGCATCAGGTAGGTCTTCAGCGCGTTGTAGGCATCCTCCACGTTGGTCGGCGACGCATCGGCATAGGCGCGCGCCGGCTGCTGCACGGGTGGCTGCACCTGTTGCTGCAAGGTCGCCGCGGGCGCAACCAGCTGGTCGGCGCTGGCGTTCATCTCGTACAGCAGCGCCTCCAGGTTGGCGGCCACCGGCCGGACCATCACCTCGCGCACGCCGCCAAAGAACTCCTCGCGCAGCTTGCGCTCGAGCAGCTCGCCCTGGTAGAGGCCGAGCGACAACGCCCATGGCCGGTCCTGGCGATATTTTCCGAGCTGTTCGATGCGCCGCTGCAGCACGTCCAGTGCTTCCAGCCGCGATTGCAGGTCGAGGCGGCGATCCTGCAGCCTCACGACCTTGTCGAGATCCCCCTGCACGGCGGCCAGCAGTTGCCGGTTGCCGAGGTAGGACCAGCTCCACCCCGCCAGCGATACGCCGAGCGCCACGGCCACCGCGATGAACGCGGCATACTTGAACTGGAGCTTGCTGCGGCTGGCGTATTGGGATACCAGGTTGCGGTCTTCGAAGATCACCTTGCGGAACAGGTTCAGCAGGAAGTAGCCGGCCTGGCGTACCTCGCGCACCTCGCCGGGTTGCGCCTGCGCCGGCTCGGCCTGGAGCGACAGGGCGAAGCGCTCCGTCACATGGCGCGACTGCGCGGATGCGGGCACGCCTTCCTGCAGCGCGCTGGTGAAGTAAAAGCCGCGGAACACCGGCTTGAACTGAAATGGATTTTCCTCGAACAAGGTGGCCAGGAACGCACGCAGCGACACCCGCAGCGACGAGAACTCGAGCGGGAACGTGAAGATGCCGGAAGGCGGGCCGTCGCGCCGCTGCAGCGACATGTTGGCGATGCAGGTCTCCTTCAGGCCCTCGTGCAACTCGTCGAATGCGCTATCGAAGAATGCCAGGATTTCCTGCGTGCCGGCCTTGCGCTGGTAAGGCATCGTGGCGCCCCACGGCCGTTCGCGCTCGGCCCGCTCGAACGGCGCGAAGAACTCGGCGAAGCCGGCGATCAGGTCGGCCTTCGTGAACACCACATAGACGGGCGCGAACACCTGCAGCCGCTCGATCAGGTCCTGCACCCGCTTGCGCAGGCTGCGTGCCAGCCGGATCCCGGCATCGGCGTCGGCGCTACGCAGTTCGGCGATGCTGACGGCAACCAGGATGCCGTTGACCGGCGCACGGGCACGGTATTTCTTGAGCAGGTCGAGAAAGCCGTGCCACTCGGCGCGGTGCTCGTCGTCGACCGCATAGCGGCCCGCGGTATCGAGCACGATGCCTTCGGTGGTAAAGAACCAGTCGCAGTTGCGGGTGCCGCCCACGCCGCGCACCACCTTGTTCCCGTCGATCGGGAACTGCAGGCCGGAGTTGACGAGGGCGCTGCTCTTGCCCGCGGCGGGATTCCCGATGATCATGTACCACGGCAGTTCGTACAGGGCCCTGCTGCCGGCCGTGATGCCAAGCTTCGAATTGCGGATCGTGTCGATCGCGTCCAGCAGGCCGGTACGCAGCACATCCACGTCGTCGCTGGAGGCGCCGGCAACTTCGGAAGTGTCCTCGATGGCCCCTGCCAGCCGCGCGGCGTGACGCGCCGCCAGCGCACGCCGCAACCATCGCACCAGCAGCCACAGAAGGACGGTCGCGCAGGTGGCCGCGATCACCCAGATCAGCGCCAGCTCCATCAGTTCGGCGCCAAGATAATAGAGACCTGCCATCGCAGCCAGGCCGAGGATCGCAAAGTGACGGGAGTCCGTCAGGAACAGCCAGATTCGTCGCATCATGTGGCACCCGTTCGTTTCGGATCGGATGATGGTGCCACTATCCCATGGGAAATTTATTGACTTGCCGCAACTTCAGCGGCGGCGTGTGCGCAATTCCACATGGCCAAAATCCATCATTCTCCAGCGCCCGCCCCACGTCAGCCCGGCCGCTTCGGCCACTTGCCCGTACAGCGCGTAACCACGCATCGCCCAGGGATCCTTTTCCGAGATCACGACCTTGCCGTTGCGCAGGAAGGCACAGTCGCCCGCCAGGCCGAACTGGTGCCAGCTCTGGAACGCCCGCGCATTCGTGACGTGCCCGCCGGCGTCGGCCAACCGGTTCTGCCGCTCCGGGCTGCGGTAGCCCTCCAGCAGCACCATCTCGTAGCCGTACTGGTCGCGCATGATCTTGAACACCAGCAGCAGCCGCTGCGTGAATTCCGGGTCGAGCAGATCCCAGTTGCGGTTGGCACTGGCCAGTTGCGGGCGCACCAGCGTCACGTCGGCGGTAGTAAAGACGGCGGGTGGCAACGGCATGGGTGCGGCCAGCCGTTCGCCGCGCAGCAGTTCGGCCACCTGTTCGTTGACGGCGTGGTCCTGGACGGGGACGCCGGGTAGCGCCGTGCGCCCGGCCAGCAGCAGCGCCGCCAGTGGCGGCAGCAGCACCAGTACGGCGCAGCCGCCGGTCAGCAGCGGGTAGCGCCACACCAGCCGTGCTGCCCGGGCAAGCGAGGCCCGCACGCCGCGGCCAGCCAACAGCAGGCCTTGCGCGCCTTGCGTATTGATGCCCCGCCAGGCGCGATCGGCATCGCGGCTTAGCCGCATCACCGCCGCGCCGGCGGCGTCGCGCCCTGCCGGAAAGACCAGCAGCCAGCCGGCCAGGCAAGCGGCCATGAACAACAGCAGCATGGAAAGGAGAAACATGGTGCGCTCCGTCAACATGATTAAAAAGTTTCCGCGCGACACTGACCGGCGAACGGGCTGCCCATCGTAAGCCACGGCCCGGCCCGCGCAAGCGCCTACATCAAGCTTTGGAGGACAACCTTGGATTCATCGAAAACCGGCAGGGGCATATTGGCCAGACTCGAACACAAGGCCGCGGAGCCGCCGCGGCACATCGCCGACTCCACGCCGTCGGCTGGCCGCGGCGCCGCGCTGGTGGTGAGCGCCGGTATGCTGATCGGTGCGCTGCTGGCGTGGTGGCTGTACAGCGGGCCGTCGCCTGTGATCGTGCAGGAAACGCTGCCGCCACTCGCGCAGGCCACCCCGCCGCAGCCGGAGCCCGCAGCGGTGGCGGAAACCGCGGCGGCGGCCATTGTCGACGAAGCGCCGCAGCCGACCGCTGCCGCTTCGCCAAGGCCGCAAGCGGTGCCAGCCCCGATCGCGACGATCGTGATGCGTCCTGGCCGCGCGGTCGTGACCCGGCAGCCGGCCAAGCAGAAGGCAAAACCGAAACGCAGGGCGGAAATGCACGAAAAGCCGCGCCGCGCCTCCGTTGCAATACGGGATACGGATGTTGCCTTGCTATCCGCCCTTATGGCCCATGCGGGCGATCACGACGTCGTCGAAACACGCGCTGGCGACACCACCGAAAGCCTGCTGCAGCGCTGCCGGCGTGTCGGTGGCGAAGAAGGCCGGCTGTGCCGCATTCGCATCTGCAGTAGCAGTGCTGGCGGGGCCTGCCACATTGAATAACGCCGTCTCCTCCGGCGGCCGCGCGATGCGGCTGCACTCATGTTTGTGCCCAGCCTCACTCGTTCGCGCGCCCCCTCACGCCAAGCACGCCGCAACATGGAACGGCGCGAGTTCCTCGAACAGCACGGGGGTAATGCCGGTCTCGGCAAGGCCGGCGGTGGGCAGTTGAGTGCGTGATTCCCCCAGAAACACAAAAGCCCAGCGCGGCACAACGCTGGGCGGTGGGAAGCTTCAACTGCCTGGAATGGCAGTCGACACTATGTCTTGCGTGCCTTGTGCCGGCGCACGAACGCCAATGCCAGCCCGCCCAGGCCAACCAGCGCGAGCGAAGCCGGTTCGGGAACTTCCTCCTGGAAGCCGATCGCCACCTGCCCGCGGCTTGTCAGGCTGCCGCCAGGGGCCAGCGTGAAGCGGAAGATTTCTTCGAGTCCATACGCTCCCACGACAGGAAAAGGATTCGGCCCGCTGCTGTTCGAGTAGGAATAGGCATCGGTGCCTGCCGTGTCGGTGAAAAGATGGATACGCGTACCCGGCCGCGACGGGTCGAAGGGGTCGACGCCGGGCTGCGAATTGCCGGGCCTGATCCACCATTCGTTCGTCACCGTCGAACCGCTCGACAGCAGGAAAGTACCACTGGCGGAGGTAGAGAGCGAGGCGATATCCGAGTAACCGTTCCCCCCGACGGCGACGTCGACCTCGACTGTGAATCCGCTGTTGTTGATGACGCTGAGCGAGCTGCTGTCGAGAATATCCGGATTGCCGATGGTCTGACGGTGCAGCGATCCGCTGACCATCACGTTGTTGATATTGACAGGTCCGGGGGTCGTACCGCCCAGTTGCAATACCATGCCGGTACTGTCCACATCCTGGATACTCCCCCCGTAAGAGCAGGAAGGGTTGTTATTGTCGCTGGCACAAAACTGGACCGTGGTACCACCGATCTGCCTGATCTGCCCCGCCAGCATCAAGGTCGCCTGCGATGTCAGGGGGATGCATCCCAGTGCCGACGCGACGGCGACGCTGGCCCACACAGGCGTTTTCAGTGTGCTTTTCATGATTGTCCTCTCGATAGACGTTGGTAAATGAGCGTTCGATCTTCTCGCCTTTACCGTTGCATATCTCGTGCCCGCGCGGGTTCGGAGGGCGGCATCACTGCCGGGTAAGTTTTGCCGACATGGGGTTTCTTGCATTCGACAATCAAGACACCAGGGCGCCGGTCAGCGCGGTCCGCATCCGGCCTCAAATGCCGCATTTGCCGAAGATCGAGGGGAGAAATGGTGTCAAGGAGTTCGACGCACACACCTGTCAGGCGTGCCTGTCTCGCGGTGGCGTAGGGACAAGCCAGCGCCGTCTGGTTGCGGCATCAGCCGGTGGTAACGTTCCGTCGTTGAAAACCGCGCCTGTGCTGCGGGAACCGCACCGTAAACGTCAAAAGCCCAGCATCGCTGCTGGGCTTTTTGTATTCTGGCTCCCCGACCTGGACTCGAACCAGGGACCTGCGGATTAACAGTCCGTCGCTCTACCGACTGAGCTATCAGGGAAAAGAGGCCGTATTATAGCGGCCACTTTGACCGCTGGCAAGAAAAAGTGCTTTCCTTGCCAGCGGCATCAAACAACGATCTCTTAGAAGAGACCTTTCAGCTGCACACCCCACTGGCGCGGCTCGTTGACGAAGCCGGTCAGGTTGTTGAAGTCGATCGCGCCCGTGATGCGGCGCTGGTCGGTGATGTTGCGGCCGAACGCGGCCACTTCATACTTGCCGCCCTGCCAGTTGTAGCCGATGCGCAGGCCGCCTTCCGTCAGCGGCGCGCCGGTGAACTCCTTCGCCTCGTACAGGAAGAAGTTGACCTTGCTGCGGTACGACCAGTCGGTCAGCACGAACAGGTTGCCTTCGGCCAGCGGCCAGTTGTAGCGGGCCGACAGGTTGACGATCCACTTCGGCGCCTGCGGCAGCGCATTGCCGTCGATGACGACGCGGCCGGCGGCGTTGATCGGGTCGATCACCGTGCACTGGGCGCATTTGTTGACCGACAGCGAAGGATCCTGGATCTTCGTGTAGTTGTAGCTGGTCGATGCCGCCACCTTGAAGTCCGGCGTGACGAAGCCTTCGATCTCGGCTTCGATGCCGCGGCCCTTGGTCTTCTCGGCGTTGATCAGCGCGGTCACGTTGGAGTTGCCGCCGACGACCGTCAGCTGCTGGTCCTTCACGTCATAGTCGAAGATCGACAGCGAAGCGCGGGCGCGGCGGTTCAGCAGGTCGGCCTTGATGCCGGCCTCATACGACGTAATGGTTTCCGCATCGGCGATGGTGGCCGGGCCGGAAGCGGAAGGCGCGCCGATCGACGGTGCGCGGAAGCCCGTTGCCACGCGGGCGTAGGCGGACACGTCCGGGTTGATCGCATACGTTGCCGACAGATCCCAGTTGGTCTTGTGGCGTTCCGCGTTGATCGTCGACGGGCCCTGCAGCGTGGTGCCGCTCGCTTCGATGGTGCGGAAGTCCTTCTTGTCGTTGGTGTAGCGCAGGCCGCCGCGCACGGTCAGTGCATCGGTGACCGCGTAGTTCACGGAACCGAATGCCGCCCAGGCCTTGTTGCGCTGGTTGCTGACTACGCGGCTGGTGCGCGCGCCAGCAGTGTTGAAGTTGTCGCTGCCGCCGGTGGCGTCTTCGTCGAAGTAGTACACGCCTGCCTGCCAGCTCATCGGGCCGGCCTGCTTCGATTCGACACGGAATTCCTGCGTGTACTGCTTCAGGTCCGGCAGCACGGAAGCCGTCTCCACCTGGAACGGCACCACGCCCGGGCCGTAGACCGGATTGCCGCCGTCGATGTCGCCGCGGCTGTTGTACTCCGCGATCGACTCGTAGCCGGTTACCGAGTACAGCTTCACCGCGCCCAGGTCCCACGACAGGCGCACATTGCCGCCGCGCGTGGTCAGGTTCTGGTAGTTCTGGCCGTTGGTGAACACCATGCGCTCGTCGTAGTTGTCGACCAGCTGGTTGCTGCCCTTCTTGATGATATTGGCCTGGAACAGGCGCGAATTGCCCGTCGTGGTGCGCTGGTGCACATTGAACAGCGCGTTGAACGCGCCGTTCGGCTGGTACAGCACCTGCACGCGCTCGGCGTGCTCGTTGTAGCCATCCAGCGAATCGCGGCCATCGGTGAAGCCGTTGGCAACGTAGTCGTCGCGGTGCTGGCGCAGGGTGGAAACGCGCATCGCCCATTCGTTCGACAGCGGGATGTTGGCCGCGCCTTCGACGTTGGTGGTGCCGTGGGTGGCCACGGAGAAGTTGTAGTAGCCTTCCACGCCTTTCAGGCTGGGCTTGGCGGATTCGAACTTCACCACTCCGGCCGGGGTGTTGCGGCCGAACAGCGTGCCCTGCGGGCCGCGCAGCACTTCGATGTTGGCCAGGTCGAACATCGGATAACCCTTCAGGATCGGGTTTTCCTGCACCACGTCGTCATAGATCAGCGACACGGGCTGCGAAGCGAAGATCGAGAAGTCGGCATTGCCGTAGCCGCGGATGTAGAAGCGCGGGAACACACGGCCCGTCGACGATTCCACGTTCAGGCTGGGCGTCTTGCCGGCGAGTACGCGCACGTCCTGGCCGCCGGACAGGATGACGTCCAGCTTTTCGTGTTGCAGCATCGACACCGATACCGGCACTTCCTTGATGTTCTCGGCACGGCGCTGGGCCGTCACGGTCACGGTTTCCAGCTGGCCGCTGGCGACCGGCTGCTGGGCAGCCTGCTGGGTGGTTTGTTCGGTGTTTGCCTGGGTAGCGTCCTGGGCCATGGCGGCCATCGGCAGCGCGGCCGTCAGCGCGAGGAGACGCTTGTGCATCTTGGACAGTTTCATCATTTGCCTTCCTGGGTTAAGAATAATGCTGCAAGGGTGGTCAACGCTGTCTCCGGATTTTTTAACGTCCTCGTGCGGATGCCCAACGGCTCGGCTCCGTCTCTGTATGTACGCACTGCCAACTACCTGTAATTCTGTCATTGCCGCGGATAACAAAAAGCCGCGATGAACGCGGCTTTTAAAATTCTGGCTCCCCGACCTGGACTCGAACCAGGGACCTGCGGATTAACAGTCCGTCGCTCTACCGACTGAGCTATCAGGGAAAAGAGGCCGCATTATAGCGGCGCCAATCCAGATCGACAACACCATTTTCAAACGAAGTGTCGTGACACCGCACAACGCGGCTACATCTGGCGGAACAGGTGCGCATACAGCGGGCTGAAGCGCACCCGCTCCTGCCGATGCTTCATGTTCAGCGCCAGCTTGCCCGCCTCATCCTTGACCGCACTGAGTACGCAGGGCGCATTGACGATCGTGCCCCGGTGGACCTGCCAGAACTGCCGGTCGTCCAGCTGCGGCAGCAGTTCCTTCAGGCTGGCGCGGATCAGCGCCTCCCCTTCCGCCGTGACCACGTTGACGTACTTGTCGGTCGCTTCGAAATAGATCACATCGGCCACCGGAATCATTTTCACCTGGTTGCCGACGGCGGCGCGGATCACGGTCAGCCGCTCGACCGAAGGCTGAACGGGCCGTGCCAGTGCCCGCAATTGCGCCAGCAAGGCATCCATGCCGCCGCCAGGCTGAGCTTCCAGGCGCTGGCGCAGCCGCTGCACAGTGCGGCCGAGCCGCTCGTCGCTGACCGGCTTCAGCACGTAGTCGGCGGCCGCGTTGTCGAACGCCCGCACCGCGAACTCGTCATAGGCGGTGACGAACACGATCTGCGGAAACGGTTTTTCGCCTTGCCATTGCTCCGCCAGCTCCTCCGCCACCTCGAGTCCCGTCTTGCCGGGCATCTTGATGTCGAGGAACAGCACGTCTGGCTGGCGCGCCAGCGCTTCGGCCAGGGCGGCAACACCGTGCGGGCACGTGGCCACGATCTCCAGGCCGGGCCACAGCCGCTTCAGGCTGGCCGCCAGCGTGGCGGCGAGGATCGGTTCGTCTTCGGCAATCAGGGCAGTCGTCATGGTCTGGTTTTCAATCGAGTGGAATGGCGATGCAGGCCAGCGCGCCGCCGCCATCGGCCGCGCGCAGCGTGACGGCGGAGCGCCCGCCGAACAGCACGTCCAGGCGCGCGCGGGTATTGGCCAGGCCCAGGCTCGTGCCGGCCTTGCCCGGGCCCGCATCGAGGCCCCGGCCATTATCCTGGATGCACAGGGTCAGCAGCATTCCCTCGCGCCGGGCGGACACGTGGACATGGCCGCCATCGATGGTCGGCTCCAGGCCGTGCGCGATGGCGTTTTCCACCAGCGGCTGCAGCAGCATCGGCGGAATCTCGACGCCACGCAGGGCATCCGGCAAGTCGAATGCATACGTGAGCCTGGCGCCCATGCGCACCGACATCAGGCCGAGATACGCATGCAACAGCGCGAATTCCTGCGCCAGCGTGGTCGATTGCGCGCGCGACGACGACAGCGTGGCCCGCAGGTACTGGATCAGCTGGTCGAGCATCTGCTGGGCACGTTCCGGATCCAGCGCAATCAGGCCCTGCAGGTTGGCCAGCGTGTTGAACAGCATGTGCGGTTCGATCTGGGCCTGCAGCAGTTGCAGTTGCGCCTGCAGTGCCTGGCGCTCGACGGCCTCGGCGCGCGCCCGCTCTTCGGCGGCCGCCGCTTCGGCCCGCGCCACCCGGTCGCGGCTGGCGAAGAACAGCGTCACGGCGCCCGTGGCCAGCAGGGTAAACACCAGCATGCCGGTGGTGCGGCCCGATCCCAGCGTGTGCAGCGACGTCAGCTCGCGCCCCAGCAGCCAGCCGGCCAGCCGTGCGCCGCCAATCTGTCCGACCGGCACGCCAACCGCGATGAGGGCGGCGAACGCCAGCCAGTGCGGGCGCACGGCCTGTCCCCAGAATGCCAACCGTGCGCCATCGATGATGACGAATGCGATCGTGCCGATGCAGGCCGAGACCAGCAGGTTGATGCCGAAGCCGGTGCCATCGCCGAACGACCAGGTAATGATCACGGCGCAGATCACGACCAGCACCAGCATCCAGCAGGCATCGGTGGCGAAACGCCGCCAAGGGAAGCGGCGTGCCGGGCGCGGTCGGTCGAGGGTGGCGGTATCGGTCATGGCGGCTCGCAGTGGGTGAGCCGCCATTCTGTTGCCGCAATGGGATTATGGCAACGGCCGGGCGACGAAACCGCCATCGGATGCAGTAAAACAAGCCAGGATGGCGCGAAGCGAGATGCTGCGGAGTAGCGGCAATGCTGTTTCGCGCAGTTCATCACCAGTAAAGGGCCACATTTACATGTGGCCCTTTACCGGCGTACTGCCCATGTCCGGACTCAACTTGGACACGACTCAGCAGCTAACATAGGTACCCGCTTCTCCCGTCACAAGGTCCATACCGATCCAGCATCGGTATGGACCATTTTTCGCTTTCACCATTTCTGGGTCAAACGAACAGTAGATTCCTTTCCTGCGACGCTCCCGGCTGCCGGAATGCCCATCGCAGGTTGGTTGTACGTCCGGGCCTATCGAAGCAAATATATCCCGAGCAGCCGTGCCATCTACATGGATGGTGAGTTTGCGATCCTTCCCTTCTGCGGGTGCACGGTCGGCTACGCTGCCCGAGTGGATTTTAAAGATTCCGGGGAATGTCTTCCAAAGACCGGAAGGGTCGCCCGCCAAATCGGCCGCCAGAGTAGCCGAGAGCATGCCTACGGCTCCGAACCATAACAAAGCTGCAGAACGCATACTTAACCCCGCAAATTCAGGTGAAAGTGGTCATCATGCCTCTTCGCCCGCGACAGGAAAGGAATGCCGGGATCGTTGAATATGACGGTCACAACCGGCGCAAATATATAAAAAAGGTTTATCAGCGCATGCGTGGCCACCTGATCATATTGCGGATCCCTCCAGGTCACCGGCTCTTCACGGCCATCCTTTCTCAGCGGGCGAATATCCACATTCAAGCCGCTCTTGTGTCCACCATGATCAGGTGTCGGAATACCTCCCGCGAGGCTGATATCCCCGACACCAAATCGGCGGGTGTCCATGGCTTGCCATTCCAAGGCGACGGTCAAGATTGAGGTCATCATCGTTGGATGCGCATATTGGTAAGCTCCTTTGGCTGGTTTCTTGTGAAGATTGCCTAGACGTAATACCCTGAGTCCATCGGAGCCTGGGGTAACATGAAGTAGCCACGCGAATCGCTCGGCGGACGCGGGCGCAGGGGGTCATTATCTTCTTCCATGGCAGGTCTCCTCAAATGCATTTACTACATGCCAAGTCCCAACCGCCAGACGTGTTTCCACCCGTTCCTCCACCGATTTTTTGCTGGGTATACTTCCATTTGACCTTGGAGAAGCGCAGGCCGATGGAGTCATGGAGGATGCTCCCCTCGCTTACCAATTGCTCCATGTTGGCGATCATGACGTTTTCCAGTTCGACCTCGTAGTACCTCACGGGCTTACCCTGGCCATCGGCGCGCATCATTTCCAGCTTCGCTGCGGGAATTGTCTTACCCATCGAGCAATGTTGCATCAATATCGGTGATGCCAAGTCGCAGAGCTTGCTGAGAGACAGAGTTCGATGCTCGCAGCGCTCAGCCGTGTGCCCTCCCCCGGTGGAAGCGGTTGAGCTTCGGGGCTGTACGACTCCCCACCGCGCCGAAGAGATTTCGATCCAGCCCACATGCGCTGAATCTTGGGATTCGCCTTTAATACCGTCAATTTGGAGATACACGTCGATTGCCATAGGAATACTCCCGAGTGAATGATGAAACCGCACAACGCAGCACTTAGGGCAAAGTGCCGACGACTTGGCGTAGAGGACATTTCCTCTGCTCATCATTCTGGCTCAAGGCCCACCCGAAATGTTGAAATGAGTCAACATTTATGTCGGCTTCGCACTCAGCCATTATCGGGCGGGATCCCCTGTCATTGACGACCTCGAACGGGTACAAATTTGGCCGAGAACGTTGAGTGACACGCACCTACTCCGCCTCGCACTTGCTCAACCATCCTAATCGCATCGGTTCGATCATTCTTTCAGAAAACCAAAGTTGCCAAATGAATGCAACTTGTGCAAACTAATGAGGTACCAAATCAGACAAATTTTTGGTTCGCCGACGGCGCTCCGCGGATAACTTTTAAGAGGAAATCATGGATTTGATCGACCAGCTGAGAGCACTTTCAGCGCGGATTGCGTTGACGAAGGATCTTGTCAGCACCGAAGAAGCGACGAAGAATGCAATGGTAATGCCATTCATCCAGGCGCTTGGCTACAATGTCTTTGATCCAACTGAGGTAACGCCGGAACTCATCGCAGACGTAGGAACAAAAAAGGAGAAAAGGTTGACTATGCAATCCTTAAGGAGGGAAAGCCCATCATTCTTTTTGAATGCAAAAAGAGCGGTGGTGACCTCAGCATCAACCATGCAGGGCAACTCTTTCGATATTTTCACGTTACGGAAGCACGGTTTGGCGTTTTGACCAATGGCCTCGTGTATCGGTTCTTCACAGATCTGGAGCAACCCAACAAGATGGATGAAAAGCCGTTTTTTGAGTTCAATATACTCGATTTCAAAGAACGCGATGTAGATGAACTTAAAAAATTTGCAAAAACGCTGTTTGATGTAGACACAATCCTCACCACCGCTAGCGATCTGAAATTCACACGTGTGATTCAATCGCGTCTTGCTGACCTGATCGCAAACCCATCCGACGAAATCGTACGCATTCTCTCTTCTGACCTCTTGGGCGGAAAGCGCTTCACGCCGGCAGTGAAAGACCAGTTTACAATCATAACTCGAAGAGCGTTTGAATCACTTCTCAGTGAACGAATAAATGAACGCCTTAAAGGAGCGATGACACCGGATGTATCATTGATCCAGGAACCGGCTTTGACTCATGCGCCGGCAGCAAAAGATGCTGAACAGATTGTGACAACAGCTGAGGAAATTGAAGGCTTTCACATTGTCCGGGCGATACTGCGTGATTCGGTAAGCCCAAAGCGCATCTTCATGCGGGATGCGCAGAGCTACTGCGCAATCCTGCTCGATGACAACAATCGCAAACCAATCTGCCGTCTTCGCTTCAACAACACAGAAAAGCTCGCAGTTGGGTTATTCAATGCTCAGAAGGAAGAGGAGCGCATCCCACTATCACAGGTAGATGATCTCTATGATCATGCAGACGCCATCCGTGCGGCAGCGATATTGCACTTGCCGAAAGCCGAGGGGGCAGACGCCTGAGCCGACCAAGGCGACTTTGTTATGCGCCGTAGCGTGATCGTCGCGAGACGCTGCCGCGCAGTTCCTAGCACCGGAATGAAAAAAGCCCAACCTGCGCAGTCGGGCTTTTTTTTCGAAACACGGCTTCCCGGTTGGGACACAGGCAGCTTCCTCTACTGGCCGACACAGATGACCTTTGTCTCGTATTCGTGGGCCGCCGGTTTTTTCTTTTTCGCCCATTCGACCGCTTCCTGTGCCTGCGCGATGGTCATCACCGATGCCTTTTCCTTGTTTTTGATGAACGAAACACCTTCAAACGCGCCCTCTTTGCTGCGCATGACCTTGGCGAAGACCGGTGGTTTTTTATCGCCATCGCTGATCTTGTTTTGCTGGACCATGTAGCGCTGATCGACGTTTTCCATTTTGATGCTCGCATTAGATTAGTTGCGGTTCGACGAAATGCAAAAAGCCCAACCAAAAGGCTGGGCTCTTCACATGAATTCTGGCTCCCCGACCTGGACTCGAACCAGGGACCTGCGGATTAACAGTCCGTCGCTCTACCGACTGAGCTATCAGGGATTAGAAGCAGCATTCTATACTCTCAGAGCAACATTTGCAAGCTTGCTTATCGGTATCGTTTGCCACCGTTTCCAACTTTCTTCGCTGACGTGCATCAACGAAGAAGCAGGATTTTAGAGAACTTTAGCGATCGCGTCAACAACGATGTCGATGTTCTTCGAATTCATCGCTGCCACGCAGATACGGCCGGTGTCCACCGCGTAGATCGACTGTTCGCGCAGCTTGGCGACCTGCTCTTTCGTCAGGCCCGAGTACGAGAACATGCCTACCTGTTCGCGCACGAAAGCGAAGTCGTGGCCTGGCGCCTTTTCCTTCAGCTTCTGCACGAACTGGTCGCGGGTTGCCTTGATGCGCACGCGCATCGCGGCCAGCTCGTCTTCCCACAGCTGGCGCAGTTCCGGCGTGGACAGCACGGTAGCGACGACCTTGCCGCCATGCACCGGCGGATTCGAGTAGTTGGTGCGCACCACGCGCTTCAGCTGCGACAGCAGGCGCGACGCTTCTTCGGCGGTGGCCGCCACGACGGACAGCGCACCGACGCGCTCGCCGTACAGCGAGAACGACTTCGAGAACGAGTTCGACACCAGCAGCGGCACGCCGGTGGCGGCGAAGCGGCGCACCACGGCGCCGTCCTCGGCGATGCCGGCGCCGAAGCCCTGGTAGGCCATGTCCAGGAACGGGATCAGGCCGCCGGTCACGACGACGTCGATCACCTGGTCCCATTGCTGCTGGGTCAGGTCGGCACCGGTCGGGTTGTGGCAGCAGGCGTGCAGCACGACGACGGCACCCTGCGGCATCGCCTTCAGCGCGGCCAACATGCCGTCGAAGTTCACGCCGTGCGTGGCGGCGTCGTAGTAGGCGTAATTGTTGACCTTGAAGCCGGCGCTTTCAAACAGCGCGCGGTGGTTTTCCCAGCTCGGATCGCTGATGTAGACGTCGGACGATGGCGAGAAACGCTTCAGGAAGTCGGCGCCCAGCTTCAGCGCGCCGGTGCCGCCGATGGCCTGCACGGTGATCGCGCGGCGCTCTTGAATAACGGCGCTGTCGGCCCCAAATACCAGCTCCTGCACCGCCTTGTCATACGCGGCCAGGCCTTCGATCGGCAGGTAGGTACGCGGGGCTGGTTGTTCAATCAGGATGTTTTCAGCTTTCTGCACGCACGACAGCAGCGGCACCTTGCCATTGTCGTCATAATAAACACCCACGCCCAGGTTGATTTTATTGGGGTTGGTGTCGGCGTTAAAAGCTTCGGTGATACCCAGGATCGGGTCGCGCGGAGCCATCTCGATGGCACTGAAAACGGAAGGATTCGTCATGATAGGATTGGATTCGATTGAATGCGATTCGCAGCGGATGAGCACTACAACATTACTGAGCAAGATACTGAGCAAGTTACTGAGCAAGAAATTCAGCGGCAATTACTCTGGACAGTGATGACGGTGCACAGCAATTCCGATGCGCGGTATTGGCCAGGTGTGCCGGCCGCCGCGCAATGACTGCACAATGTGGTGTGCAACTCCCTATTCTAGCAAAGGTCTGACTTCATGGCTGATTTATCACTGGCCGGCGCTCCCGAGCCCACCGTGCTGACGTTCCCGAATTCCCCATTCAAGCTGCACCAGCCGTTCCCGCCCGCCGGCGACCAGCCGACCGCGATCGACAGCCTGTGCGAAGGCATCGAGGATGGCCTGTCATTCCAGACATTGCTGGGCGTAACGGGCTCCGGCAAGACCTACACGATGGCCAACGTGATCGCCCGCATGGGCCGTCCGGCGATCGTGTTCGCGCCGAACAAGACGCTGGCAGCCCAGCTGTACAGCGAGTTCCGCGAATTCTTCCCGCAGAATGCCGTCGAGTACTTCGTGTCGTACTACGATTACTACCAGCCGGAAGCCTACGTGCCGCAGCGCGACCTGTTCATCGAGAAGGATTCCTCGATCAACGAGCATATCGAGCAGATGCGGCTGTCGTGCACGAAGTCGCTGATGGAACGGCGCGACGTCGTCATCGTGGCCACCGTGTCGGCGATCTACGGTATCGGTAACCCGAACGAATACCACCAGATGATCCTGACACTGCGCGCCAAGGACAAGGTCAGCCAGCGCGACATCATCGCCCGCCTGATCCAGATGCAGTACACGCGCAACGAAGTGGACTTCGGCCGCGGCACGTTCCGCGTGCGGGGCGACACGATCGACATCTTCCCGGCCGAACACGCGGAACTGGCCGTGCGCCTGGAAATGTGGGACGACGAACTGGAATCGATCCAGCTGTTCGACCCGCTCACGGGCCGCGTGCGCCAGAAGATTCCCCGCTTCACCGTCTACCCCGGCTCGCACTACGTGACGCCGCGCTCGACTGTGCTGCGCGCCATCGAGACCATCAAGGCCGAACTGCGCGACCGCCTGGAATTCTTCCGCAAGGAAGGCAAGCTGATCGAGGAACAGCGCCTCGAGCAGCGCACCCGCTTCGACCTGGAAATGATGGCCGAGATCGGTTTTACGAAAGGCATCGAGAACTACTCGCGGCACCTGTCCGGCGCGCTGCCGGGCCAGCCGCCGCCGACGCTGATCGACTACCTGCCGCAGGATGCGCTGATGTTCATGGACGAATCGCACGTGCTGGTCGGCCAGCTGTCGGCGATGTACAACGGTGACCGTTCGCGCAAGACCAACCTGGTCGACTACGGCTTCCGGCTGCCGTCCGCGCTAGACAACCGCCCGTTGAAGTTCGAGGAATTCGAGAACAAGATGCGGCAGATGATCTTCGTCTCCGCCACGCCGGCCGAGTACGAGAAGCAGCATGCCGACCAGGTGGTGG
This sequence comes from Pseudoduganella sp. jia 9, assembly GCF_055502615.1. Taxonomy (NCBI): domain Bacteria; kingdom Pseudomonadati; phylum Pseudomonadota; class Betaproteobacteria; order Burkholderiales; family Oxalobacteraceae; genus Pseudoduganella; species Pseudoduganella sp. jia 9. The sequence goes on along the minus strand of NZ_JBUPWE010000010.1, from coordinate 63,289 downwards.
AACAGGTGGTACGCCCGACCGGCCTGGTCGACCCGCAGGTCATCGTGCGACCGGCGCGCACCCAGGTCGACGACCTTCTGTCCGAGATCAACGACCGCATCGCGAAGAACGAACGCGTGCTGGTGACGACGCTGACCAAGCGGATGTCGGAACAGCTGACGGAATACCTGTCGGATCACGGCATCAAGGTGCGCTACCTGCACAGCGACATCGAAACGGTCGAGCGCGTGGAGATCCTGCGCGACCTGCGCATCGGCACGTTCGACGTGGTGGTCGGTATCAACCTGCTGCGCGAAGGCCTCGACTTGCCGGAAGTGTCGCTGGTGGCGATCCTGGATGCCGACAAGGAAGGCTTCCTGCGTTCCGAGCGTTCGCTGATCCAGACCATCGGTCGCGCCGCCCGCAACCTGAACGGTGTGGCGCTGCTGTATGCGGACCAGATGACCGATTCGATGAAGCGCGCGATCGACGAGACCGAGCGCCGCCGCGCCAAGCAGATCGCCCACAACGAGAAGCACGGCATCATCGCCCGCGGCGTCAACAAGGTCATCAAGGACATGATCGACGGCGTGTACGACCCGAACCGCGAGTCGACGAACCTGAAGGCGGCCCAAGAGACGGCGAAGTACGAGACCATGAACGAAAAGCAGGCGTCGAAGGAAATCAAGCGCCTCGAGAAGCTCATGGTCGAGCACGCGAAGAACCTGGAATTCGAGAAGGCGGCGCAGGTGCGCGACCAGTTGCACCTGCTGAAGGAACAGATGTTCGGTGCGCCGGGGGCGGACGTGATTTCGATCACGGGCAAATAAGGCTCGCTTTCATGAAAACGCCGCGTTCGACGCGGCGTTTTTTTTAGGCGCTGTTCGCGTTAAATCGGTGAACGTTCAACCAGAACCATTGTCTGACCTCCTGTTGAGATACTTCATGTATATCAGGAGGCGTCATGGGTGCAGCCGATGTGGGCGTGGTGTTGAAGGTGCTGGAGCAAGTCCAGCTTTCCGATCAGGAAATCGCTCTTCTGCAGGGCGTTCTCGCCGATCTTGTATTACCCAGCCACTGCCTGCGCCTGATCGAGGAGGCCGCGGGCAACCGATCGTGCCCCGCCTGCGGCGGCAAGCGGTGCCACCGCTGCGGCCAGGCCAACGGCTTGCAGCGTTACCGCTGCGTTGCCTGCCGGCGCAGCTTCAACGCCCTGACCGGCACGCCACTCGCCCGCCTTCGGTTGCGCGACAGGTGGCTGGCCTATCTGCAATGCCTGATTGAATCGGCCACGGTCCGCAAGGCTGCCGCGCGCGTCGCAGTGGCAAAATCCACCAGCTTCCGCTGGCGCCACCGCTTCATTGCCGCCGTGCGGCAGGAGCCGCGTCCGCAATTGTCCGGCATCGTCGAAGCCGACGAAACTTACCACCTCGAATCGCAAAAGGGCTCGCGGAACCTGGATCGCCCGCCCCGCAAGCGCGGCGGCAAGGCGCGCCGGCGCGGCATCAGTGCGGAACTGGACTGCATCCTCGTCGCCCGCGACCGCAACCGGCAAACCTGCGACTTCGTCACCGGCCGCGGGCCGGTAACCGCCGAGCAGTTGGCCGGACACTTGCTGCCAGTGCTGGCAATGGACGTCCTGCTCGTGAGCGACGCGGCCAACGCCTATACAGCATTTGCGCGGCAGGCCAGCATCACACACGAGGCGGTCAACGTCCGGGCCGGCATTCGGGTGCGCGGCGCCATCCACATCCAGGGAGTCAATGGATGGCATGGCCGTTTCAAGACCTGGCTGCGCCGGTTCAACGGCGTGTCCAGCCGCTACCTGGCCAATTACACCGGCTGGCAGCGCGTGCTCGACGCCGCCCGGTTGACGGCCCCCGCCCATTGGCTTCGGGTTGCGGTGGCCGCTGATCGCTAGCGGCACCGATGACCAGCGACAGGCACGAAAAGTTCCGTACCCAGATGCAAAACCGACTTAACGCGCACAGCGCCTTTTTTTACAGATCCCCTGCCCGCTCCAGCCGCTTGTACAACATCAGCGAATACAGCACCGGCAGCAAGGCCAGGGCGACAAGGAGTGTCACGATCACGGCGGCTGGTGCCCCCAGCAGTACGGCAATCAACCCGCAGGCACCGCCCGCCACCATCACCCGTGCGCCCATGCGGTGGGTCGCATACCATACCCGCTCGCTGGCCAGCGTCCACGGCGTGCGGATGCCGATATAGAAATTGCGCCTGACCTTGCCCAGCGGATTGCCGATCAGGATCAGCAGCACGAATACGCCGGCCGGCACGACACGGGCAATGTCGATGTCCATGCCAAAATTACCCGCCAGCAGCAGCACATGCACGCCGCCGGTCATCGCCACGATCAGCGTCACGATATGGCCCGCGGTGGCGCCGAAACTGGCGACCGAAAAGTCGCGCGGCGACAGGTACGGCAGCGCCACCCCGATTGCCAGCAGCAGCGCCATCAGCCCCGGCCCGGTCAGCCACAAGGTCCAGCGCCCGGCCCATCCATCGGCCTCGCCCGCCAGATTCCAGTGGATGGCGATGCTGTCCGGCAGGTGCGGCCAGCAGAATGCCGTCAGCGCGCTGGCGGCGAGGATCAGAACGATGTTGGCGATCAGGTAGTTCCGGTTCATGCCTTTCTCCTCTTGGTCTGTGGTTCGGTCAGGTCCATCATCCACGCCACGACGTCCTGCAGCACCGTCGTGTTCAGCCCATACCAGATGGTCTGGCCGTCGCGGCGGCGGGTGATCAGGTCGGCCTCGGACAGCACGGCGAAATGGTGCGACATCGTCGGCCGCGTCATGTCGAAATGCTCGGCCAGCTGCCCGGCAGTCATTTCGCCGTCGCGCAGCAGGCGCAGGATTTCACGGCGCGCCGGATCGGCCATGGCCTTGAAGGCATCGGTGGGAGCTGGCATCGTATTTCGATCGTTCGCTAATTAGATGGATATCTAAATATAGATCAAAACAAAGGCCGGGGCAAGCCCGGCCTGTCCAACGTTGCACGAAGACGGCTACAGCGTCTTCACGAACTCCCTGATCCCGCCCAGCAGCATCTCGATCGACATCGCCGCAAGGATGAGCCCCATCAGGCGCTCGAAGGCCGTCATCACCTGCGTGCCGAGTACCCGCTGCAACCTGTCGGCACCGAGGAACACGGCCAGCCAGACAACGACCACGGCGGCCAGTGCGGCAACGTGGATCATCACGTCGCCACGTGTCTCGCTGGAAAACAGCAGCACCGTGGCCAGCGCCGACGGGCCGGCCAGCGCGGGAATCGCCAGCGGCACGATGAACGGCTCGCCGCCTTCGCTCTTGCCCAGCACGCCGTCCGGGTGCGGGAACACCATGCGGATGGCGATCATCAGCAGGATCACGCTGCCGGCGATGCGCAGCGATACTTCCGAAAGGCTCAGCGCGTGCAGGAACGGCCGGCCGAAGAACATGAAGACCAGCAGCACGGCGAACGCGATCAGGCATTCGCGCACCACGATCTTCGGCCGCCGGGCCAGCGGCACCGGCTGCAGCGCGGCGGCGAACAGCGGCACGTTGCCGAACGGGTCGGTGACCAGCAGCAGCAGGATGAAGGTCTGGAAGAAGTTTTCAGTCATGGGGCACTCTCTTTGTTTTTATCTTTGCGGTACCAGAACGAAAAATGGCGGAAGGCCTTCCGGCCCTCCGCCATTGTCGCGCAGGCGCAAATGCTTATGCGCTCTTTTCGCCTTTTTTCAGCCACGACGCCAGCTGGTGCGGGCGCAGGCCGTCGTAATCCTCGAACGGCTGGTGGATCCACGGGTTGTGCGGCAGTTCCTGCATCTGGTAGTCCGGCTTGAAGGCCGAGCTGCCCTTGGTCCAGATCACGGCCGAACGCACCTCCTCGACATCCGCGTAGTTGGCCTTCAGGTGGTCGATGACTTTCATCAGCGTGACACCGGAATCGGCCAGGTCGTCCACCAGCAGGATCTTGCCGGCCAGCGAGCCGCGCGTCACCGTGATGTACTTGGCGATGTCGAGGTCGCCCTGCACCGTGCCCTTGTCGGCGCGGTAGGAGCTGGTCGACAGGATCGCCAGCGGCACGTCGAAGATGCGCGAGAACACGTCGCCGGGGCGCACGCCGCCGCGCGCCAGGCACAGCACCATGTCGAACTTGAAGTTCGATTCGTAGACCTTCAGTGCCAGGCCTTCGACCAGGCGGTTGTACTCATCCCAGGTCACCCACAGGTGCTTGTCGTCGGATTGAGGGGTGCTCATGTAATTCCTTCCTGCTTGTGGCGTGTATTGCGTGTTTTTATTCGAACGGGTGACGGAGCACGATGGTTTCTTCGCGGTCCGGACCAGTGGATACCATGTCGACGGGTACGCCGACCAGTTCCTCGATGCGCTTGATGTAAGCGCGGGCGGTTGCCGGCAGCGCAGCCAGCGATTTCGCGCCGACGGTGCTTTCGGTCCAGCCAGGCATTTCTTCGTAGATCGGCTCGCAGCGCGCGGCGTCTTCGGCGCCGACCGGGAAGATGTCGACCTTGCGGCCGTCCAGCATGTAGCCGGTGCACAGCTTCAGCGTTTCCAGGCCGTCCAGCACGTCCAGCTTGGTCAGGCACATGCCGGACACGCCGTTGATCTGCACGGAGCGGCGCAGCAGCGCGGCGTCGAACCAGCCGCAGCGGCGGGCGCGGCCCGTCACGGTGCCGAATTCATGGCCGACCTGCGCCAGGTGGTGACCCACGCCGGCATCGGTCGGCAGTTCCGACGGGAACGGGCCGGAACCCACGCGCGTCGTGTAGGCCTTGGTGATGCCGAGGATGTAATGCAGCATGTTCGGGCCCACGCCGGCACCGGCGGCGGCATTGCCGGCCACGCAGTTCGACGACGTCACGAACGGATAGGTGCCGTGGTCCACGTCCAGCAGCGAACCCTGCGCGCCTTCGAACAGCAGGTTGGCGCCGGCCTTGTGCGCGGCGTACAGCGCGCTCGACACGTCGGCCACCATCGGGCGCAGGCGCGGCACATACGCCAGCGCATCGTCGAGGGTTTTCTGGTACTCGACCTTCGGTGCCTTCAGGTAGTTTTCCAGCACGAAGTTGTGATAATCGAGGTTCTCGGCCAGCTTCTCGGCGAAACGCTTTTCGTTGAGCAGGTCGGCAACGCGGATCGCGCGGCGCGCCACCTTGTCTTCGTAGGCCGGGCCGATGCCCTTGCCGGTGGTGCCGATCTTGGCGGCGCCGCGGGCGGCTTCACGGGCTGCATCGAGCGCGGTGTGGTAAGGCAGGATGACCGGGCAAGCTTCGGAGACCTTCAGGCGCGACGCCACTTCCACGCCCACGGCTTCCAGCTTGTCGATCTCGCGCAGCACGTCCGGCACCGAGACCACGACGCCGTTGCCGATGTAGCAGGCCACGCCCGGGCGCATGATGCCCGACGGGATCAGCTGCAGCGCGGTCTTCACGCCGCCGATCACCAGCGTGTGGCCGGCGTTGTGGCCGCCCTGGAAGCGCACCACGCCTTGCGCGTGCTCCGTCAGCCAGTCGACGATTTTGCCCTTGCCTTCATCGCCCCATTGGGTACCGATGACGACCACGTTTGTTGCAGTGATTTTTTTTGACATCACACTAACCTAAGTTTTTAAGAATCCAGTTACTACCACTCTCGTCGAGCACCAGCGCGCGGTCGCACTCGAACTCGTCCTGTTCATTGCTGTGACCCGGCAGGGACTGGATCACAACCTCGCCGGACTTGCGCAGCTCGGCGATACGTTCCTTCAGTTCGGGCGAGTTGCCCCATGGTGCGCGGATCGCATGCTTGCGGTCGGCCGTCGGCAGCAAACGGGCCAGTTCGCGCAGGTCCATCGAATAGCCGGTGGCGGGACGGGCGCGGCCGAATGCTTCGCCGACGTGATCGTAGCGGCCGCCGCGTGCCACGGCATTCGGCAGGCCCGGCACGTACAGCGCGAAGGTGGCGCCGCTTTCGTACTGGTAGCCGCGCAGGTCGGCCAGGTCGATCGCCACTTCGGCGCGGCCGATGGCCGATGCGGCCAGCGCCGCCAGTTCGGCCAGCGCCTTGGCAATGCCCGGCAGGTCCGGCAGCGCATGCTTCGCGGTGGCCAGCACGTCCACGTCGCCATACAGGTTCGGCAGCGCCAGCAACGCGTCGCGCGTGGCGGCGGCATAGCCTTGGGTCAGCTCGCGCAGGCCAGGCACGTCCTTCGCGCGCAGCAGCTGCACGATGGCATCGTGGTCGGCCTTCGCGGCCGCATCCTGGTCCAGGATCGCGCGCAGCACGCCCACGTGCGCCAGGTCCAGCCGCACCTCGGCGAAGCCGGCCATCTCGAGCGAGGCCAGCGCCAGTTCCTGGATCTCGGCATCCGCCTCCAGGCCGGCATGGCCGTAGATCTCGGCGCCGATCTGCAGCGGCTCGCGGGTGGCGTGCAGGCCCGACGGGCGGGTATGCAGTACCGGGCCGGCGTAGCACAGGCGCGTGACGGAGGCACGGTTCAGCAGGTGGGCGTCGATGCGGGCGACCTGGGTGGTCATGTCCGCGCGCAGGCCCAGCATGCGGCCAGTGATCTGGTCGACCAGCTTGAAGGTACGCAGGTCGGTATCCTGGCCGGCGCCGGTCATCAGCGACTCGACGTATTCCAGCAGCGGCGGCATCACGAGCTCGTAGCCGTAGCGGCGGAAGTTATCCAGCATCAGGCGGCGCAGCTCTTCGATCTTGCGCGCTTCGGACGGCAAAACGTCCGCGATATGTTCGGGCAAAAGCCAATTCGGCATGGGAAAACCGGTTTGTTGAAAAACGTTCAATCGGCACGGCGCGCAAGCGGGCGGCGCAAGCCGAACCGCATATTTTACGCGAAAACGTGGCCAAACAGGAAAAAAGGACAAGCAAAAACCGGTGACAGGCTCCAGTTTTCGAGAAACATTTCTCGGAAACTGGAATCCATCACCGGTTTTGTCACCATTTTTGGTGACGGAAGAGGCTTATTTACCAGCCGATCCGCTGCTCTTGAAGTACTTGAAGAACTCCGAATTCGGGTCCATCAGCATCACGTCGGCCTTGGTCTTGAACGACCCGCGGTAGGCTTCCAGGCTGCGGTAGAACTTGTAGAACTCGGGGTTGCGGCCGAATGCCTCGGCGTAGATCGCGCTGGCCTTGGCATCGCCTTCGCCGCGGATCTTCTCGGCTTCGCGATACGCTTCGGCCAGGATCACGGCGCGCTGCTTGTCGGCGTCGGCGCGGATCTTCTCCGAATCGGCCGAACCGGTCGAACGCAGTTCGTTGGCCACGCGCAGGCGCTCGGCCTTCATCCGCTCGTACACGGAAGTATTGATCTGCTCGACGTAGTCGACACGCTTCAGCCGCACGTCCAGGATCTGCACGCCGATCTGCTTCGCCTCGTTCTCGACCTTGGTGCGCAAACCTTCCATCACCTTGCCGCGCTGGCCCGAGATCACTTCGCGCACGGTGCGCTTGGTGATTTCCTCGTTCAGTGCCGCCTTGACGATCTGCGCCATGCGGTTGCCGGCGCGGCCTTCGTCGCCACCGAACCTGACAAAGTACAGGCGCGGATCAACGATACGCCACTTCACGAAGGAATCGACCAGGATGTTCATCTTCTCGGCCGTGATGAAGCGGTCCGCTTCCGGCGAATCGAGCGTCTGGATGCGCTTGTCCAGGTAGATCACGTTCTGGAACGGTGGCGGCAGCTTGAAGTGCAGACCCGGTTCGCGGATCACCTGCTTGACTTCACCCAGCGCGAACACGATGGCGAACTTGCGCTGGTCCACCACGAACACGGTGGAGGACAGCAGCATCAGCGCGATGAACGCGGTGACGACGAGAGTAACGATACGGTTCATTAACGGCCCTCCCGGCTACGGGACGATTCACGCGCGCGGTTCTGGTCGCCGCTGTAGGATTGATCGGGCGGCGGCAGCAGCACGGCGGTCGGCGGCGGCGCGGTCACGTTGGCGCGCTGCGCCTCGGTGGCCGCGACTTGCGCGATCAGCTTGTCCAGCGGCAGGTACAGCAGGTTGCTGCCGGCCTTCGAATCGACCATCACCTTGCTGGTGTTGGCGAAGATCTGCTGCATCGTGTCCAGGTACATGCGGTCGCGCGTCACGCCCGGCGCTTTCTGGTACTCGGCCAGCACCGACTTGAAGCGGTCGGCATTACCGGCCGCGTTCTGCTCGACCATCGAGCGATAGGCTTCGGCTTCCTGCAACAGGCGGAACGCGGCGCCGCGCGCCGTCGGCACCACCTGGTTGGCATACGCCGCACCCTCGTTCTTCAGACGTTCGCGGTCCTGCCCGGCCTTGACGGCGTCGTCGAACGCGGTCTGCACCTGTTCCGGCGGCTGCACGCCCTGCATCGTCACATTGGTGACCTGCGCACCGGACGCGTAGCGGTCGAGGATCTGCTGCATCAGTTGCTGCGTATCGTAGGCCACTTTCTCGCGGCCTTCGTACAGCACGAAGTCCATCTTGCTGCGGCCGACGATCTCGCGGATCGCCGTTTCAGCCACCTGGCGCACGGTGTCTTCCGCGTCGCGATTGTTGTACAGCCATGCCACCGGATCGCTCAGCTGGTACTGCACGGCGAACTGGATGTCGATGATGTTTTCGTCATCGGTCAGCATCAGCGACTCGCGCGCCTGCTTGTTGCGGGTATTGCCGCGATAGCCCACTTCCACCGTGCGCACCTGCGACACGTTGACGGTTTCATTGGCCTGGAACGGATACGGCCAGCGCCAGTTGAAGCCGGCCGGGGTTTCATGGCTGAAGCGGCCGAACGTGGTCACGATGCCCTTCTGCCCTTCCTGCACGATGAAGGCGCCGCTTGCCAGCCACACCAGCAGGGCAATCACCGCGACGGCGCCGGCAGTCACGCCGGCACCTTTCAGTTCGCCGCCGCTACCGCCGCCGCCACCGCCGCTGCCGTTGCCATTGTTGTTGTTACGGTTCTTGTTGCCGAACAGGCCGTTCAGGCGCTGGTTGAAGTCGCGCCAGAGCTGGTCGAGGTCCGGCGGTCCATCGCCGGGCTTTTTGCCTTCCTGGGCCTGCCTGTTGTTATCCTTGTCCTGGCCCCAGCGGGGGTCGTTCAGGGACAGCTTCAGGCCTAATCTTTTCGCTAGAGAGGAAAGAGGCATGTTTTAGACATCGGTGAATGTGGAAATGGCATCGGGCGGCGTGTCGTCCTTCGGACGCAGATTCGCCTCCCGTTGAACCTGGGCTGTCTCGGTAATGGCCGCGCGCAGAAGATCGAGACCGTCGCCGGTGCGGGCACTGATGAAAACGCGTGAAATCTTATCATGCTCATCACGTTCCACCGCCGGCTCCAGGCCGGCCGCGTCGATCTTGTTCCAGACCAGGATCTGGGGAATATGGTCGGCGCCGATTTCGCGCAGCACGGCATTGACCTCGTCGATCTGCTCCATCCGCACCGGACTGGCGCCGTCGACGACGTGCAGCAGCAGGTCGGCATGGATGGTTTCTTCCAGCGTCGCGCGGAACGCCGCCACCAGCTGGTGAGGCAGTTCGCGCACGAAACCGACGGTATCGGAAATCACCACATTGCCGGCATCCTCGCCCATGTAGACGCGGCGCGACGTGGTGTCCAGCGTAGCGAACAGCTGATCCGCCACGTAGACGCCGGCCTTGGTCAGCGCATTGAACAGCGTCGACTTGCCGGCATTGGTATAGCCGACCAGCGACACCGAGAAGGCATTGTTGCGGCCACGCGAACGGCGCTGCGTTTCGTGCTGCTTGCGCAGTTTCGCGAGCCGCGCGCGCAGCATCCGCACCCGTTCGCCGATCAGCCTGCGGTCGGTTTCCAGCTGGGTCTCACCGGGGCCACGCAGGCCGATACCGCCTTTCTGGCGCTCGAGGTGAGTCCAGCCGCGGATCAGCCGCGTGGACAGGTGCTGCAACTGCGCCAGCTCGACCTGCAGCTTGCCCTCGTGGCTCTGGGCACGCTGGGCGAAGATATCGAGGATCAGGCTGGTCCGGTCCAGCACGCGGACGTTCAGGCGCTTTTCCAGGTTGCGCTGCTGCGCGGGCGACAGCGCATGGTTGAAGATGACGATCTCCAGCCCGTGGTCCTGCACCGCATGGCCGATCTCGTCGGCCTTGCCGCTGCCGACGAAATAGGCGGCATCGGGGCTGGAACGCTTGCCGGTGACGGTCGTGATGGGCTCCGCTCCCGCGGAACGCGCGAGCAGCATCAATTCGTCGATACTGGCGGCGAAGTCGCCCTGGCCGAAATCCACACCGACTAAAGCTGCGCGCATGGGACGGTCAGGGGACGATGAAGCGGATGGCAAAGCTGCGGCGTTGTCTCAACGATCAACGCGTTACTCCGCCTCGGAATCGATATTGAGGTTGACGGCGCGGGCCGGCACCACGGTCGAGATGGCATGCTTGTACACCATCTGCGTCACGGTATTGCGCAGCAGGACGACGTACTGGTCGAACGACTCGATATGGCCTTGCAACTTGATGCCGTTGACGAGGTAGATCGAGACAGGAACGTGCTCCTTGCGCAGCGCGTTCAGGAATGGGTCTTGTAACAATTGCCCTTTATTGCTCATAACAGCTCCAGTTTATGTTGTTGTGTTGGAATTGGAGGCGAAACGCTTGAATTCAAGTGCCGGCTACTCCTTATTGCAGAGGTAAAAACACCCTCCGCCAGACGGAAATGCTTCGAAGCTACTGTAACCGGTTTTTGTGATTTATGCAGGGGTGTCCGAATGAAAACAAGGAAAAAATTGCATTCGGAATGTGAAGTGGCTTTGCCCGCAAACCAGCTACTCGGCCGGTAGTGGCAGGCGTTCGAACACTGGTGTCCGGCACCATTTCCGGGCGATTCGTCCGGAAATGGTGCCAGACACCGGTCCCTGGCGGCCGGCGGCCAAGTGTACGGTCAGCTCTTCTCGCGTTTGTCGAACGGATTCTTACCCGTGCGCAATTCAATACGCAGCGGCGTACCGACGAGCTGGAAGGTCTCGCGGAAGTGCTTTTCCAGGTAGCGCTTGTAGGGCTCGCTGATCGCGTCCAGCGAGTTGCCGTGGATGACGATCACCGGAGGGTTCATGCCGCCCTGGTGGGCGTAGCGCATCTTCGGCCGCAGGCCGCCCTTGCGCTTCGGTTCCTGCTTTTCAATGGCTTCCTGCAGCGCGCGCGTGAGTTTCGGCGTCGACAGGTCGGCCATGGCGGCGCCATAGGCGGCGTCGACCGATTTCATCAGCGGGCCAACGCCGGTGCCTTTCAGCGCCGAGATGAAGTGCGTCTTGGCGAAGCCGAGGAAATCGAGCTTGCGGTCCATGTCGTTCTTGACCTGGTCGCGCTGGTGCGACTGCAGGCCGTCCCACTTGTTCACGGCCAGCACCAGGGCCCGGCCGGATTCCAGGATGAAGCCGGCGATGTGCGCATCCTGCTCGGAAATATCCTGCTGGGCATCGAGCATCAGGATGACGACGTTCGCTTCCGAGATCGACTGCAGCGTCTTGACGACCGAGAATTTCTCGATGGCCTCGAAGACCTTGCCGCGCCGGCGGATACCGGCGGTGTCGATCAGCGTGTAGTGCTTGCCGTCGCGTTCGAACGGGATTTCGATCGAGTCGCGCGTGGTGCCCGGCATGTCGAACGCGATCACCCGCTCTTCGCCCAGCAGCGTATTGATCAGCGTGGACTTGCCCACGTTCGGGCGGCCGACCAGCGCCAGCTTGATGCCACGCTCGGACGGCAGCAGCTCTTCGGCATCTTCCGGGCGCGAGGCGAATGCCTTGTCCAGCGCCTCGTACACGAGGTCGGTCACGCCGTCGCCGTGCGCGCCGGAGATCGCATACGGATCGCCCAGGCCCAGCTCGTAGAAGTCCGACACGGCCGAGGTGTACTTCATGCCCTCGGCCTTGTTCACCACCAGCAGCACGGGGCGGCCGCTGCGGCGCAGGAAGTCGGTGATGGTCTTGTCGTGCGGCGTCATGCCCTGGCGGCCGTCGACGAGGAAGATCACCACGTCCGCTTCGGCCACGGCCTGCTTGGTCTGCAGGGCCATCTGGAACATGATGCCTTCCTTTGCGACCGGTTCGAAACCGCCCGTATCGATGACCAGGAAGGGACGTTCGCCGACGCGGCCCTCGCCGTAGTGACGGTCGCGCGTCAGACCAGGCAAGTCCGCCACCAGCGCGTCGCGCGAGCGGGTCAGACGATTGAAAAGGGTCGATTTCCCGACGTTCGGGCGCCCCACGAGTGCGATTACCGGCTTCATTTGTTTTCTGCTCGACCGCGCTGGGCGGTCATTAGTACTGCTTGGTTTTTGGAGATACTGAATGCCCGCGCCTTGCGGGCATCGTCACTGCTCAGTTGCCTGTTTTACTTCGTGAATCCATTGCATGAATTTACTGCATTACTCGACCGCGATCGCCGCCACCGTTCCCGACTGGGTCTGGAAGATCATGTTCGAGCCGGCGATCAGCGGTACCGACTTGATCGCGCTGCCGTCGGTGGCCACGCGGCCCAGCATCGCGCCGTCTTCGCGCGACAGCAGGTGCACATGGCCCTGGAAATCGCCAACGGCCACCACGCGGCCGTACGACAGCGGCGTGGACAACTGGCGATTGCCCAGCGAATCGTTCTTCCATGCACTGGCCCCGCCTTCGCGGCTGAACGCGGACACGTGGCCCTTGTCGTCCGCCACGAAGACGAAGCGCTGGTCGGCGCCCACGCCCACGTCGGACGATGCCGGCTTGCTCCACTTGGCCGCGCCGGTGGACAGGTCGAAGCAGCCGACCTTGCCCTGGTACGTGACGGTACAGATGTCGCTGTCGATCACGACCGGCGTGCCGCCGATGTCCGACACGCGTTCCAGTTCGGTGGCGCCGCGCGGCTCGGCCACGGAGACCTCGAAGCGTGGCACGCCGTTCGACAATGCCAGCGACAGCAGCTTGCCGGCCGGCTGCGCGACATACACGTTCGGCTGCGCCACCACCATGCCCGGCGCGTTGCGCAGGGTCAGCGGCGGCGTGGTGCGCTGCAGGAACCACTTGCGGTCGCCCGTCCTCGTGTCGTAGGCGGTGATCTTGTTGTCCATGCTGCGCACGATCACCAGCTCGTCGGTCACTGCCGGTGCCGACAGCACTTCCGACGAAGCCTGCACTTTCCACTGCACCTTGCCGGTGGCCGCGTCGAACGCCATCACGGTGCCCTTCGTGCCGCCCACCGCCACCAGCTTGCCGTTGGCGCCCACGCCCGCGGTCAGCTCGGTGCCGGCCTTGATCTTCCACTGCGAGCGGCCGGTGGCCGCATCCAGGCGTTCGATATTGCCGTCGGCATCGGCCACGAACAGCGCATTGTCGGCCAGCGCCGGGGAGAACACATACAGGCCGGCCTTGCCGACCGAATGCTTCCACACGATCTTGGCGGGAATCGGCGACTTGATGTCCACCAGCGCGGCCGGCGGATTCTTGTCCTTTTCCTTGAATGGGTTCAGCGAGCTGAGGGTACTGCACGCGGCCGTCATGGACAGCAGGCTCACGCCGATGAGTTTACCGGTGATACGCATAAATTAAACCTTGCTCCTTACAAGTGGAAGGCGGTACGGGTAACGCGTTCCCGCATGCCCGCGTGCCGTCATGCCGGCCGCGGGCGCTATGAGACTGGCGCGCGCGCCGTCGTGAATCAGGCGGCTGCCGGCTTCGGTTCCGGCACCGTGCCGCCGACGGCTTCGAGTTTCAGCTCGATCAGCTGGCGCGCGGGATTTTTCTCGTCCGTACCGGCCAGCGCGGCCTGGTATGCCGCACGGGCATCGGCCAGCTTGTTCTGCGCTGCCAGCACGTCGCCCTTGCGGTCGCTGACGGCGGCGGCGAACTTGGCCGGCACGTCGCCGTCCAGCGCCTTCAGGGCCGCGTCATAGGCTTTCTCGTCCAGCAGCACGCCGGCCAGGCGAATCTTCGCCACGGCCTGGTATTCCTCGTTGCCATGCTCGATCACCCACTGCAGCCGGGCCTTGGCCGTCTTCAGGTCGTTCGCTTCGAATGCGCTCTTGGCCGCCGTCAGCGCGGCCATCTGCGCGTACAGCGTGCGGCCATAGCGGCTCTCGATGTCGCCGGCGGCGCGCTGCACCTTGGCGTTGTCCTTGCCGACCGAGGACTGCAGCTCGTCGTACAGCGCGGACGCTTCGACAGCCTGGGTGCGCTGGTAATACTGCCAGCCCGCCCAGCCCGAATAGGCGGCCAGGCCGGCCACCAGCACCCACGTTGCGGCGTTGCCGTACTTAGCCCACCACGCCTTCAGGGAAGCGAGCTGTTCTTCTTCTTGGTGATCGAATGCCATGGAATCTTTCCTTCGGGATCAGTGATGGTGGTGGTGATCTTCGCAGTCGTCGCCGCAGTCGTGGCCGCCGATGATCTGGTCGACCACGTAGCCGACCACTTCCTCGAACGCCACGGCAGCCTGCTGCTGCTCGCCTTCGGCGCCGCGCAGCGCCTTGACGCTGGCGGTATTGTTGGCCACTTCGTCTTCGCCGATGATGATGGCGAACGACGCGCCGCTGCCGTCGGCCTTCTTCATCTGGCTCTTGAACGAGCCGGCGCCGGCCGCGGTGGCGCAATGCAGGATCACGTCCAGCCCGGCATCGCGGATGCGCTCGCCCAGGATGAAGGCCTGCATCTGCGCTTCCGCGCCCTGGTGCACCAGGTACACGTCGCACTGCGCCGGGGCCGCCGTTTCGCCGGCCGATTTCATCAGCTCGATCAGGCGCTCGATGCCCATCGCGAAGCCGACCGCCGGCGTGGCCTTGCCGCCGAACTGCTCGATCAGCGGATCGTAGCGGCCGCCCGCGCACACGGTGCCCTGCGCGCCCAGCTCGTCGGTGACCCATTCGAACACGGTGCGGTTGTAGTAGTCGATGCCGCGCACCAGGCGCGTGTTGACGGTGTACTGCACGGCGTTGCGGTCGAGGATGTTCTTCACGCCCTCGAAGTGCTTCAGCGATTCCTCGCCGAGGTAGTCGAGCAGCTTCGGTGCGCCGTTGACGATTTCCTGCAGCGCCGGATTCTTGGTGTCCAGGATGCGCAGCGGGTTGGTATGCAGGCGGCGCTTGGCGTCCGCATCCAGCAGTTCCTCGTGCTGTTCCAGGTATTTGATCAGGTCGACGCGATGCGCGGCGCGCTCGGCCGCGTCACCGATCGAATTCAGTTCCAGGCGGATATCCGGCAGGCCCAGGTCGTCCCACAGGCGGCGGCACAGCATGATCAGTTCGGCATCAATGTCCGGGCCGGTGAAGCCCACGGCTTCCGCGCCGAACTGGTGGAACTGGCGGTAGCGGCCGCGCTGCGGGCGCTCGTGGCGGAACATCTGGCCCTTGTACCACAGGCGCTTGGGGCCGTCGTACACGAGGTTATGTTCGAGCACGGCGCGCACCACGCCGGCGGTGCCTTCCGGGCGCAGCGTCAGCTGGTCGCCGTTCATCGAATCCTCGAAGGAATACATTTCCTTCTCGACGATATCGGTCACGGCGCCGATCGCGCGTGCGAACAGGCGGGTTTCCTCGACGATCGGCGTGCGGATGTTCTGGTAGCCGTAGCTCTGCAGGATCGACTGCGCGGTGTTCTCGAAGATTTCCCACAGGTGGGCATCGGCGGGCAGGATGTCGGGCATCCCTTTGACCGAGGTGATCTTCTCTGCTTTTTTATTTTCGGACATGGTTTTATACCGATACTGATGTGTAGTTTTTCTGTACGTAATCCAGCACGATGCGCTGGAAATCCTGCACGATCGTGTCGCCGCGCAAGGTGGCCACCTTCTGGCCGTCGACGAAGACCGGCGCGGCCGGCGATTCGCCGGTGCCCGGCAGGCTGATGCCGATGTTGGCGTGCTTCGATTCGCCGGGCCCGTTGACGATGCAGCCCATCACGGCCACGTTCATCGCTTCCACGCCCGGATGGCTCTTCTTCCATTCCGGCATCTGCTCGCGCAGGAAGGTCTGGATATCGTCGGCCAGTTCCTGGAACGTGGTCGACGTGGTGCGCCCGCAGCCCGGGCAGGCGATCACCATCGGCATGAACTTGCGCAAGCCCATCGTCTGCAGGATTTCCTGGCCGACGATGACTTCCTTCGTGCGGTCGCCACCCGGCTCGGGCGTCAGCGAAATGCGGATCGTGTCGCCGATGCCTTCCTGCAGCAGCACCGACAACGCGGCGGTCGAGGCAACGATGCCCTTGCTGCCCATGCCCGCCTCCGTCAACCCCAGGTGCAGTGCGTAGTCGCAGCGTTTGGCCAGCTCGCGGTAGACGGCGATCAGGTCCTGCACGCCGGACACCTTACAGGACAGCACGATCTTGTCGCGGCCCAGGCCGATTTCCTCGGCGCGCTGGGCGTTCTCGATGGCGGACGTGATCAGCGCTTCATACATCACTGCCTGCGCGCTCCATGGATTCGCGCGGGCCGCGTTCTCGTCCATGATGCGCGCCAGCAGCGCCTGGTCGAGCGAGCCCCAGTTGACGCCGATGCGCACCGGCTTCTGGTGGCGGATCGCCACTTCGATCATCTGGGCGAACTGCGTGTCGCGCTTGGCGCCCTTGCCGACGTTGCCGGGGTTGATGCGGTACTTCGACAGCGCGGCGGCACAGTCCGGGTACTCGGTCAGCAGCGTGTGGCCGTTGTAGTGGAAGTCGCCGACCAGCGGCACGTCGATGCCCATCTTGTCGAGCTGGTCGCGAATGTACGGCACGGCCTGCGCCGCTTCCGGACGGTCCACCGTCAGGCGCACCAGCTCGGAACCGGCGCGGGCCAGCTCCTTGATCTGGATCGCCGTGCCGACGGCATCGGCGGTATCGGTATTGGTCATCGACTGCACGACGACAGGATGGTCGCCGCCGACCCATACCTTGCGGTCGCCATGCGCGACCAGCACGCCCTTGCTGGAGCGGCGCGCCAGCGGGCCGGAGGGGATCGCGTTAGAAGGTATGGCGGTAATAAGTTCGGACATGCTCATTACTTGATCTGGACACGGGAAATGGTGCCGCCCGCCACCTTCGGCAGCGGCAGCGGCTGGCCGCGCAGCGTGGCCTGCACGGCTTCCGGCTTGCCGACGACCAGCGTCGACTGGCGGTCGATTTCAAACGATTCGGTGCTGCCCGCCTTCACCAGGCGGGAAATCAGCGGCGCCGCGCCGGGACGGCGGATCTCGACCCAGGAATCGGCCGTGAATACCATCGTCAGCGTGTTGGCGCCCTGCGCCGCGGGCGCCGCTGCCGGCACGGCTGGCGCAGCCGTTGCAGCGGGTGCCGGCGTGGTCGCGGGCGGTGTAGCCGCAGCCGGCGTGGTCGCAGGCGCCGTGCCGGCCGCGACCGGCGGCGACGTCACCAGCGGCGCGGTGTTCTCCGGCGTTGCCGGCCCCTGGCCGGGCGTCGATACCAGCGGCACGTTTGGCGACAGCAGCGGCGTCGTGGCCGTCGTCGTGGCCGTACCCGGCGCAGCGGGCACGGCGGCTGGCGCGGCCACCGTGCCCGGTTTGCTCAGGGCGCCCGGCGAGATCAGGCCGGCCTGCCATGCGCCGGCGCCGGCGATGACGGCCAGTGCCACCACGCCGCCGATGATCCAGACTTTCGGCTTCGACTGGCGCGATGCCAGCGTGGGAAAACGCGACTGGGAGAAAGTCGTCGAGATCTTCTCCCGCCTGATCGGCGCATGATCGGTCGTGGTGGTGACCGATGGCGTCACCTCGATGTGCGCCACCAGCGGTGCCGGGTCGAGCCGCACCACCTTGGCGTAGGCGCGAATGAAGCCGCGCGTGACGGCCATGTTCGGCAGCGAAGCAAAGTCGCCCTGCTCGAGCGCCACCACCTGGCGCGGGGCCAGCTTCAGCTGATCCGCGATCTGTTCCACCGACAGGCCCATCGCCTCGCGCTGCGCGGCCAGCGTTGCTCCGGGTGCGGAAGCATCGCGCCGATCCTGCGACGGATTGTGCGTCTGTCCCTGCGGCTGCTTTTGCCCTTCTGAATCCATTATTACCCCTGTCTCACTCATCAAACGCCCCGCGTTGATACGCAGCATACTCGGGCGAGGCGGCGTGGTGGCGCCGCAACTGCGTTGCCCAACCTTCTTCCGCTCCCTTGTCGCCGAGCCTGTGCTGCACCCTGACTGCCAGCCACAGCACGTCGGCCGGCAGGCTGTCGGGCCGGGCAACCTTGCCCAGCCGGGTAATGAAGAAGTTGGCGCGCGCATAGTCGCGACGCTCGTAATAGACCCGCGCCAGGTTGGCGCTGGTCGACGGCTGATCCGGTGCCAGCTGCAGTGCCTGCAGCAAATATTTCTCGGCCCGCTCGTAATCCTTGCTCTTCAGCGCGCAATTGCCCGCATTGTTCATCGCCTTGACCGGCGACGAATACTGGCGGCTGGCCAGTGCCGCGTCGAACCAGCGGAACGACTCGGCCACGCGATCGCTCTGGCACAGGAACGAGCCATAGTTGTTCGCGATATCCGGGTTGTTCGGCGCCAGTTGCAGCGCGCGCTTGAAATTATCGTCCGCCAGCGCCGTTTCGCCCATGCCCATGTAGATCAGCGCGCGCACGCCATAGGCATCCGCGTAGGCGGGATCGGCGGCAATTGCCTTCTTGATCTCGTCGAGCGCGACCGGCAGCTGGCCCTGCTCGTAGTAGCCGACCGCCAGCTGCATGCGGATCTGGGCGCGCTTTTGCGCAGCCGTCGCATCCGACAGCGTTGGCAGCTCGGCCTTGCCGCTCATGTCGCCAGCCGCCCCGGTACCCGCGGGCCCGCCCGTACAGGCGGCCAGCAGCACGGCCAGCAGCCCGGCGGAGCCGAGGCTGGACATGCGCGCGCGGCACTGGGCGGCTGCGGTCATCAGGAGCGGATCTCCACGATCTTGCCGAAATCGGCACCGAACTTGGTCTTGTACTCAGCCATCTTTTCCATGCGCTCGGCCACGCGGGTGCGGTCCTTGACTTCGCCGGCAAGCTGGCCGCAGGCGGCGTCGATGTCGTCGCCACGGGTCTTGCGGATGGTCGTCACGATACCGGCATTCATCAGGATTTCCGAGAACGCCTTGATGCGGGGATTCTTCGAACGCGTCAGGCCTGATTCCGGGAAGGGGTTGAACGGAATCAGGTTGAACTTGCAGTTGATGCCATATTGCGGGTGGTTCACCAGTGCGATCAGTTCACGTGCATGCTCGTCGGAATCGTTGAAACCGTCCAGCATGCAGTACTCGAACGTGATGAAGTCGCGCGGGGCGAATTCCAGGTAACGCTTGCAGGCCGCCAGCAGCTCAGCCAGCGGGTACTTCTTGTTCAGCGGCACGAGGCCATTGCGCAGCTCGTCGTTGGAGGCATGCAGCGACACGGCCAGCGCCACCGGCACGTCCTGCGACAGCTTGTCGATCATCGGTACCACGCCGGAGGTGGACAGCGTCACGCGGCGGCGCGACAGGCCGTAGGCGTTATCGTCCAGCATCAGCTTCAGCGCGGTGGCGGTCGGCTCGTAGTTCAGCAGCGGCTCGCCCATGCCCATCATGACCACGTTCGTGATCTGGCGCTCGCCTTTGGGGCCCGGCTCGATGCCTTTCGTCCTGCGCAGCTCGAACTCGGCCATCCACAACTGCCCGATGATCTC
The DNA here is from genome assembly GCF_055502615.1 of Pseudoduganella sp. jia 9. Taxonomy (NCBI): domain Bacteria; kingdom Pseudomonadati; phylum Pseudomonadota; class Betaproteobacteria; order Burkholderiales; family Oxalobacteraceae; genus Pseudoduganella; species Pseudoduganella sp. jia 9. The sequence continues at coordinate 43,674 of NZ_JBUPWE010000010.1, read as the reverse complement.
GGCGACCGTGAGGTTGCGGTTGAAGCCCTGCTTGCCGGTCGAGCAGAAACGGCAATTGACGGCGCAGCCGGCCTGGGTGGAAATGCACAGCGTGCCGCGGTTTTCTTCCGGAATGAACACGGTTTCAACGGCGTTGCCATTGCCTACGTCCACCAGCCACTTGCGCGTGCCATCGCTCGAGGTATGGTCGCTGATGACCGCCGGCGCCGTGATATGGGCGCGCGTCTTCAGCTTCTCGCGCAGCGACTTGGCGAGATCGGTCATGCTGTCGAAGTCCGACGCGCCGAACTGGTGGATCCAGCGTTGCAGCTGCTTGGCGCGGAACGGCTTCTCACCCAACTGCGCGCAGTAGTCGATCAGTTGCGCGGGATCGAGGTCCAGCAGGTTGGTGAGGGTCGTTTCCATAACTGTTCAATCTTTTTTCAAAACACCTCCGCCCCGGACATGCCGGGGCGTCAGGCGATACTACAGATGTATTGCTAAGCGCCGCTAATCGAATCGATTAACGGGAGTACACGTTCAGTGCTGGGAAGAAATACGCGATTTCCGTGGCGGCGGTTTCGGCAGCGTCCGAACCGTGAACGGCGTTGGCATCGATGGAGTCAGCGAAATCGGCGCGGATCGTGCCTTTTTCTGCTTTCTTCGGATCGGTTGCGCCCATCAGGTCGCGGTTCTTGGCAATGGCGCCTTCGCCTTCCAGCACGGTGATCATGACCGGGCCGGAAACCATGAAGTCCACCAGGTCCTTGAAGAACGGACGGGCAGCGTGCACGGCGTAGAAGCCTTCGGCTTCGGCGCGCGACAGCTGGGTCATGCGGGCAGCCACGACTTTCAGGCCAGCACCTTCGAAACGGCTGTAGATCTGGCCGATCACGTTCTTGGCCACTGCGTCCGGTTTGATGATGGACAGGGTGCGTTCGATTGCCATTATTAAAAACTCCAGTAAAAAGAAAGGGTTAAAACGAAATTGATTTCTCGATCAACCTTTGATTTTAGCATACAACACCCCATATACTATGCGTGTTGGGGCGGAAGATGGCGTAACAAGCGGCGGAAAGCCGTATCGAAACCCTGGAAACTCGCATCATGCGGGCGGTTTGGCTGGGAAGCCCAGCCGTTCGCGGGCAGTTGGGCGGATTCCGGAGGATTTCAAGGGTCGTGCTCGAAAACAAGCGATTTCAGGGCAGGCTCGACACAACAGACCATCCCGGCGGGCTTAAGCCCTTTTAGGCACCTCGCGTGCTAAGCTTTGGCAAGGGTACACCGTACCGACAAAAGGAGTGCAAAATGGCGAACTTGGAAAAAACTTATCAATATGCGGGTGGGCGTGCAGTCACCCAGAACCGCGTCGTGCGCAACACCTACTGGCTGCTGTCTCTGTCGATGATTCCGACCGTGCTGGGCGCGGCCGCGGGCATGACGCTCGGCGTGCCGATCCCTGGCGGCTTCCTCGGCGCGCTGCTGTTCCTGGGCATCGCGTTCGGCTTCATCTGGGCGATCGAGAAGAACAAGGACAGCGGCCTGGGCGTCGCCCTGCTGCTCGGCTTCACGTTCTTCATGGGCCTGATGCTGGCGCCCCTGCTGAGCCGCACGCTGACGTTTGCAAACGGCGGCACGCTGATCATGCTGGCGTTTGGCGGCACCGCGACGATCTTTGCCGTGCTGGCAAGCATCGCCACCGTGTCGAAGCGTGATTTCTCCGGCGTGGCCAAGTTTGCGATGGTCGGCCTGGTCGTCATCATCCTGGCGTCGCTGGCGAACATCTTCTTCGCCATCCCCGCCCTGACGCTGACGATCTCGGTGCTGGCCATCGGCATTTTCTCCGCCTTCATCCTGTATGACGTGCAGCGCATCGTCAACGGCGGCGAAACGAACTACATCAGCGCCACGCTGGGCCTGTACCTGAGCGTGTACAACATCTTCAGCAGCCTGCTGTCGATCCTGGGCTTCACCAGCGGCAGCCGCGAATAAGCACTGCCCGCACCATCGAAAAGCCGGCCTCGCGCCGGCTTTTTTTTGCCCTTGCTGCCGAGCTGGTCGCAATACAACACCGGGGACAGTCCCCAAGTTTTTTGCAACACAATCGTTGCGGTGTTGCGACGCTGCGCCAGCAGCACGGCTACCGAAGTTCCACAAGAATCCGTGCGCAACGTCAACGGAAGCGAGCTGAGCAGTACGTATGATGCGTGCACTCGAACGCGCGCTTGAGCCTCCCTTTCAAACTTCCACCGCATGGAGGCCTCATGGCTGTCTTTCTACGCTCATTCATCGCCACGCTGATGCTGCTGCTGGGCTCTTTCAGCGCAACCGCGGCCGGCACCGCTTCGGCATCGATCAGCAACGTCCACTTCGGCACGCTCGACCTGACACCGGACGATGGCGCAGCCCCGGGCTACGGCGTGCTGTCCGCCGATTCATCCCTGTTCGCCAGCCTGTACGCGGCGACAGCGGACTACTACGCGTCCGGCTACCCCGGCGCAAACAGGCCGGGCGCGGTACAACTCGGCCACGGCGCAAGTGCCGCCTCGGCGCTCACCAGCGGCGCGCTCGGCAACGTTGCAACCTTCGCCACAGGCGACGCCAGCCTCGGCGACCATGGCACGATCGGCGCGACTGCCAGCCAGGCCTTGCATTTCATGCTGCAGCCCCATACGGTGCTGGCAATCAGCGGCCATTTCGCGACGGCGGCGTCGCGCAGCAGCCTGCCGGGCGAATACCTCGAAGTGGTGGGCATGGCTTACGTGGGCATCGTCGACGAACATGGCGATACCTTCACGCAGTTCGTGCGCCAGAGCCTGGCCTATGCGGACTGGCCGGACCGGATGACGGTGGAAGACGATTTCATGCTGGCGTTCGCCAATGGCAGCGCGGAGATGCGGCCCGTTTCCGTGTATTTCCAGGCGCTGTCGAATGTGACTTATGTCGCGACGCCGGTACCGGAACCGTCGGTGCTCGGCATGCTGTGCGCCGGCCTGCTGCTGATGGGCCGCCGCGTCGCTACCTGCCGCCGCGCACGGTAAAGTTGATACGGTCGAGTTCCCTGCCCTCGCCGTCCTGCAATACGAGTTCGTGCCTGCCCGGCGCGGGCTGCCAGCCGGCCTGCGCGCCGGTAGAGCCGATCACCGTGCCGTCGAGCCGCCAGTACAAGTCCCGCGGTCCGTGCGAAAGAAAGAACACGCGCTGCCGGCCGGAAGGAATGTCGGGGTCGACGGCAAGGATCGCCGCGTCGGCGGGATAGACGATTTCAGGCTGCCGCCGTTCGTCCGGCAGCAGCGTCACGCGGGACGTCTCGGTCCCTGCCAGGAACCATTCCTGCCGCGGCGCTTCCAGTGCCGGCTGCCACGTGACGGTGCGCCGCACGACACCGGCCGGCGCATGCGGCGCGCCGGCGGGACGGTCGCGGTTCAGGTAATCCATCACGTCGCGCCACACCGGCGCGGCGCCACTGACGCCGGACACATCCCACATCGCGCTGCCGTCGAAATTGCCGACCCACACGCCGACGGTGTAGCGCGCCGTGAAACCGATGCACCAGTTGTCGCGCATGTCCTTGCTGGTGCCCGTCTTGACGGCCGACCAGTACGGCGCTGCCAGCTCGCTTTTCAGGCCGAACGTGGCGGCTCGCGCTGCCCGGTCGGCCAGGATGTCGCCGACGATGAACGCGGCGCCCGCGTCGACCACGCGCCGGCCCGGTTGCGGCCGCACACCCGCCCGCAAGGTGGCGCCGCCGGCCACCCCGCCATTGGCCAGGGCCCGGTACGCATTGGTCAGTTCCAGCAGGCTGACGTCGGCCGAACCCAGCGCCAGCGATGGTCCGTAGAAGTCGGCCTGTTCGGTCAGGCTGGTGAAGCCCAGCGCCTGCAGCTGCCCGGCGAAACGGTCCAGTCCGACCAGCATCAGCGTGCGCACGGCCGGCACGTTCAACGAGCCGGCAAGACTGGCGCGCGCCGTGGCGATGCCCTTGAAGTCGCGCTCGTAGTTCTGCGGCGCATACAGGCCGGACGGCGTTGTCACGTCCAGCGGGGTATCGTCCAGCAGCGAGGCCGCCGTCAGCAGCCGGCGCTCCAGCGCCAGCGCATACAGGAACGGTTTCAGCGTCGATCCGGCCTGCCGCAGCGCGGTCACGCCATCGACCTCGCTGCCGCCGGCATTGCCGACCCATGCCAGGATCTCGCCGCTGGCGTTATCCAGTACCAGCACGGCGCCATCGGCCACGTGACGCTCGCGCAGCGCCATCAGCTGTTGCCGCAGCACTGCCTGTACGTGGCGCTGCAGCGCGCCATCCAGTGTGCTGCCGAGTGTCGTACCAGCAACGTGCCCGGCGCCCTTCAGCAGTTGCACGGCGGCTTCCCGCGCCGGCGGCAGCGGCGCCATCGATGCCTGTCGCGAGAACGCCCGTTGTGCGGCGCGATCGATATCGCCGCACGGCGTGGCCGCCTTCAGCTCCTTCGCCAGCGCACAGGCACGCCGCACCACGACCGCCCGCGACGCGGACGGCCCCCGCAGCAGGCTGGCGAGGATCGCCGACTCGGCAACGTCCAGGCCGGACGGTGCCTTGCCGAACAGGCCTTGCGCCGCCGCGCCCACGCCCTGCAGTTCGCCGCGGAACGCCACGATGTTCAGGTAAGCCTCGAGGATCTGCGCCTTGCTCCAGGCCGCATCGAGCGCACGCGCCGCGATTGCCTGGTCCCACTTCTGCCCCAGCGTGCGGCCGGCCGGCCCTGCCTTCAGTGCCGGATCCAGCAGCCCGGCCAGCTGCATGGTGATCGTCGACGCACCGCGCGGCCGGCTGCGGAACAGGTTGTCCCATGCCGCCTGCCCCATCGCTCGCAGGTCGATGCCGCCATGTTCCATGAAACGCGTGTCCTCGGCTTGCAGCACCGCCAGCGGCAGCGCCGGCGAGATGTCCGCCAGCGCTACCCACGGGGCGCGGCGCACCTGCCTGTCGACGCGCAATGCCTGCACGGGCGCGCCATGGCGGTCCAGCAGCACCATATCCGACGAGCGCCATTGCGTCCTGACCTGGTCGGGCGTCGGCACGGCGGGTGACGCGGCCGCGGGCGCCGCGGCCGACGCGAGCAGCAAAGCCGCGAACAGGAGGCGCATCACTTCACCTCGACCGGGGCATTCGGCAGCTCGCCGAACATCTCGGGGCTGTACATCGCTTCCACGCGCGTTGGCGGCAGGCCGAAACGGCCGGCGTTGTTCAGCCGCACCGTGTACTCGACCGTCCACTTCCCTTTCGGCACGAATGCGTAATACGAGCGGTATGCGGCAAACGTACGCTCCTGGAACGCCGGCCACACCCAGCCGGCGGCTTTCTCTCCGCGCGCGCCGATCCGCGAATCGTTGCCGAGGCCCGAACCGAGCACGGTGGCGCCGGCGGGAACCGGATCGTCGACGACGACCCAGGTCATATCGCTCTGCGCTTCCAGTTCCAGCCTGACGCGGTAGGTGTCACCCCGCGCCCACGCTCCTGCCGCCGCCTGTTCGAGCGGCGTCATCGTCTTCCGGATCGCGTAGCCGGACGACAGCGGTGCCGCCAGCGGTACCGCTGCCAGGCTTTGCACTGTTACCCACGGTTTGCCGCCGCCTTCGTGCCGCAGGTCCAGCGACGCGGCCCCGCGCGGCCACGGCAGCGTGACGGCGGCAGCCGGCGCCATGCCGTGCCTGTTGCCCTGCTCATTGTTTCGCTTGCCGTCCTGCAGCGCGACACTGCGCCGTTCGCCGCCCAGGGCCGCGGTGGCACTCCCCGTTACCGGCTCCGCCTCGAAGACCTGCGAGAACTTGCGCAGCGCCAGCGCGCCCCAGGCATTGGCGACCGTGGTATTCCAGCGCCCGTGCCGCTGCCGGCCCAGCGCACCGCGCGCCAGCCGGCCCATGTCGCCCTTCCACGCGGGGTTGTCCAGCATCGCCAGCAGCAGCCGGTTCGCGTTGACGTCGCCCGAGACCATCAGCCACCACCAGTCGTCGTTGCGCTCGGTCGAGAACGTCAGCGTGGTGCCCTGCAGGTTCAGCCGCGACTTCAGGATCTGCCCGGCCTCGCGCAGGCGCGCATCGTGCTGCGGCAGCGCCGGCGTGCGTGCCAGCACCAGGTACCAGTCGATGACGGCCGAGGTGGGCCACAGGTTCGGCTGCAGCGTGAACGATTCCGTCATTCCGGGCTGGACGCGCCCTTCGCGCGACAGCGCTTCCAGCGCGGCCACCTTGCGCACCGCCAGGTCGGCCGTCGGCAGCGGCGAGCCGCGCACGATGCGGCCTTCGACAAACGCTTCCAGCCCGTCCAGCATGCGTGCCTTGTGCATGGCCGGCAGTTCGTACCCCGCTTCATGGCTCACCGACAGCAGGTAGGCAGTCAGCGTATCGCTGCCCTGGTCCATCGGCGCGAAATACTTCGCCAGTCCGTCGGTATCGAGATAGGTGGGCAGCGCTTGCGCCACGTGGTCCCACATGGCCGCGTCGCCGAGCGCCACCGCGCGCGATGCCTGCTGTTCGAGGCAGCTGTAGGCGTAAGCCGCCATCCAGTCGCGCACACCGGGCAGGTCGCCGCCGAGGCGCGCCGTGAACGACGCACGCACGCCGCCGCGGCCGGGAATCACATCGGCGGGCGGCCGCACCGTCATCGCCTGGAGCTTGTCCAGCTGCAGCAGCGTCGCCTGCACCGTGCGCACCGGCACGGCCGGCTGCACCTGTTGCCGCACATGCAGCCGGTCCGTGCTGCCGCCGGCGCTGGCGGCAACCTGCCACGCCAGTTCCGTTACGCCGGCCGGCACCGTGATCTCCCATGCCACTTCCTGCGCCTGCCCCGCCGCGAGCTTGACCTTCCTGGCAGGCAGCGCCTTGCCGGCCAGCGTGGCGCTCATGTCCGCCTGCAGCACCGCACCCGTGGCGTTGCGCACCGTGAAACCGGCGCGCACCCTGTCGCCTTCGCGCACCAGCGGAGGCAGGCCGGAAAGCAGCATCAGGTCTTGCGACGTGCGCACGTCCGCGTGGCCGGTGCCGAACAGGTCGGCGTTGCCGTGCGCGATGGCGACGATGCGGAACGACGTCAGCGAATCGTTCAGCGGCACCTGCACCCGCGCCTCCCCATTGCCATCGACCTTCACGGCGGCTTGCCAGAACAGCAGCGTGTCGAACAGCTCGCGCCCGGCGCCCTTGCCGCCCCCGCCGCCGCTGGGCACCGCCTTGCGGCCGAAGTGCCGCTTGCCGACCACCTGCATCTGCGCGGTGGACGTTGCCACCTGCAGTCCGCGCTGCCGCATCATCGCTTCCAGCAATTTCCAGCTGTCGTTCGGCATCAGCTCGAGCAGGCCGACGTCGACCGCCGCCAGCGCCACCTCGGTGCCGGCCGGCGGCCGCGAACCGTCGGCCCGCGCGACGCGCACCGTGACCGCGGCTTTTTCGCGCACCTTGTAGACCGGCTTGTCGGCAGCGACGCGCACCTTCAGTTCGTTGGCCGCCCAGCCGACGTTCAGCGCGGCGACGCCCAGCTTGTAGGCCGGCTTGCCCAGGTCGACCAGGGCGGTCGGCGCGATACCGCCGACCCGGCCCCGCACCGCCAGCACCGAGACGAACACGTTCGGCGCATACGATGGCTTCATCGGAATCGCGATCACGGGTGCATCGCCGGACAGTTCGCGAACGTAGGTATCGAGAATGCCCTCGCGTTCGACCGTGACCAGCGCGGTCGCCTGCCGGAACGGCATGCGCACCTGCAGCGACGCCTGCTCGCCGGGCTCGTAACGCTTCCGCTCGGGAAGGAGGTCGATGCGGTCGTTATCGGTGACCTTGTACCACCAGTCGTCGCCATCGGCCACCCAGGTTTCGCGACTGGTCACCGCCTGGTTTCCCCGGCTGTCCGACGTGGTGGCGCGCAGGACCAGGTTGCCGCCCTGCGGTGCCGCGCCCTCGCAGACCAGCAATCCCTTCGCGTCGGTGCGGCCGGCGCAGGCTTGCCCCAACGCCTTGACCTCGCTGCTGTTCTCGTACGAATAAAAGCCGCCGATCAGCCGGCGGCGGTGCGAGTACGTGTCGCGCTTGAAATAATCGACCTGCACCGGCGCGCCCGCCACCGGCCGCCCTGCCGTGTCGAGCACCGCCACGGTGAACTTCAATGCCTTGCTGCTCATCACCCAGCCGTCCGGCGCGATGCCGATCAACCAGGCCGACGGCCACAGTGGAATGCGCGCAGAGCCGGTCAGCGTTTCGCCGTTGGGATCCTGCCACGTCATCTCGGCCAGCAGTTCGGCCGGCTGCGGCGATTGCGGCAAGCCGTCGAGCACCACGCGCGCACCGCCGGCGCGGTCGAGTGTCACGCTGCGCGTGCGTACCGCGGCGCCAGTACCCTTTTCGTCACCTTCCCCTTCGAACAGGCCGCCGACATCGTCGAACGCCGCGCTCTCGCGCTCCACACCCTCCCGCACGTCCGGCCCGGCGAACACGTATTCCGCGTAGTCGGGGAAATGCACCGCTTTCGGTTCCACCAGCGTGGCGACCTTGACCTGGGTGCCCCCGGCGGCGCCACCGGAAAGATATGACAGCTGCACGTCCAGCGGTACCTGCGCGGCGCGCACCGCCGGCTCCTTCGGCCCTTGCAGCACGGCCTGCATCGTCGGCACGCGGAACTGCTCGACGCGGAAGCGCCCCGATTCCTGGCCGTTCAGCAGCACCTGGTACCAGCCCTGCTTCGCGTCCGCCGGGATGGTCCAGTCCACCGCCGCGCTGCCGTTCCGCCATGCCAGCGGCAACTCGTAGCGCTGGTCGCTGCCTTCGTGCAGGATGAATACCTTGCCCGGTTGCGCCGCATCCTCGTGGCGCTTCATCGTGTCGCTCTGCGGGTCGTACTCCTCGCGCGCAATGCGCTCCCCGGCGCCGACGAACTCGATGCCCGCCGTGGTATGCCGGCGCATGAAATGCTTCATGTGCACCGTTTCACCGCTGCGCAGCAGCGTGCGGTCGAACACGGTGGCGGCGATCAGGTTGTGCGCGGCACGGTCTTCGATGCTGACGTTGAAGCGCCACGGCTCGATGCCCTCGTTCCAGTCCGACAGCGTGAACGTGAAATCGCCGCCGCTGCGCGCGCTGACGAAATAGCGGTCCTCATAGCCGCCGCAGCGGGCGGCGGGGAGCTCGGTGCCGATGCGGGCGATGCCCTGCGCGTCGGTGGCGCCTTGCCATAGCGGCTTGCCCGAGCAGTCCCGCACGGCCACCCTGGCACCGGCGACCGGGCTGCCCTTGTCCAGCGACGTGACCCAGACCAGCGACGATGTCTTGCCATGCTTGAAGTGCGCCGCCATGTTCGTTACCAGCGCGGCCGTGCTGACGTACGCCGTGCCGGGCTTCTTCAGCAGCGCCGCGCCCAGTTTCGGGCTGGCCAGTTCGACGACATAGAAGCCGGGCTTGCGCAACGGGATGCCGATCACCTCGAACGCCCTGCGCCCGCCGGGCTTGGGGACCGTGAAGCGCTGCCCGGCGCCGCCCAGCATGGAAGCGTCCATGTCGCTGGCATATTGCTCGTCCGGTTTCCAGCCGTGCGGATTGGCCAGCCTGCCCAGCCAGCCGATCACTTCCCCGTCGGCGTTATCCGCCACGCGCAGCGCGTTGCCCTGCAAGGCCGTCGACCTGCCCGCCAGCCGGGCCTCGACATTGCGCACGGTGACCGGCAGCAAGCGGTCGCCGGTCGATTCGATGATGCCGAAACGGGCCGGGAACTTGACGAGCGGCGGCGCCGCGCCGGTCCGCACCACCAGCGGGAAGCGCGCGGCATTGACGAGCGGGCGGCCGGCATCGTCCTTCAGGCCGGCGGGCAACTGCAGGCGGTACGTGCTGTTGGCGGCGTGCGGTGCGGCAAAGGTGACGGTGTCGAGCGTCATGCCGCTCTTCACTTCGCCGTCGAATGACGGGTACCGGCGCTTGCCGTCCGGCCCGACGAGTGCAATCTGCTGCAACTGGGCGACCGGCAGCGGTGCCGTGAATGTCAGGCGCAGCGGCAGCACGGGAATGCAGGGACCGTTGCGCCGGGCCCGGTCGCAGCTGAACTTCGCGCTGAAGTCGGGTCGGCTGCGGTAAGCCAGGGGCTGGTCTTCGCTGGTGGCAATGCCGCTCGCGCTGGCGATTCCCGCCCCCCATACCAGCGACACCTTGGCATCGGCAGGCAGCGTGCGCGCGCATTGCAGCACCGCCAGCGGTTGCGCGGCGTTGCGGTCGCCGGTGACCCGTACGGTTGCCTTCCAGGTGACGCCCCGCGCCGCGTAATACATGGACAGGTGGCGCCGCACGAAATCCTTGCGCGCTGCCAGGATCTGTTCGCGTTCGCCGCCGGTCACGGCGCGTACGGGGATCTTTTCGCCGATGCCTTCGGCACGGCACCAGGCATTGGCGGCCACCGTTTCCTCGCGCGGCAGCGCATCGAGCGCCAGCACGAAGACCTGGCGTTCGTCGATGCGGCTGCCTTCGCCGGGCAGCGCGGCGATCACGGCCGGGCCGCCCGTATCGAAGGCATGGGTACGCTCGCCTTGCAGCGGCTGCCCCGCCAGGTCGGCCAGGCCGGCTTTCAGCGTGAAGCGGCAGGCCACGCCAGCCGGCAGGTCGCGCTCGAAGTCATAGCTCCAGTTGCTGCCGTCGATCCAGCGGCCCTTGCCCGGCTGCGGACAATCGACGTCGAACGGATCGGCCAGGCGCAAGTCGCCGAACGCCACCATCTGGCCCGAAAAGCGCGCCTGCACCTGGCGCACGCCCTTCACGGTGCCTTGCGGCGTGAACGATTCAATGGTGGTTTGCGCCTGCGCCGGGAGCGGCAAGGCGGGAAGGCAGTACAGAAAACAGTACAGAAGAAACAGGCACAGCGGCGGCAGCTGGGAACGAGAGGCGCGCATGGGTTCTCCGGAGGTGGGAACCCAGTCTTGCAAGAAGCGCAATCCGTGTCAACCTGCGCGCGCGCGGTAGCGCGCCCAGTTGCGCGCGCACGTCAGCCGGTCAGGCCAGATCGAATACCGCCATCGATTCCACATGCGACGTATGCGGGACTTGCGTCCGGCAGTGCCGGGCGCAAGGACTGATTGGCATCCGGTCAAGCCAGATCGAATACCGCCATCGATTCCACATGCGACGTATGAGGAAACATATTCATCACCCCCGCCTGCGACAGCACATAGCCGGCACGATGGACCAGCACGCCGGCATCGCGCGCCAGCGTGGACGGGCTGCACGATACGTAGACGATCCGCTTGGGCAGCAGCTCGGGATTGCTTTCCTTCAGCTCGGCCAGTGCCAGCGACAGCGCCATCGCGCCGTCGCGTGGCGGGTCGACCAGGATGCGGTCGAACTTGCCCAGTGCGATCAGGTCGTCCTTCGTTACCTCGAACAGGTTGCGGCAGTAGAACGTGGTCTTGTCGCCGACACCGTTGATGACGGCATTCTGCTGCGCCCGTTCCGTCAGCGCCGTGCTGCCTTCGATGCCCACCACTTCGCGCGCCTGCGTCGCCAGCGGCAGCGTGAAGTTGCCGATACCGCAGAACAGGTCGGCCACGCGCTCGCCCGGCTGCACGTCGAGGTGGCGCAGCGCCTTGTGCACCAGCACGCGGTTGATCTGGTGGTTCACCTGCGTGAAGTCGACCGGCTTGAATGGCATGCGGATGCCGAACTCCGGCAGCAGATAATGCAGCTCCTTGCCGAGCGGGTAGAACGGGTACGCGGTATCCGGGCCTTTCGGCTGCAGCCACCACTGGATGTCGTACTGGTCGGCGAAGGCTTTCAGCTTCGCTTCGTCGTCGCCCGTCAACGGCACCATATTGCGCATCACGAGTACCGTCAGGTCTTCGCCGATCGCCAGTTCGATCTGCGGCACCTTGTCGAAGATCGACAGCGAATGGATCAGCGCGCGCAGCGGCATCATCATGTCCGACACGTGCTTCGGCAGGATCTGGCAGCTCTGGATATCGGCCACGAAGACCGATTTCTTTTCATGGAAGCCGACCAGTACGGTGCCCTTCTTCGCTACATAACGCGCCGACAGCCGCGCGCGGTAGCGGTAGCCCCAGGTGGGACCATGCAGAGGGCGCATCATCACGTCCGCCTGTACTTTCGACAGGTGCCACAGGTTATCTTCCAGCACGCGCTGCTTGATCGCCACCTGCGCCGATGGCTCCAGGTGCTGCATCGAGCAGCCGCCGCAGTAATCGAAGTGCACGCATTTCGGTTGCACGCGCATGGCCGATTCGCGGTGTATCTGCGTCACGCGGCCCGATTCCCAGTTCTTTTTCTTGCGCAGCATTTCAAAGCTGACGCGCTCGCCCGGCAGCGCGCCCTCCACGAACACTACCTTGCCCGGCGTGCCGTCTTCGTTATCCTGCATGTGGCCGACGCCGCGCGCGTCCATGTCGAGCGATTTGATGTCGATGCTATTGTCTTGCATGAGTGTCTATCGGTTGGCCGGCGAGGCGGCGATTTGGAAGGGCAATATGATAGCAGAAGGCACGATGAAATCCGCCGAAGGGCCGGCGCCTGCTGCCTGTCCGTGCCGGCCCTTCGCCGGATCTCGACGCGACAATGAGGGACGGCGCGTTGGGCAATATGGTGAGCGATGCCGGTGAGCGATACCGCGCTGGATGACACCGGCGGCCATACCGGGGCAGACGTTCGTTGCCGATGTTCGTTTGCAGATGTTCGCGGCAGACGATATTTCGGCTGACGCTCGCGGCGGGCGATACAGGTTCTTGCCGGCTATCCGGACGACGTCAAAGCAGCGAATCGCGCACCACGCCGCGCGCGGCCATTGCCCGTTTCAGCTTGACGAGTGCTTCCTGCTGGATCTGCCGGACCCGCTCGCGGGTCACGCCCATTTCCTCGGCCAGCGTTTCCAGCGTGGCGGGATCGTCGTTGTCCAGGCCGAAGCGGCGCATGATGACGATGCGCTGCTTGTCGGGCAGCCGCGACAGCCAGTCGCGCACCAGATGCGTCATTTCCCGGTGTTCGGCGCGCGCATCCGGGCTGTCGTCCGCATCGCCGGGCAGCATGTCCATCAGCGACGACTGCGGATCGTTGTCCAGCGGTGCATCGAGCGACGTGGCGTGCTCTGACAACGCAAGGATATCCTGCACCTCGTCGACCGGCCGGCCGACGAGGTCGGCTATATCTTCCGCGCTGGCATCCTTGCCGTTGTGGTGTTGCGCCTCGAGGTGATATTTACCGCGCAGGATCTGGTTCAGCTCGCGCACCATGTGCACCGGCAGCCGCACCGTGCGCGCCTGGTTCATGATGGCGCGCTCGATGCTCTGGCGGATCCACCAGGTGGCATAGGTGGAAAAACGGAAGCCCCGCTCGGGTTCGAACTTGTCGATCGCCCGCATCAGGCCGATATTGCCTTCCTCGATCAGGTCGAGCAGCACGACGCCACGGTTGATGTAATGCTTGGCGATGGAGACGACGAGCCGCAGGTTATGCTCGATCATCTTTTGCCGGGCGGCGAAGTCGCCCGCCTTGGCCAGCGTGGCGAAATGCACTTCCTGCGGCGCCGTCAACAGGGGCCGGGTGCCGATCTGGTTCAGGTAATGCTGGGTGGTATCGGTGGAGAGCTCGGCCGCCAGCACTTTTTTCAACTCGTCGACGCTGGCCAGCGCGGTAACGCGGCCTTCGACGGGGGCGCTGACGCCTTCGTCGCCGCCTTCCTCGTCGACATCGCCGCCGAGCCGGTCGTCGGCCAGGCTGTCGCCCCCGAAATTCTCGTCCGACAAGTCGTCCGGGAGGGAGTCGTCTTCCAGGGGATCGTTCGGCGAGCTGGACATGGGCGTTACCTCATGGGCGATACCTGGGCTGATACCTGGCGCCAATCCGGGCCAATTCGCGCCAATCTCGGGCCAATAACGCATATTGACGCAAACTGACGCAAATTTGGCGAATTACTGTTTTGGCGAGCTACCTGATCTGGCAAACCACATAACGCAATGCCGTACGTTCTGCCTGCAACGCCGCGGTACCTGCAGGGATCCGCGCAATGCCTGGGAGGCTGCACGGCAGAAGGAGGTTCGGCCCAATCCGGTTCGGTCCAAATCTGGTTCGAGCCAAATCCGGTTCGGTCCCAATCCTTCTACCGCGCGGATTCCTAGCGGTTAGGCAAGAACTTGGAAGGATCCACCGGCTTGCCCTGCTGCCTGATTTCAAAGTGCAGCTTGACGCTGTCGGAATCGGAATCCCCCATCTCGGCGATCGCCTGCCCCTTGCCCACCGTCTGGCCCTCCTTGACGAGGATGGATCGGTTATGTGCGTAGGCGGATAGCAGGCCGTTACTGTGTTTCACAATGACGAGATTACCATAACCGCGGATGCCGCTACCGGCATACATCACCTTTCCTGCACCTGCGGCAAGCACTTGCTGCCCGGGCCGCCCGGCGATGTCGATACCTTTGTTCTTGCCTTCGTCGAACTGGCCGACGACCCTGCCTTCGGCCGGCCACATCCAGCTCACCTCGCGGTCTTCGGGCGACAGCGCGGGCACTGGCGCCGCAGCCGGCACCGACGGCTTCACGCTGGCCAGTTGCACCGGCTTCTCGGCGGCTTTCGGTGCCGGGTCCGGTTTGCCGTCGCCATCCTTGTCGTTCTTCAGGTCAGCCTCGGCGTACGGCTTCTTGTCGCCCTTCGGTTCCACTTTTTTCGGTACCGGTGGGGCGAGCTTCGTCGTATCCGGCGGCATCGCCACGGCGGCCGTGCGCACACCGGGGGCATCTTCAGGCGGCGTCACGCGCAGCACCTGGTCCACCTTGATATCGTTCGGATTGGCGAGATTATTCCACGTCACGATGTCGCGGTAATTCTGGCCATGATCGAGTGCGATGCGGATCAGCGTGTCGCCCTTCTTCACCGTGTAATAGCCTTCCCGGTTTTCCTGGACAGGCGCGGGCGCGGGTGCCGGCGGCGGCGCGCGGCGGGTAATGGGGCGCTCGACCACGGGGGCCTGCTGCGGGGTGGAAGTACAGGCGGCCAACACCGCCAGCGGCAACAACACAAACAGGGAACTTTTTTTCGTCATGCTCATCTGAATTGATATCTCTCGGCTACACCTTGGGGCGGCACGCGGCATCCCGGCCATGGAAGTCCTCGGAAATTCTCAAAGAGTCCCGAGACATCATGACCCGACATCATCGTGCGGCCAGGCGGGTAATTACTTGTTATTTGCAGTTCTTGCGCCGCTCTTATTCAACTCTTCGAGCTGGAGCGCGTTATCGAACCGCATGCCTCACACCGTACCGGGCCGCAGCGGTACGAAGTGGCAATCTTCGAGCATCTGGCGTTGCCATTCGCTCTTTGCCACACGCGTGACCAGCTCCAGGCGCTGGCTGCGCTCGCCTACCGGCGCAACCAGTCGCCCGCCGATGGCCAATTGCTCCAACAGCGCCCGCGGTACTTCCAGACCCGCGGCGGCGAGGATGATGCCGTCGAACGGCGCTGCCTGTGGCAGCCCAAGCATACCATCTCCGTAGTGCAGCCGCAGGTTCGGTACCCGCAGCGGCCGCAGGTTGGCTTTCGCCAGCTCATGTAACGGCTTGATGCGCTCAATGGAATACACGTCTTGTGCAATACATGCGAGAACAGCTGCCTGGTAGCCGCAACCGGTACCGATCTCCAGTACTCGCTGAAGCTGCTTCCCCTGCCGCATCACCTCGATCATCCGCGCCACGATATAGGGCTGCGAGATGGTCTGGTGATGGCCGATCGGCAGCGACGCGTCGATGTAAGCCTGCGGCGCCAGCCCTTCCTCGACGAACAAGTGACGCGGCACGGCTTCGAGCGCGCTCAATACCGCCTGGTCGCGCACACCCTGCTGCGCCACCCTTGCCACCATTGCCCGCCGTACCGCGCCCGACACCAGCGCATCCTGCCTTGGCGCGGCCGGCGGCACGCGCTCGGCCGGCGCACCGGCAGGCCGTGCGGGCCGGGCGTTGAAACCATGCGTCGCGGTCGCGGCGGGAGCAGGCTTGTTTGTCGTGGACGCGCCTGAATTATGCATGGCGTTGTAGGCGGCATTACGGGTTGCCGTTTGCGGCGTTGCCACCGGGCCGAACACGGTCTGCTTCTTTTGCCCCTTGTCCGTCACCGACGACAGGGGCAGCGGAAAAGTACGGGGCTTGTCGGTCATCCGAGGGCCTTTGCCAGGAGGTCGAGTTGCGGTCGGTGGGTCAGGTCGATCTGCAGCGGCGTCATGGAAATGCGCCCTTGCTGAACGGCATGAAAATCAGTGCCTTCGCCGGCATCCTTGCATGCACCGGGCGGGCCGATCCAGAAAATCTCGCGGCCGCGCGGATCGTGCGACTTGATGACCGGTTCGGCCTGGTGGCGCCGTCCCAGCCGCGTGGCCACCGGCTGGCCGAGCGCATCGTAGGGGCGATTCGGGATGTTTACGTTCAGCAAGTACGGTTTTTCCAGGGCTTCGGCATAGCGCTGCACGATATCGCGGGCGGCTTTCGCCGCATCGTCGATATGGGCCCAGCCCCATTCACCCTGTGAAAAAGCAATGGCGGGAATGCCAAAAAGATAACCTTCGGTGGCTGCCGCCACCGTTCCCGAATACAGCGTGTCGTCGCCCATATTGGGCCCGTTGTTGATGCCGGAAACCACCAGGTCGGGGCGCTCGACCAGCATGCCGGTCAAGGCCACGTGCACGCAATCGGTCGGTGTGCCATTAACAAAATAAAAACCATTTGCCGCTTGCTGCACCGACAGCGGCCGGTCCAGCGACAGGGAATTGGATGCACCGGAGCGATTGCTGTCCGGTGCCACCACCACGATATCGGCGATCGCGGCCAGCGCGTCCGCCAGCGCATTGATGCCGGGGGCGAGATAGCCGTCGTCGTTACTGATAAGGATCCTCATACAGGAATTTTACCTGAAGCAACGACCCGCCAGCGCATGCGGATGTTCGTCCATGCTGAAAAATGTGGCGCTTTCAGCGCAGGCGCGACGGCGACAGGTCGCCATCCACCGCCAGTTCGTCAGGGCTGACCCGCCGCGCGCGGCTCTGCGGATAAGCGGCGTGCGGCTGCTCCACGCCCCCACCATTGCTGTCGCGCCCGCGCTCCGGCCCGCGCTCATGTCCGTGCTCATGTCCGTGCTCGTGTCCGCGCTCATGCCCGCGCTCATGTCCATTCTCACGTCCATGCATGTCGCGCGTGGCCGCCGGCTCGGGCTGCCTTAACCGGTTACGCGCCTGGGCCAGCACCTTGCGGGTGCGCACCGTGTCCGCATGCTCGGGGCCCAGCAGCCGGCTGCGCAGCGCCAGCACCTGTTCGAGCAGCTCCACGGCCCCCTCGAGCTGTTCGCCGTGGCACAGGATGTCGGCCCGCACGGCAAGGCTTTCGACGGTGGCCAGGTGCTCGTTGCCCAACTGGCGCTGCTGGGCGTCGATGACGGCATCCTGCAACGCCAGCGCCTCGGGAACCTGGTTCATCTGCGCCAGCGTGGCCGCCAGGGCGGACGCGGCTTCCAGCGTCACGGGTGCGCCGGCACCGAACAGCTTTTCGCGGACCGCCAATACCGCTTCCTGCAAGAAATGTGCTTCCCCATACTTCTCCTGTTCGAACAGCAGGTCGGCCAGCGCCGCCTTGCTGTCCAGCGTGTCGACATGGTCGTCGCCCAGGATCAGCACATGCAGCGAAAGGCTTTCTTCGAGGCAGCCGGCAGCCGCCTCATGACGGCCTTCGCGACGGTACAGCTCGCCCAGGCGGGCCAGGTCGCGCGCCAGCGGCAGGGAAACGCCGCGCCCGCCGCCCCGCTCCATCGCCGCCCGTCCCTGGGCCACCGCGTTCAGCAGCGGGATTTCATCACGCGACTGCCACGGCCGGTAGCCGCCGAGGAACCAGCCGAGGAATGCCTGGAATGTGCGGGTGACGGAAAACCGGTCATCCTCTTCGTCGGCACATACCGGCATCGGTTCGCCCCACGCCAGGCTGCGCGCCTGCTGCAGCTGCACTTCGTCGAAATAGCTTTCCAGCGAGATGCGCGACATGCCATACGCCTCGGCGAACGCCCGCTCGAACAGCGGCTGGTAGCCGGGGATGCCTCGCTCCGGGTCGCCGCGCCGCCACAATACACGGCGCGCCGAATCGTCCATCTCGATGCGCGAAGGCAGCGGATAGATCAGCATCTGGCGCTGCTCGTCCTCGTGGCTGCGGCGCCAGGTGGTGGCGCGCTGCACCAGCGCTTCGACGCCTTCCAGGTGCTGGCGGTTCGGTGCGAATACCAGCACCAGCTTCGTCGGCAGCAGGGTCGTGCAGATGCCCGCCGTGCCGCTGCGCCCGGCGCTCGAGTCGACAAGCACGTGCCGGAAGCGGCGCGCCAGGTTTGCAGCGAACACGCGAAACAGCGCCGGGCAGGCGTCGAACAGCGCTTCCCAGTCCAGCCCGGCGAGCCTCTCCGGGTAGCTCGCGTCCTGCCTGCCCGCCCGCATCATATAGAGAGGGCGGCCGTTATCGGCCCTCGTCACGTATTGTTCCCAACCCACCGCGTCCAGCACCGCCTGGGCAAGCGCCGCATCGTCCCGCTCGGCGATCAGCCGCGTCCGGCGCAGCAACTGGTCGCGGCACGCCTCGAACAGCTCCAGCACGCCCGGCCCGTCCCCGATCGACCTGAAGTAGTGGTGCAGGCCCGGCGCTTCCATGTCCCAGTCGATCACCAGCGTGGGCACGCTCGCATTGTTGCGGCGGGCCAGCATGACGGCAAGGTTGGCCAGTGCCATGGTGCGCCCGGCGCCCCCCTTGTGGGAATAGAAGGTGATGACTTCGCCGGGTTCGTCCAGGGGCGGTAGAGACAGTCGATGCGTTTCCATAGCGAGCCCTTAATGAAGAAAACCTGTTGAAAACAGTAGAAACGTGAGGAACACATGTGAACCACGTGAGGCGCATGTGGGAAGCACGTGAAAACGCGCTGAAATCATCGTTGACAAGCAGCGGCAGGATCGGTGGCGGACATCAGCGGGGAAAATGCGGCGGCGGCACCGGGCGCCATGCCGGCGGGGCTGGCGGCAACGCGAACCTGCTGCAATCATGTCCGGGCGGAATGCTGTACTTCAGGTAGTGATAATGGGCGACGATGCGCTGCACGATCCGGTCGATGTCCGGCAAAAAATCGGGATTCGTCTTCAGGTCGCCGGTCGCCAGGGTATAGCGCGAAAAGTCCACATAAAAACCCGGTTCGCTGATCTGCGGCGGCAGGCCGACCGGATGGCGCGTCATCACCACCGGGATGATCAGGTGGCTGGGCAGCGGGTACCAGGTGCGGCGCTCGGCCTCGATCATCTGCATGGCTGCGAATTCACGCCGGGTGTAGAGATGGGCCTCGTACTTGGGCGTGTAGATCATGATCATGCATACGCTTTCACACATGGCACGCGCAATTCTCGCATCGGGATCGTCGCCGCCGCCGAGCTGCTCGCTGTCGACGAACAGCTCGGCTTCCGTATCGAGGTGTGGTTCGAGATAGCAGCGCAGCGCGTCGACGAGGGCATTGCGGAATTCCCTCATGTAGGCGTGCTGGCCGTGGGCATAGCTGAAGAAACAGCCATAGCGGATCGTCATGTCGTCCTCTCCTGTTTCTCCCCTGATCATGGAGTTTTTTTGTGTAACTGCTGCGGCCCACTTTAACAAGCTGGTCAACGGTTACTTTGCGCTGGCGCAAAGGTGTACTGCGCAGTCAAACGGCTGCGCAGTACACCACGTGGAGAGGGGAATCAGGGTGCCGCGGACGGCTGGAAAAAGGCGATCACTTCCGCCTGTTCGCGGGTGCGCTTGAATGGCGGCAGGCTTTGCCAGATGCGGCGGCCATACGGCTTGGTGATCACGCGCGGATCGCACAGCATCAGCACGCCGCGATCGCCTTCGTCGCGGATCAGGCGGCCGGCGCCCTGCTTCAGGTTGATGATCGCTTCGGGCAGCGTGTGGTGGACGAAGCCGTTCATGCCCTTCTTTTCCATCACTTCGATGCGCGCGGCCAGCACCGGGTCGTCCGGCGGCGCGAACGGCAGCTTGTCGATGATGACCAGCGACAGCGCCTCGCCACGCACGTCCACGCCTTCCCAGAAGCTCTGGCTGCCGATCAGCACGCCGTTGCCGGCCTTGCGGAACTGGTCCAGCAGCTCGGTGCGGCCACGGTCGCCCTGGACGAACAGCGGGAACTTCAGTCCGCGCCGCTCGAATTCGTCGCGCAGGCGTTCCGCCGCCCGCTTCACCGCGCGCAGCGTGGTGCACAGCAGGAAGGTGCGTCCGCCAGCCGCCTCGATGACGGGCAGTGCGCTATCGAGCACGGCATCCGTGTAGCCCATCGAGTTTGGATCGGGCAAGCCCTGCGGCACATACAGGATGCCCTGTTCCGGATAATTGAAGGGACTCGGCCACGACATGGCCGGTTCGTCGTACAGCCCCAGCTGGTGGGAGAAGTGCTTGAAGTCGTTCTTTACCGCCAGCGTCGCCGACGTGAAGATCCAGCTGCGCGGCGTGCCCTCGCGCTGGTTGCTGAAGATCTGCGCGATCGACAGCGGCGTCTTGTGCAGCTGCAGCGAGCTGGCAAACGCCTCCACCCAGTACACGGCCTCCTTCCCTGGCGGCACCTTCACCTTCGGGTCGTACGTCCAGTCCTTGTACTTCTGCGCCAGTTCCAGGCCGCGCGTGCGGCAATGCTCGATGGTTTCGGCGCGCTGCGCCTGCCCTTCCAGCACTTCCAGCATGCCGTCCAGTTCTTCCTTCAGTTTTTCCAGCGCCGGGAAGAAATCCGACGACGGCGCGATCTGGGGCAGCGACAGCCGCACCACGTCCTGCGGGAATGTCAGCCGCAGGTCGCGCGCAGCCTTCTCCACGCTTGACACCACGCTGGCCCAGTTGGCGCCGTCGCGCGCATGGGCCAGGCCTTCGGCCAGCACGTCGCGGCACAGTTCCAGCACCTGGCTGGTGGACACGGTCTCTCCGAAGAACAGCGTGGCCGTATCGGGCAGCTGGTGCGCCTCGTCGAAGATGATGGTGTTCGCCGACGGCAGCAGTTCGGCCACGCCGGTATCCTTCAGCGCCACGTCGGCGAAGAACAGATGGTGGTTGACGACGACCACGTCGGCCTGCTGCGCCTCGCGCCGCGCCTTCAGCACGAAACAGTCCTGGTTGTACTGGCATTCCTGGCCGACGCAGTTCTCGCGCGTGGACGTCACCAGGTTCCACACCGGCGCGTTTTCCGGCACGCGCGCCAGTTCCGCCTTGTCGCCGGTCTGCGTCATCTTCAGGAAACGCGAGATCTCGCGCAGGTAACCGACATCCTCGCGCGACGTCATCCGGCCGTTGGCCAGCGTGCGCTCCAGGTGGTAATGGCACAGGTAATTGCCGCGGCCCTTCAGCAGCGCCACCGATACCGGCGCCTTCAGCGCCGCGCGCACGGTGGGAATATCGCGCAGGAACAGCTGGTCCTGCAGGTTCTTGGTGCCGGTCGAGACGATCGTCTTGCCACCCCACATCAGCGCCGGCACCAGGTAGGCGAACGTCTTGCCGGTACCGGTGCCCGCCTCGGCGATCAGCGTCTGCTGCTCGGCAATGGCCTGGGCAATGGCCTTGGCCATCTCGGTTTGCGATTTGCGGGGACGAAAACCGCCGACCGCCGGCCCCAGTGGGCCGCCGACGCCGAACAGCCGCTCCACCTCGGCATCGTGTTTGCCGGGAGCGGCCGCGGAAACGGAATCGTCGCCATTGCCGTCGGGGACGGCTGGCGCCTGGTCGTGGTCAGTCACTTTGTCTTCTTGGGTGTGGCGAATCGGGAATTCAGGCGGGTACGTCGGGCACCAGCTGCATCTTCAACAGCGTGACGTAGTCTTTTAATTGCAGTTTGCGCTTCTTCAAGCGACGCAGCTGGAGCTGGTCATGGTGCCCGTCGCGCGTCAGCATTTCAATCACGGCA
This sequence comes from Pseudoduganella sp. jia 9, assembly GCF_055502615.1. Lineage (NCBI taxonomy): Bacteria > Pseudomonadati > Pseudomonadota > Betaproteobacteria > Burkholderiales > Oxalobacteraceae > Pseudoduganella > Pseudoduganella sp. jia 9. The sequence goes on along the minus strand of NZ_JBUPWE010000010.1, from coordinate 21,759 downwards.
TCCAGGTCGCGATGCTCCACGTCCAGTTCGACGATGCGGCGCCGGATCTCTTCTTCGTTCTTCATGGGGAATTCGCTACCAGTGTGAGGAGTTGCCAACTTCGCTACGCCGGCATCACATTGCCAACTTCGCAACAATCCGTATGGCAACATTTGCTTGCCATCAAACCGCTTACCGGTGCATAGTTTAACCCAGGAGCAGGCTCCCACGTAAGCATTGAAGAAAAGCAGGGGAGATTTCCCGTCATCATGAGCATCTATCGACTCGAAGCCGGCACCGCCCAGCACGTGGGCAACCGCCCTCGCCAGCACGACCGCGCCGCCTTGTTTACCGCCTCGCAGGCCCCCGGCTACATCATGGCGGTAGTGGCCGATGGCGGTGCCGCGAATGCGATCGGCGCCGAACAATTGCTGCATACCGGCAAACAACTGTTCGACCAATTCCGTGCCGGCGACGCCTCCAGTGTCGAGCGCATCGGCGATCTGCTGCGCGCCATCGCCCGCGAGACGCACGACATTATGCTGATGAATCCGCTGCCCGAGGCCGGCGACGCGCAGTCGGCCATGGCGCTGCTGGTGCTCACGCCGGACCGCCGGGCGGTCTGGGCCACCGTGGGCGATACCCGGCTGTATCGTTTTGCCAACGGCGCCCCCGCCAGCAGGACGGACGATGCCGGCTACATCGCCCATCTCGTCGCTGCCGACCGGCTTCCCCTCGATGCCGCCCGCCGGCACCGCGCCTCGCGGCTGCTGAACAATGTACTCGGCAACCGGCTGAAGGCACCGTTCGTGTCCGTCGGCTGCCATGAAAACCTGCAGCCCGGCGACGGCTTCCTGCTGTGCACCGACGGCCTGTGGCCCTGGTTCGCCGATAAGGAACTGGCCGGCGCCGTATCGCGCCGCACGCCGCGCCAGGCCGCCGAACTGCTGATCGACAAGGCCAGGGAACGCGCGCAAGGCAATGGCGACAATTGCACGATGGCGATCCTGCGGCTGGTGACACCGGACTGACGATCCGCCGTACGATGGACCGTGGCGTTGCCATCAGCCCGGCAGCACCAGCCGCGCCTCCAGGCCGCCGCCTTCCCGGTTGCGCAACACGATCTCCGCCCCCAGCGTCGCCGCCAGCTGCCGAACGATGGACAACCCCAGTCCCGTGCCGCCGGTATCGCGGTTGCGCGAAGTTTCCAGCCGCACGAACGGCTCGAACACCGCTGCCAGCTGGTCGTCCGGAATCCCGGGACCGCGGTCGAGCACCGCGATCGCGATGCGGCCATCGGTTTCCCGGCCGACCTCCACTTCCGCCGCGCCGCCGAACTTCACGGCGTTGTCGACCAGGTTGCCCAGGATGCGCTTCAGCGCCTGCGGCCTGGTGACGAGCGGCGTGCCGAGCGTGCCGCGCAACGCCACGTCCTGCCCGGCGTCGACATGGTCGCACACCAGGCTGTCGACCAGCGCATCCATATCGATGCGGCGCGCTTCCTCCTGGGTGCCGTGCAGCGTCTTCGCATACGCGATGCCTTCCTTCACCAGCGTTTCCAGTTCGCGCAGGTCCTGCCGCAGCCTGGGCTGGTCCGGGCTGTCGTCCATCATGTCGACCCGCATCCGCATGCGTGTGATCGGCGTCTGCAGGTCATGCGAGATGGCGGCCAGGATGCGGATCCGTTCGGCCACGTACAGCGCGATGCGCTCCTGCATGGCGTTGAACGCACGCGCCGCACGCGCCACCTCGGAAGGCCCGTCTTCCGGCAGCCGTGGCGCCTGCAGCTCCGGCCCGAGGCCGTCCGCTGCCTGCGCCAGCTGGTGCAGCGGGCGGGTGGCCTGGCGCACCGCGATCCAGCAGCACAGCCCCAGCACGAGCAATTGCACCGCCAGCAGCGCCGGCAGCCAGCCGGACAGCGGCGCGCCGTGCATCGGGCGCATGTCGATCGTCAGCGGCGCGCCATCGGAAAGTTTCAGGTGGACCTGGAACCGCTCGGCATCGCCCGGCACCGCGTTCACGGTCAGCGGATAGCGCCTGCCGATACCGTCCGTGATCGCGGCAGCGAAGCGCTGCGACAGTTCCGCGTCCGGCATCACGCCGGCGATCCCGGGCCCGAGCACGAACCGGTAGCTGCGCCGCGCCAGTTGCGGCAGCCAGCGCTCCCGTTCGGCCGCGGGCAGGTGGTCGAGCAGCGCGACCGAGGTGACCACTTCGCGCTCCACATAGCCGGTCATGATGTCGAGCGTGGCGCGGTCGCGTTCCATCACCGTCAGCCAGGTCGACAGGCCCAGTGTCGCGGCCAGGCCCAGGCACAGGATCAGCGTGATGCGGGCGAACAGGCTGCGCGGCATCAGTCGGGCCATCAGGGCGGTCACGGGGGATCCGCCAGCAGCGTGACGGCCGACGAGAACACGTAGCCCTCGTTGCGCAGCGTCTTGATGTAGCGGGGCTCGCGCGCCCCGTCGCCCAGGCGCTGGCGCAGGCGGCTCACCAGCAGGTCGATCGAGCGGTCGTAAACGTCCGCATTCTTGCCCTGCGTGAGGTTCATCAGCTGGTCGCGGTTGAGAACGCGCTGCGGATGGTCGAGGAACACGCGCAGCAAGCGGTACTCGGCGCCGGACAGCGCCACCATCGTGCCCTGCTCGTCGAGCAGGTGGCGATGCGTGGTGTCGAGCTTCCATTCGCCGAAGCCCAGCATCTGCACGCTTTCCGTCACCTGGATGTTCGGCGGCAGCATGCGCGTGCGGCGCAGCACGGCGCGGATGCGGGCCAGCAGCTCGCGCACGCCGAACGGCTTGGCGAGATAGTCGTCCGCGCCCATTTCCAGGCCGATAATGCGGTCCACCTCGTCGCCGCGCGCGGTCAGCATCAGCACGGGCACGTTGCGGTGCTTGCCGGAGCGCAGTTCGCGGCACAGCGCCAGGCCGTCCTCGCCGGGCAGCATCAGGTCGAGCACGATCAGGTCCGGCGTGGCGGCCTCCAGCGCGGCGCGCATCTGGCGGCCGTTGGCGGCCGCCGACGTGCGCATGCCTTCCTTTTCAAGGTAGGTGGCGAGCAGTTCGCGGATACCGCGGTCGTCATCGACGATCAATACATGGTCGGAATCGTTCATCGCGTCATCTTATCTCACGGCGTTTCACTTGTATTGCCACCAATGGACAGGGTCCGGGGCAGCGCAGCTCGGCGGCGATGCCGGCGCCGGCAAACAGCAGTACCGCCAGCAGGCTCCGCAGCCTTGCAATCGATCTTTCAATCGGGTTCGTTCGTGTCATGTGCAGCCTCCTTGCCGCCTTTATAGCCGACCGGCGGCCGGCCTTTGTATGCCAATGTATCCGGCCCGCGTGCGGACATATGGCGTTTCACTTCTCCCCGGGGCGCGACACACCGCCGATACGTGGCGGCGGTCCAATGGACACATCGCCACTCACCGAAAGTCCGCCATGAACCACCTGCTCGAAGCACCGCTGGCGCTGGCCGCCGGCGTCTTCACCGTCGCCTCGCCCTGCATCCTGCCGGTCCTGCCGATCCTGTTCGGCAGCGCCGCCGGCGCATCGGGGCGCAGCCGTCCCTTCATGACGATGGCCGGCTTCATCGTCACCTTCACCGCGTTCGGGCTGCTGCTGGGCGCCGCGTCGAGCGCCGTGCACGTGGCGCAGGAAACATTGCGCAACCTGTCGCTGCTGCTGCTCGGCGCCTTCGGGCTGCTGCGCATCTGGAGCAGGCCCTACGACTGGCTGATGGCGAAGCTGCCGTCCTTCCCTGTGCCGGCGAGCGGCGGCTTCCTGCTTGGCGCTTCGCTGGGCGCGGTCTGGACGCCGTGCGCCGGCCCGGTGCTGGCATCGATCCTCGTGCTGGTGGCGGGGGCCCAGGATGTGGGGCGCTCGGCCTGGCTGCTGTTCCTGTATGCGGTGGGCGCCGCCGTGCCGATGCTGGCGATCCTGCTGGGCGGCCAGGCCGTCGCCGGGCGTGTGCGCCTGATTGCCCGGCACAGCGAACGGCTGCAACAGGTGTTCGGCGTGCTGATCGTGCTCACCGCGCTGGCGATGTACCTGCAATACGACGTGCTGATCTATGCAAAGGCCGCCGACTTATTCCCCGATTTCTTTTGAACTGAAAGGACCCTGACATGCGTACCAACGTCAACTTCGTCAACTTCGTCAACTTCGCCAAGGCCGGCATCGCCGTCCTGGTCGCCGGCACCTTCGCCGCCGCCAGCGCCGCCGCCGCTCCCGCAGCTGCCACGGCACCCGAGTTCGCGGGCATCGAGCAGTGGCACAACAGCGCGCCGCTGACGATGCAACAGCTGCGCGGCAAGGTCGTGCTGGTGGATTTCTGGACCTACACCTGCATCAACTGCATCCGCACGCTGCCGCACGTCACCGAATGGCACCGCAAGTACAAGGACCAGGGACTGGTGGTGGTCGGCGTGCACACGCCCGAGTTCCCGTTCGAACGCAGCGCCAGCAACGTGAAGAAGGCGATCGGCCGCTTCGACATCACGTACCCGGTCGCGCAGGACAACCGCTATGCCACCTGGAATGCCTACAGCAACCAGTACTGGCCGGCCGTCTACCTGATCGACAGGAAGGGTCAAGTGGTCTACACGCACTTCGGCGAAGGCGCCTACGACAAGACCGAAGCCACCATCCGCGCACTGCTGGCGCAAAAAGGCTGAGCATTCATTCGCGTGGCGCGGCGCATCCCGGCCGCCGCGACACGACAGTTACGCCGGGCATCGAAAGAACACCATGAACCAGATCGACAAAGTCCTGTACACCGGCCGCACCCTCACGACAGGCGGCCGCAAGGGCGCCGCCCGCAGCGACGACGGGCGCCTCGACATCAACCTCAGCCCGCCCGGCGCCCCCGGCAGCGGCACCAACCCGGAACAGCTGTTCGCCGCCGGCTGGTCCGCCTGCTTCATCGGCGCCATGGGCCTGACCGCGGCCGCGCTGAAAGTGGCGCTGCCGCCGGAGACCGGCGTGCACGCCGAAGTGGATCTCGGCACCGGCACCGGCGGCTACTTCCTGCAAGCCCGGCTGGCCATCAGCCTGCCCGGCCTGCCACGCGACACCGCCCAGGCCATCGTCGACGGCGCCCACGCGAACTGCCCCTACTCGAAAGCCACGCGCGGCAACATCGACGTCACGCTGACCTTGTCTTGACACAAAATTGCCTCAAACCGGGGTCAGACCCCGGTTCCAGGCAATACATTGGCAAAAAGAAAGCCGGCATCGCTGCCGGCTTTTGTGGTGTTGCAACGCGGGCTTATTTGCCCTGCGCGTTCTGCTTTGCCCGTTCCGCCTCGGCAGCCTGCTTGGCGGCTTCGTCGGCTGCGCGCTTGGCGCGCTTGGCTGCGCGTTCGGCCTGCTTTTCGGCCACGCGTTTCTGGCGCTCGGCGGCGTCGACCTGTTTTTGCTGGAACTCTTCGACCTTGCGGGCACGGTCGCCCGCTTCCGCCGCCTCTTGCGCGGCGCGCTGCTGTTCGCGGGCGGCGTGCTCGGCCTGCCGCTGGGCCGGCAGTTTGCCGGCCGGTACCGGGCGCGCCTTGTCGGCCGCGGCCGGTGGCGGTGCGGGCGGATTGGCGGCGCGCGATGCTTCCTCGGCGGCGTCGCGCTGGTTGCGGTCCTGCAGCTCGCGGTCGCGCAGGTCGACGGCGCTCTTGCGCTTGAAGTAATTCGCGTCGATCTCGCGCGTGCGCAGTTCCGCCAGCCGGGCACGACGCTCTTCCTTGGCCTCGTCCAGGCAGTTATTGACGAAGAACTTCGCGTAGCACACCTGTTCGCGCTCGGCGTATGCGCTTTCCGCCGCGGCGCGCTCCCTGGCCACCTGCGCCAGCACCGCGTCGGCCTGCTCCACCGACTGAACCGGCTCGGGCGTACCGGCCTGCGCCAGCGCGCCGCCCGCCAGCAGCAGGCCGCCGATCAACATTACAGCTTTCAAATGCAGTCCCATCGTTTGATTCCGTCTATTTCGAGCGTGGATTCCAGGCCGCCGGTCAGGTCAGTGCCGCGGCCCCGCCGCGCTGCGCCTTTTCCATGTACTCGCGCGACTGCATCTCGACGATGCGCGACACCGTACGGTGGAATTCGTTGGCCAGCATGCCCGACGTGTACAGCTCTTCCGGTTCCACTTCGGCGGATATGATGAGCTTCACGCCCTGGTCGTAGAACACGTCGATCAGCCAGGTGAAGCGGCGCGCTTCGGACGACTGGCCGGCCGACATCATCGGCACACCGGACAATATCACGGTATGGAAACGGCTGGCGATCTCCAGGTAGTCGTTCTGCGAGCGGGGGCCGCCGCACAGCGTGTGGAAATCGAACCAGATCACCGTGCCGGCGCGGCGCAGCGCGCGCAGCTCGCGGCCTTCGATCGTCACATGGGGATCTTCTTCCTGCGTGTCGGCCAGCTTGATGAAGGCATCGCGCAGCTGATGATCGGTGGTGGCATTGAGCGGCGTGTAATACGCATCCACCTGCTCCAGCGCGCGGCCGCGGTAGTCCACGCCGGCATCCACGTTCAGCACGTCCATGCGCTCCTTCAGCAGCGCGATGGTGGGCAGGATGCGGTCGCGGTGCAGGCCGTCCGGATACAGCGTCGACGGCTCGTAGTTCGACGTCATGATGAACGACACGCCGTTGTCGTACAGCGCCTTCATCAGGTTATACAGGATCATCGCATCGGCCACGTCGGACACGTGGAACTCGTCGAAGCAGATCAGCCGGTATTTTTTCGCGATCCGTTTCGCCACCTCGTCGAGCGGGTCGGCGATGCCCATCAGCTCGTCGAGCTGGATGTGCACGGCGCGCATGAATTCATGGAAGTGCAGGCGCGTCTTGCGCACCACCGGCACCACCGAATAGAACGAATCCATCAGGAACGACTTGCCGCGCCCCACGCCGCCCCACATGTAAACGCCGCGCGGCACGTCGGGCCGGTTGATCAGCCGCTTGAAGCTGTTCGAGCGCTGGGCCTTGTACTCCACCCATTCGTCGTAGCATTGCTGCAGCCGCTCCACGGCGCGGCGCTGGGCTTCATCGGGCTTGAAGTTGCGCTGTTCCAGCGCATGCTGGTAAAACTCGAGGACGTTCATGACAGATTCTGTTCGTACAAAAACACCGGGCCGGCGCAATGGCGCCGGCCCAGGTTGAGCTCAAGCTGAGCTATACGTTGACGCTTAGAAGTTCAGCGTGCGCTTGTCGACGGCCAGCGCAGCTTCCTTGGTTGCTTCCGACAGCGACGGGTGCGCGTGGCAGATGCGGGCAATGTCCTCGGCCGAAGCCTTGAACTCCATCGCCACCACGGCTTCGGAAATCAGCTCGGAAGCCATCGGGCCCACGATGTGCACGCCCAGGATCTCGTCGGTGGTGGCATCGGCCAGGAACTTCACCATGCCGGACGTATCGCCCAGCGCGCGCGCGCGGCCGTTGGCCAGGAACGGGAAGGTACCGGCCTTGTACGCGGTGCCGGCTGCCTTCAGCTGCTGCTCGGTCTTGCCGACCCAGGCGATTTCCGGCGACGTGTAGATCACCCATGGAATCGTGTCGAAGTTGGTGTGGCCATGCTGGCCGGCGATACGCTCGGCCACGGCAACACCCTCTTCTTCCGCCTTGTGCGCCAGCATCGGGCCGCGCACCACGTCGCCGATCGCCCACACGTTCGGCAGGTTGGTCTTGCACTCGTCGTCCACGGCGATGAAGCCGCGTTCGTCCAGTGCCAGGCCGGCCTTGTCGGCAGCCAGGCCGTTGGTGTTCGGGGTACGGCCGATCGACACGATCAGCTTGTCGAACACGGTTTCCTGGGCGGCGCCCGACGCGTCCGCGTACTTCACGGTCACGTTGTTGTCGCCGGCCGTCACGGACTCCACCTTCACGCCCAGGCTGATCTTCAGGCCCTGCTTGGTGAACATCTTGTGCGCTTCCTTGGCGATCTGCTCGTCGACAGCGCCCAGGAACGTCGGCAGGCCTTCCAGCACGGTCACGTCGGAACCCAGGCGGCGCCATACGGAACCCATCTCCAGGCCGATCACGCCGGCGCCGATCACGCCCAGCTTGGCCGGCACGCCTTCGATGGCCAGCGCGCCCGTATTCGACAGGATCAGCTTTTCATCGAACGGAGCGCCCGGCAGTGGGCGCGCGTTCGAACCGGTCGCCACGATTACCTGCTTGGCATTGATCGTTTCGGTGGTCGGGCCGGAGATCTCGATCGGGTAGCCTTCGGCACCGGCTGCGCCGCCGAATGCGCCGCGGCCGTGGAAGAAGGTCACCTTGTTCTTCTTGAACAGGTACAGGATGCCGTCGTTGTTCTGCTTCACGACGTTGTTCTTACGCTTGAGCATCTGGCCCAGGTTCAGCGCCAGGCCGGACACTTCGATGCCGTGTTCCTTGAAAGCGTGGCCGGCATGCTCGAAGTGCTCGGACGATTGCAGCAGCGCCTTCGACGGGATGCAGCCGACGTTGGTGCAGGTGCCGCCCGGTGCCGGGCCGCCCTTCTCGTTGGCCCACTCGTCGATACAGGCAACGGAAAAGCCCAGCTGTGCCGCGCGGATTGCCGCGATATAGCCGCCGGGGCCGGCGCCGATCACCACTACGTCGAATTGTTTTGTGCTCATGTCATTTTCCAATTATCTCGTCTCCCGGAAGACGCTCGTCTTCCGGGACGAATATCCACAACAGAATGTAAATCACCAGCCCGAAGCCGAACGAAATCGTGAACAGCACGAACACGAGCCGCCAGATCCACGCATCGACACCGGAAGCCTTGCCAAGCCCGCCGCATACGCCACCGAGCCAGCGGTCGGCGCGCGAGCGGCGCAGCCGCGACAGCTCGCTGGACAGGTCGCCGTTACCGGCGGACGTTGCCTGGCCAGGTCCGCCGTCCAGCAGGCGTTCCTTGGCGCGCGCGAATTCCGCGTCGGTCAGGGCGCCCGCCTGGTGCAGCTCGTGCAGGCGGCGGATTTCGTCGGAGATGGTCACAGGATGCCTCTCGCTTTAGTACCGGGGTGCTTTGAGAGCACTTGCGCCGGCGGGAAAAACCGGTGTCCGACACCCGAGGGTGCCGACACCACGTCTTCACACGCCGGTCGCGTACCGGCACGCGGTGATTTACCTACGCTTCGATTACAGGTCCAGCAGCAGGCGCGCCGGATCTTCCAGCGCTTCCTTCATCGCCACCAGGCCCAGCACGGCTTCGCGGCCGTCGATGATGCGGTGGTCGTACGACATGGCCAGGTAGTTCATCGGGCGGATGACGATCTGGCCGTCTTCCACCACGGCGCGGTCCTTGGTCGCGTGCACGCCCAGGATCGCCGACTGCGGCGGGTTGATGATCGGGGTCGACAGCATCGAGCCGAAGGTGCCGCCGTTCGAGATCGAGAACGTGCCGCCGGTCAGGTCGTCCAGCGTCAGCTTGCCTTCCTTGGCCTTGGCGCCGAATTCGCCGATCTTCTTCTCGATCTCGGCGATCGTCATCTGGTCGGCATTGCGCAGGATCGGCACCACCAGGCCGCGCGGCGAGCCGACGGCGATACCGATGTCGAAGTAGCCGTGGTAGACGATGTCGTTACCGTCGACCGAAGCGTTGATGATCGGGTACTTCTTCAGCGCGGCAACGGCGGCCTTGACGAAGAACGACATGAAGCCCAGCTTCACGCCGTGCTCTTTCTCGAACTTGTCCTTGTACTTGTTGCGCAGGTCCATCACCGGCTTCATGTTCACCTCGTTGAAGGTGGTCAGGATGGCGTTGGTGGATTGCGATTCGACCAGGCGCTCGGCGATACGGGCGCGCAGGCGGCTCATCGGCACGCGCTCTTCCGGACGGTCGCCCAGGTTCAGCGCGGTCGGTGCGGCAACCTTTTGCAGGGCCGGCTTGGCGGCTGCAGGTGCCGGTGCCGGCGCGGCTGCCGGCTTGGCCGAAGCGGCCAGGGCGTCGCCCTTGGTCACGCGGCCGTCCTTGCCGGAGCCGGACACATCGGTCGCGGACAGGCCTTTTTCGGACAGGATCTTGGCGGCGGCCGGCATGGCCACGTCACCCTTGGCGCCGCCGGTTGCGGCTGCGGCAGTGGCGGCAGGAGCCGGGGTCGGCGGCGCTTCGGCGGAAACCGGTGCGGCGGAAACCGGAATCGGCGCGACCTTGGCGGTGGCTTCGGTGTCGATGATGGCGATCACTTGGTCGGCGACCACGGTGGCGCCGTCGTTCTGAATGATCTGCACGATCACGCCGGCGCTCGGTGCCGGCAGTTCCAGGACCACTTTGTCGGTTTCGATATCGATCAGGTTTTCATCGCGCGCGACGGTGTCGCCGACCCGCTTGTGCCAGGCCAGCAGGGTCGCTTCGGCGACGGATTCCGACAGTTGAGGAACTTTGACTTCGATTTGTGCCATGTGTTGTTACTCCGTGTATTCGATGGATGCGTTGCTGCCGCGCGGCCCTCGAAGGGCCGCGCGGCGTACTGTGCTTACTTGGTCAGGATGAAGCCCTTCAGCTTCGAGAACGCCGTCTCCAGCAATTCCTTCTGCTGGGCGTAGTGCTTGTCGTAGTAGCCGACGGCAGGCGATGCGGAAGCCGGGCGGCCGGCATATGCCAGGCGCTGGCCGGCATCCATCGACTCGAAGATGTTGTGCTGGATCTGGAACCATGGACCCTGGTTCTGCGGCTCGTCCTGCGCCCACACCACTTCGGTCAGCGCCGGGAACTTCTTCAGTTCGGCGGCGAACGCCTTGTGCGGGAACGGGTACAGCTGTTCGACACGGATGATCGCCGTATCGGTCTGGCCGCGGGTCTTGCGGGCGTTGGCCAGGTCGTAATACACCTTGCCGGAGCAGGCGATCACGCGCTTGACCTTCTTCGCATCGATCTTGTCGTCGGTCTCGCCGATCACGGTCTGGAACGCGCCCTTGGCCAGCTCGGACAGCGGCGAACCGGCATCCTTGTTGCGCAGCAGCGATTTCGGCGTCATCACAACCAGCGGCTTGCGGAACTGGCGCACCATCTGGCGGCGCAGCAGGTGGAAGATCTGCGCTGCGGTGGTCGGCTGCACCACCTGCATGTTGTTCTCCGCGCACAGCTGCAGGAAACGTTCAGGACGGGCGGAGGAGTGCTCCGGACCCTGGCCTTCGTAGCCGTGCGGCAGCAGCATCACCAGGCCGGAGGCGCGGCCCCACTTCACTTCGCCGGAGCTGATGAACTGGTCGATCACCACCTGGGCACCGTTGACGAAGTCGCCGAACTGGGCTTCCCAGATCGTCAGCGTGTTCGGCTCGGCGGTCGAGTAACCGTATTCGAAGCCCAGCACCGCTTCTTCCGACAGCACGGAGTCGATCACGGTGAACGGCGCCTGGTTCTCGGAAACGTTCTGCAGCGGCACGTAGGTGCCGGCATCCCAGCGTTCGCGGTTCTGGTCGTGCAGCACCGCGTGGCGGTGCGTGAACGTGCCACGGCCGGCATCCTGGCCGGTCAGGCGCACGGCGTAGCCGGACGAAACCAGCGACGCGTAGGCCAGGTGTTCACCCATGCCCCAGTCCAGGTTCTGCTCGCCCTTGCCCATGTTGGCGCGGTCGGCCAGCACTTTTTCAACCAGCGAGTGCACCTTGAAGCCTTCCGGCACGGTGGTGATGCGGCCGGCCAGGCGCTTCAGTTCCGTCAGCGGCACGGCGGTGTCGGCCGCGTCGGTCCACTTGCGGTTCAGGAACGGCAGCCAGTCGACGGCGAACTTGTTCTTGAAGTTCGAGATGACCGGGTCGACAGTGTGCTTGCCGGCGTCCATTGCGTCGCGGTAGGCAGCGACCATCTTGTCGCCGCCGTCGGCCGGGATCACGCCCTGGGCCGCCAGCTTGTCGGCGTACAGGCGGCGGGTGCCCGGGTGTTGCGCGATCTTCTTGTACATCAGCGGCTGCGTCAGCGCCGGGGTATCCTGCTCGTTGTGACCCAGCTTGCGGAAGCAGATGATGTCGACAACGATGTCCTTCTGGAACTGCGCGCGGTAGTCCAGCGCGATCTGCGAAGCCAGCACCACCGCTTCAGGATCGTCGGCATTCACGTGCAGCACCGGTGCCTCGATCATCTTCACGACGTCGGAGCAGTAGATCGTCGAACGCGCATCGCGCGGGTCGGACGTGGTGAAGCCGATCTGGTTGTTGATCACGATGTGCACCGTGCCGCCCGTGCCGTAGCCGCGGGTCTGCGCCAGGTTCAGCGTTTCCATTACCACGCCCTGGCCGGCGAATGCGGCATCGCCGTGCACCAGGATCGGCAGCACCTGCGCGCCCTGCGTATCGCCGCGGCGGTCCATGCGCGCCTTGACGGAACCTTCGACCACCGGGTTGACGATTTCCAGGTGCGACGGGTTGAACGCCAGCGACAGGTGGACCGGGCCACCGGCGGTGGAGATGTCGGACGAGAAGCCCTGGTGGTATTTCACGTCGCCGGCCGGCAGGTCGTCGCCGTGCTTGCCTTCGAATTCCTCGAACAGGTCCTTCGGTGCCTTGCCCAGGGTGTTCACCAGCACGTTCAGGCGGCCGCGGTGGGCCATGCCGATGACGATTTCCTGCACGCCTTTTTCGCCGGCGCGCTGGATGATCTCGTCCATCGAGGCGATGAACGTTTCGCCGCCTTCCAGCGAGAAGCGCTTCTGGCCCACGTACTTGGTATGCAGGTAGCGCTCGAGGCCTTCGGCGGCCGTCAGGCGTTCCAGGATGTGCTTTTTCTTCTCGGCCGTGAAGTTCGGCGTGGAGCGGATCGACTCCAGGCGTTCCTGCAGCCAGCGCTTTTCAGCCGGGTCGGAAATGTACATGAACTCCGCGCCGACGGAACGGGTGTACGTTTCGCGCAGGTAGTTCAGCAGGTCGCGCAGCGATGCGGTTTCCGGGCCAAAGTAGGTGTTGCTGATGTTGAACACGGTGTCCATGTCCGCATCGGTGAAGCCGTACGATGCCGGGTCCAGCTCCGGAATGGCCGGGCGTTCCTGGCGTTGCAGCGGGTCGAGGTTGGCCCAGCGAGAGCCCAGGTAGCGGTAGGCTGCGATCAGCTGGGTGGCGGCCACGCGCTTGCGGCCCATCTCGGCGTCGGCGGTCGCGGTCACGGTGCGGATCGGACCGGACTTGGCACGCTCGGCGAACGAGGCGATGACGGAGGAGTGGTTGACGTCGGGTTTATTCGAGCCGTCGACGGCAGGCACGTGCTGCATCGAGTCGAAATAGGCGCGCCAGTTGTCGGGCACGGAGCCTGGATTTTCCAGGTACGCTTCGTAGAGTTCCTCTACGTACGGCGCATTCCCACCGAACAGGTAGGAGTTGGACGTCTGTTGTTGCATCATTCTTGCTCACCTTTCTTCGCGCTTCGCGAGTATGGGGCGGGTTATACAAACCTTCCGCGACACGGCCTGACCGGTTAGCGGATCGCACATCAAGTTGTGGGGGAAGGACCTCTTTGGTTGCCCGTAAGACAATTTACTTCCGAGCTTCCAGAAATAGCCACTTAGGATAGCACGCTGCATTGAGATGCAACAACCACCAATGAGTTAATTGGACACTTCTTTCCAGGGCCCACGGCGGGGCGGCGGCGGCCCCGATAGACAACCCTTTCTAGATCACTTATTCTACTTCCGACTCCCCCAGGAATAGCGCCATGAGTACGCCACCGAAACCGACCCCCGCCGAACTGGAAATGCTGCGCCTGCTATACGCGCAAGGCTCCGCCACGGCCAGGCAGGTGCATGCCGCCGCCCTCCCCGGCCGGCCGGAGCTGACCTATGCAAACGTGCTGCGCCTGCTCCAGGTCATGCACGGCAAGGGCCTCGTCACGCGCGACGAAAGCGCCAGGGCGCACATCTACGCACCGGCCCAGGAACAGGATCACATGCAGACCCGCCTGCTGAAGGATCTGATCCAGAAGGCGTTTGCCGGCTCCGGCAAGGCACTGGTGCTGGCCGCGCTGCGCGGCGGCCACGTGTCGGCTCGCGAGCGCGCCGAAATTTCCGCGCTGCTCGACGAAGAGCGGCCACAGGATTGAAACTCCCGCTCAGCCGTGCATGGCAACCGCGCGTCACTTTTTTGTGATTTCATCCACACTTTAAGCAGTCTGCATAAATGACGGCGTGCCGGTGCCTGGCCATTCCGCTGGCCCCTTTCGGCCGCCCATCAATAACTAGAACCACGGAATCGGGGAGCACACATCATGGAAAGCGCGGCTGCGCTTGTCGGCAACTTGCCGTTGCGGGACGTGATCGACCTGCTTGCAGGGACTTTTTATGTCTTGGACGAGTCCGGCTACTTCGTCTTGTGGAACCGGCAGCTGGAACAGGTCACCGGCCTGACGCCGGAGCGCCTGCGCACCACCCATATGCTGGAACTGTTCGAGCCGGACATGCGCTCCCGCGTCGCGCGCGCGTTCTGCACCGTATTCCAGAGCGGCGACGAACGGGTGCAGATCGAAGCCCGCGTGCGCAATGCCGAGGGCGGCACCACGCCTTTCCTGTTCGTCGGTTCCCGGCTGTCGATCGTCGGCGATGGCCGCTACCTGTGCGGCATGGGCGTCGACCTGACGCGGCATTATCGCCAGCGCGACAAGCTCGAATTGTTCGAACGCGCGTTATTGGCCGCCAGCAACGGCATCGTCATCACCCGCCACGAGGGCCGCGACAATCCGATCGAGTACGTCAACCCGGCGTTCGAGCGCATCAGCGGCTACTCGGCCGTGGAATCGATCAACCACGATTCGCGCTTCATGGCCGCCCACGGCATGGATGACGAGCAGCGCAGCCACCTTGCCAGCGCGATCGCGGGACATCGTGCGGCCACGGTGGTGTTCCGCAACAAGCGCAAGAACGGCGAGCTGTTCTGGAATCACCTGACAGTCACGCCGGTGCGCGACCAGGCCGGCAATGTCACGCATTTCATCGGCATCATCGAGGACATCACGACGCTGAAACAGCGTACGGCCCAGCTCGAATACCTGGTCACGCACGATCCGCTGACGGGCCTGGCGAACCGGCTGCTGCTGCGCGACCGGCTCGAGCACGCCGTGCAGGCGGCCCAGCGCAGCGATGAAAAAGTGGCCGTGATCCTGATGGACCTGAACAAGTTCAAGGAAATCAACGACACGATGGGCCACTCGGCGGGCGACCAGGTACTAAAGCACGTCGCGCAGCGCCTGCTATCGGCGCTGCGCGAATCGGATACGGTGGCCCGCCTCGGCGGCGATGAATTCGTGATGGTGCTGGCGGCGCAGCCGAGCCTGCGCTTCACGCTGAGGATGATCGAACGGATCCGCCGCACCATGGCGCCGGAGATGGAAATCGAAGGCCGGATGCTGTCGGTCGGCGCCAGCATGGGCGTGGCGGTGTGGCCCGACGATGGCCGCACGCCGGGCGAGCTGCTGCACGCGGCCGACACGGCCATGTACGAAGGCAAGCACGGCGGGCCGGATGCCGTGCACTTCTATTCGTCCGACATGGCGGACAGTTCGGCCGCCCGGCAGCGCATGGAAGCGGCACTGCGCCAGGCGCTCGAACGCGACGACCTGTATCTGCTGTTCCAGCCGCACGTTGCCGTCGATACCGGCGAGATCCTTGGCGTCGAGGCGCTGCTGCGCTGGCGCCATCCGGAACGGGGTGAGTTGCTGCCGGCCGATTTCCTGCCCGACGCGGAAGAAAGCGGCCTGATCGTGCCGCTCGGCAGGCGCGTGCTGGAGGATGTCTGCTGCATGCTGCGAAGGCTGGCGGAGCTGGGCTTCCCGGATATCCCGATTTCCGTGAACGCTTCCAGCCGCGAATTCTCGCAGCGCGATTACCTGCCCTACATCGCCAAGCGCGTGGCGCACCACGGCGTGAACCCTGCGCGCCTGACGCTGGAAATGCGCGAGGAACAGCTGATGAACAATCCGGAACAGGCCACGCGGCTGGCCAACGGCCTGCGCGAACTGGGGATCTGCCTTTCGGTGGACGAATTCGGCGCCGGCATGAACAATCTCTCCTGCCTGCGCGGGCTCCCGGTCTGCCAGCTGAAGATGACACGCCGGAGCGTGCAGGAAATCGACGCCATGCCCGGCAGCGGCGCGCTGGCCAAGACCATGCTCGACATCGGCAACAATCTGAACATCCGCGTGGTGGCCACCGGCGTCGAAACCCGCGACCAGCACGATTTCCTCGCCGCCAACGGCTGCAGCAGCGTGCAGGGGAACTTCATCAGCCAGCCGATGACGCGGCCCGCGCTGGAGGAATGGCTGGCGGCGCATTAGCGCGAAAACGCGGGCAAACGTTACCAGAATGCCAGGCGGATGAATACCGCCAAGAAAAATATCACGCGATCGGCGCAACAACGCTCACTTGCGCGCGGCGCGGCCGCGAGGCGGGTGTACGATAGGCCGTCATTCACTCCTGCCGACCGCCATGCTTGCCGATACCTCCGCCGTTCCGCACCTGCTGCTGCGCCATGTCGTGCTGTTTGCGTTCAAGAACGATGCCCCGGCCGACGCGGTGAACGCCGTCGTCGCCGGCTTTGCCAGGTTGCCGGAGGCGATTCCCGGCATCGTCGGCTACGAAACCGGCACCAACGTCAGCCCGGAAGGCCTGAACGACGGCTACACGCACTGCTTCATGCTCACGTTCACCAGCGCCGAAGCGCGCGACGACTATCTGAATCACCCGGCCCACGTGCGCTTCGTGAAAACCCTTGCCGATTGCCTGGAACGTTCGCTCGTCATCGACTACTGGGCGCAGCAGCGGCCGGGGCCGGAAGAGGAACAGGCAAGGATACTGGCCAGCGTGTCGTAAAACCGTTACCGCGGCGGGTAATCCACCGCCTGCGGTCAAGTCCCAGCCGTGTAGACACGGTGCAACGTGGATTGTTTGCAGAGATAAAAAAAAACGGGCCGAAGCCCGCTTTTTATTTGCTTGAAGCCAAACGCTTACTTGCGATCCTTCAGCACCGGCACGTCGCGCAGCGCGGAGCCGACGAACAGCTGGCGCGGGCGGCCGATCTTCTGTTCAGGATCGGCGATCATCTCGTTCCACTGGGCGATCCAGCCGATGGTACGGGCCATCGCGAAGATACCGGTGAACATCGAGACAGGGATGCCCAGTGCCGATTGCACGATGCCCGAGTAGAAGTCGACGTTCGGGTACAGCTTGCGGGACACGAAGTATTCGTCTTCCAGCGCGATCTTTTCCAGCTCCATGGCCAGCTTGAACAGCGGGTCGTCCTGCAGGCCCAGTTCTTCCAGCACTTCGTGGCAGGTTTCGCGCATCAGCTTGGCGCGCGGATCGAAGTTCTTGTACACGCGGTGACCGAAGCCCATCAGCTTCACGCCCGAGTTCTTGTCCTTGACCTTCTCGATGAAGGCAGGGATGTTCTCGACCGAGCCGATTTCCTTCAGCATGTTCAGTGCCGCTTCGTTGGCGCCGCCGTGTGCCGGGCCCCACAGGCAGGCGATGCCGGCTGCGATACAGGCGAACGGGTTGGCACCCGACGAACCGGCCAGGCGCACGGTCGACGTCGAAGCGTTCTGCTCGTGGTCAGCGTGCAGGATCAGGATGCGGTCCAGCGCGCGCACCAGCACGTCGTTCACTTCGTACTCTTCGCACGGGTTACCGAACATCATGCGCATGAAGTTGGCGCTGTACGACAGGTCGTTGCGCGGGTACATGAACGGCTGGCCGATCGAGTACTTGTACGCCATCGCCACCAGCGTCGGCATCTTGGCGATCAGGCGGATTGCCGAGATTTCGCGCTGCTTGGCATCGTTGATGTCCAGCGAGTCGTGGTAGAACGACGCCAGCGCGCCCACGGTACCGACCAGCACCGACATCGGGTGCGCATCGCGGCGGAAGCCACGGAAGAAGAACTGCATCTGCTCGTGCACCATCGTGTGCTTCGACACGAGTTTCACGAAGTCGGCCTTCTGCTGTTCGTTCGGCAGTTCGCCGTTCAGCAGCAGGTAGCAGCTTTCCATGAAGTCGGCGTTCACGGCCAGCTGTTCGATCGGGTAGCCGCGGTATTGCAGTTCACCCTTGTCGCCGTCGATGTAGGTGATCGACGAGTTACATGCGGCCGTGGACATGAAGCCCGGATCGTAGGTGAACTTGCCGGTTGCGCCGTACAGCTTGCGGATGTCGATGACGTCCGGGCCGACGGTGCCCTTGTAGATCGGGAATTCGATCGGCGCGCTGCCGTCCGAGAACGACAGGGTGGCTTTGTTATCAGAAGTGTTCATGCTCTTCCTTCCAGGATGAGGTGCGGCTATTGTAAAAAAATCAGGCGCGGCGCAGACGACCAAGCAGTGCGTGCACGTGCGGCAGATCGAGCTCGCCTTCCGGCTCGCTGCGCGCCAATACCAGATCCATCAGCGCATTGTCCGACAAGTCGAGAAGCCGCGTCAGCGCGTCCACTTCGTCGTCGGTCAATTCCGTTTCGTGCGCATCGAGAAAACGCGTCAATATCAGATCGTTTTCCAGCAGGCCCCGCCGGGAGCGCCAGCGCAGGCGGGCACGGTTGGCGGGGTCCTGTTGATGCGAACGGTTGTCTTCAGTGTTCATTGGCGTTTATTGCCCAGTATTTTCGTGGCTCAGATGGCGCGGCGCACCATCAGTTCCTTGATCTTGCCGATCGCCTTGTTCGGGTTCAGGCCCTTCGGGCAAACGTCCACGCAGTTCATGATCGAGTGGCAGCGGAACAGGCGGTACGGGTCTTCCAGGTTGTCCAGGCGCTGGCCGGTGGCTTCGTCGCGCGAGTCGGCGATGAAGCGATAAGCCTGCAGCAGGCCGGCCGGGCCGACGAACTTGTCCGGATTCCACCAGAACGACGGGCACGACGTCGAACAGCACGCGCACAGGATGCATTCGTACAGGCCGTCGAGTTCCTCGCGCTCGGCCGGCGTCTGCAGGCGTTCCTTCTCCGGCGGGATCGAATCGTTGATCAGGAACGGCTTGATCGATTCATACTGCTTGAAGAACTGCGTCATGTCGACGATCAGGTCGCGGATCACCGGCAGGCCCGGCAGTGGGCGCAGGATGATCGGTTCGCTCAGTTCGTTCAGGTTCGTCGTGCACGCCAGGCGGTTCTTGCCGTTGACGTTCATCGCGTCCGAACCGCACACGCCTTCGCGGCACGAGCGGCGCAGGGCCAGCGAATCGTCCACGTCGGACTTGATGCGCTGCAGCGCGTCCAGCAGCATCTTGTCGGTGTCCTTCAGCTCGACCGTCAGGTCCTGCATGTAAGGCTTGGCATCCTTGTCCGGATCGTAGCGGTAAATCTTGAATTTGAGAGTACGTGCCATGTTCTTGCTACCTTAGAAAGTGCGTGCTTTGGGCTTGAAGGTTTCCACCGTCAGCGGCTTGGTGACGACAGGCTTGTACTCCAGGCGGTTGCCTTCGGAGAACCACAGCGTGTGCTTCATCCAGTTGTCGTCGTCGCGGTTCGGGAAATCGCTGTGCGCGTGCGCGCCGCGCGATTCCTTGCGGGCGACGGCCGACGTGATGGTTGCCTTGGCCGTCTCGATCAGGTTGTCCAGTTCCAGCGCTTCGACGCGGGCGGTGTTGAACACCTTCGACTTGTCCTTGAACGACACATGCTTGCGGCGCTCGTCGAGCTTCATGATCTCGTCGAAGCCGGCCTTCAGCAGGTCGTCGGTACGGAACACGCCGCAGTACTTCTGCATCGTGGCGCGGATGTCGTTGGCCACGCCCTGCACCTTTTCCGAACCGGTCGAGGTTTCCAGGCGGTTCAGGCGGTCCATCGCGTAGTCCGACGCGTCCTTCGGCAGGTCCTTGTGTTCCTTCTGCTTCAGGTTCGATGCCACCACGTGGTTGCCGGCCGCGCGGCCGAACACCACCAGGTCGAGCAGCGAGTTCGTGCCCAGGCGGTTCGCGCCGTGCACGGAGACGCAGGCGCATTCGCCGATCGCGTACAGGCCGTTCACGATCTTCTGGCCGCCATCGGCCGACGGTGCCACGACCTGGCCGTGGATGTTGGTCGGGATGCCGCCCATCTGGTAGTGGATCGTCGGCACCACCGGGATCGGCTCTTTCGTTGCATCGACGTTGGCGAACTTGTGGCCGATCTCCAGGATCGACGGCAGGCGCTTCTCGATGGTTTCCTTGCCGATGTGGCGCAGGTCGAGCAGCACGTGGTCCTTGTTCGGGCCCACGCCGCGGCCTTCCTTGATTTCCTGGTCCATCGAGCGCGACACGAAGTCGCGCGGCGCCAGGTCTTTCAGCGTCGGCGCATAGCGCTCCATGAAGCGCTCGCCCTGCGAGTTGATCAGGATGCCGCCTTCGCCGCGCACGCCTTCGGTGATCAGGACGCCCGCGCCGGCCACGCCGGTCGGGTGGAACTGCCAGAACTCCATGTCCTGCAGCGGCAGGCCGGCGCGTGCCGCCATGCCCATGCCGTCGCCGGTGTTGATGAACGCGTTGGTCGATGCGGCGAAGATGCGGCCGGCACCGCCGGTGGCGAAGATCGTCGTCTTCGCCTGCAGGATCATCACGTCGCCGGTTTCCATTTCCAGCGCCACGACGCCGATCACGTCGCCTTCGGCGTCGCGGATCAGGTCCAGCGCCATCCATTCGACGAAGAAGTGGGTGCGGGCGCGCACATTGCGCTGGTACAGCGTGTGCAGCAGCGCGTGGCCGGTACGGTCGGCCGCGGCGCAGGCGCGCTGCACGGCCTTCTCGCCGAAATTGGCCGTGTGGCCGCCGAACGGACGCTGGTAGATCGTGCCGTCCGGATTGCGGTCGAACGGCATGCCGAAGTGTTCGAGTTCATACACGACCTTCGGTGCTTCGCGGCACATGAATTCGATCGCGTCCTGGTCGCCCAGGTAGTCGCCGCCCTTGACGGTGTCGAACATGTGCCAGAACCAGCTGTCTTCGGCCATGTTGCCCAGCGAGGCGCCGATGCCGCCCTGTGCGGCGACGGTGTGCGAACGGGTCGGGAAGACCTTCGACAGCACGGCCACGTTCAGGCCCGCTTCGGCCAGTTGCAGGGAAGCGCGCATGCCGGAGCCGCCGGCGCCGACGATCACCGCGTCGAAGCGGCGTACGGGAATGGAGGATTTGATTGCTGCCACGATTTACACACTCCAGAGTATCTGCACCGACCACACGGCGCACGCGATCAGCCACATGGCCGACGCGGTTTGAATGAGGAAGCGAACACCGACGTTCTTGATGTAGTCCTGGTAGACGCTGACGACGCCGACCCAGGCGTGATAGAACAGGCCGATCAGGGTGGCCAGCGTGAACAGCTTGAACCAGGTCTGGGCGAACAGGCCGGCCCAGCCTTCATAGGAGAAATTGCTGCCGGTGAGGAAAGCCAGCAACAGGACGACGGTGTACACCACCATCACGATCGCGGTGGCGCGCTGCGCCAGGAACTCGCCCAGGCCGTAGTGGGCGCCCACGACGAGGCGCTTCGGTCCGATATTGTTTTTCATGGCTTAGAACACTCCGAACAGTTTCAGGGCAACCAGGAAGGTCACGGCCAGGCTGATGACCAGCACGGCGACCGACGTCTTGCGGGCCGAATCCTTGTCCAGGCCAACGTGGGTGTCCATCACCAGGTGGCGGATGCCGGCGCAGAAGTGGTGCATGTAGCCCCACACCAGGGCCAGGATGACCAGCTTGCTGAACGGATGCGAGGCGATGCCCTGGAAGTGGGCAAACGAGATCTCGGAGCGGATGCTTTCCTGCAGCAGGTACAGGATGAACGGCAGCAGCACGAACAGCAGCATGCCGCTGATACGGTGCAGGATCGACACGATGGCCGACAGCGGCATGCGGTA